>CAZBIU010000121.1:0-17441 GCA_964491625.1 uncultured Myxococcales bacterium
CTGGAGGCGGCGTTCAGCAGGTCGTGAAACGGGATTGGAGGCTCGCTTGCCATCCTCGGTCCTCAGCACTACCTCGCCCCGGCGCCCTCATGACGCCACGACGCACACACCGTATCGGATCTCATATCGACACTCGGGCAAGACTTCGGCGCTTTCGCGCGCCCGCTTGAGAAGTAGTCACGGGCCGACCGAGTCGTCGTTGGTGATTCTAAATCCACTTTGGAATCGCCCCCTTAGAGGCATTCACTGGATCACTGAACACAAGTTCAGTACCATTGAGGGTCCATGTCTTTAAGTCCCGAAATTCTCGCGCACATCGTACCGGTTAGGCGGCTGACCGAGCAACGCGGCTATCTCGCGACCGGCGTTGCGCCTCTCGACGAGATCCTGGGCGGGGGGTGGCCGCGGGCAACGCTGGCCGAGCTGCGCGGGTCGCGCACATCGGGGCGCACCGCGATCTTGTATGCGTCGCTGGCCGCTGCCATCGCGGCGGGGCGGGCCGTGGCGTTGGTCGATTCCGGCGGCGCGCTCGATCCGCGATCCGCCGAGGCGGCTGGCATCGTGCTGGCTCGTCTGCTCTGGATCCGAGCCACAGTCGAGCAGGCGCTCAAGGCGACGGACTTGGTGGTCAGCGCCGGTGGCTTCGACCTGGTGGCGATCGACTTCGGCGACCAGCGTCCGCGCGCGCCCAGCGCGGCTTGGATTCGGCTCAAGCACGGCGCGCTTCGCCAGCGGACCACCATTCTCGCCGCCACGCCCGCATCCGCCGTCGGCTCGTTCGCCGCTGCCACCATCGAGCTTTCCGCCGCGGTACCGCGATTTGAAAAACCTTGGTTACTGACCGGCCTGCGCGCGCAGGCGCGATGCGTGCGGGGCAAGCACGACTTTTCCGACGAGGGACCATCATGCGCCTGGCTTGCGTTTTCGCACCACGATTAGCCTTGCAAGCGGTCCTGCGCCGCACGCCCGAGGCGCGCGACTTGCCCTGCGCTCTGCTTGCCGGCAAGCACATCAAGGACATGACCCCCAAAGCCCGGCGCGCGGGCGTGCGCATGGGCATGACGACTGCGCAGGCCGAAACGGTCTGCCCGGGGGTACGCCTGCTTTCCGCATCGCCCGCCGACGTGGAAGCGGCCAAGTCCGCGCTGGCCGACGTGGGCTACGCCTTCGCGCCGCGCATCGAATGCGAAGCCGAAAACATCTTCTTCGCCGTCGAAGATCTGGGCCAGCTTTACCCGACCGAGCAGGCCATCGTGCAAGCCGTGCAAGCGCACGCGACACGCGTGGGCCTGGGCACGCGCGTGTCGGTCGCCGGATCCAAGGGCGTCGCGCGCATCGCCACACGCGCGAAAGAGCTGGCCGTGGTCGGGTCGGGCGCGCCCAGCCGCGCCTTTCTTGCCCCGCTGCCGGTCAAGCTATTGACGGACGATCCCGCTTTGCGCGAGACGTTCGATCGCTGGGGTATCCGCACCGCGGGCGAGCTGGCGACGCTGCCCACGGCACAGGTGTCGTTGCGCCTGGGCGAGGCCGGCTCGCGTGCGTGCAGGCTTGCGCGCGGCGAGGACGACGAGCCGTTCGTGCCGCATTTTCCCGCCGATGCGCTCGAAGAAGGGCTCGACCTCGATTATTGCGTGGAAGAATTGGAACCGCTGTCCTTCCTTCTGCGCGGTCTTGTCGATCGCGTCTTGCAGCGGCTGGCCTGTCGCAGCCTCGCGTGCGCCGGGCTCACCGTGCGGCTTGGGTTGGATCCGCGCGGGCTCGACGTGCGCACGGTTCCGGTTGCGGCGCCGACCCGTGAAACCGCCACCCTGCTCGATCTGCTGCGCCTGGATCTCGCGCGCCGGCCGCCCGGTGCGCCGGTGGTCAGCCTTCGTTTGCTCGCCCTGCCCGCGCGCGTGCGGGCCACCCAGCTCGACCTTCTGCGACCCGCCGGTCCGGCGCCCGATCGCCTGGCCGCGACGGTGGCTCGCCTGGCCGCGCTGGTGGGTCCGGAAAACGTGGGTACGCCAGCGACGGTGGACACCTGGCGCGAAGAGGCAGTCGGAATCGCTACCTTTTGTAATGGGAACCCTGGGAGGGTTCCCATCCCCTCCCGCGCTCTGGCTACGGCGGGCAAAGCCCACCTTCGCCCACGCGATCATGGAGCCCCTGATCAGGCGACAGCAAGCACACCCACCTTGACCATCCGGCGGCGCCGGCCGCCCGAAGCCATCGAAGTGTTGATGGGGCGAGCCGAGCCGACCGCGCTGCGCGGAAAAGAAACCACTGCGCGCATCCTGGTCGCGGCCGGGCCGTATCGACTGTCCGGCGAGTGGTGGGACGACGACCACGGCGGCTGGGCGCGCGAGTACTGGAACGTGCATGCCTCCGACGGGGCGGTGTATCGCATTCACAGGGACCAACGCAATGGCCATTGGTTTCTCGACGGTTATTTCGATTGAGGACGTCGCATGAAAGGGGACTACGTCGAGCTGCGCTGCCGATCGGCATTCAGTTTTCTCGATGGCGCTTCGCTGCCCGAGGACTTGGTGGTGGCCGCCGCAAAGTCTGGCCATCGCGCGCTCGCGCTCTCCGACCGCAACGGCGTCTACGGCGCACCTCGTTTTTTCTCGGCCGCGCAGAAGGCTGGACTTCGTCCCATCGTCGGCGCCGAGGTCACGCTGGCTGCGGCGGATCCAGTGCTTCTGTTGGTGGAAAGCCGGCGCGGCTACCAGAATCTGTGCCGGCTTCTCACCCGCGCCAAAGAAGGACGGCAAAAGTCTGATATTCCATCCGTCACCTTGGCGCTGCTCGCCGAGCACGCCGAGGGTCTGATTGCGCTCGCCGGGCCGAAGCCGCGCCCCGACTTGCCCGCACTGGTCGCAGCCTTCGGCGAAAGCCAGGTCTTCCTCGAAGCGCAACGCCATTTCGACGCGGCCGAGGCACGCCAGACGCGCGCGGTGTTGGCGCAAGCCGAGGCGGAGAAAATCGGGGTGGTGGCCAGCAACGACGTCCGCTACGCCGCGCCCGAGGGCCGGGTGGTGCACGACGTGCTCACCTGCGCGCGAGAAAGGCGCAGCGTCGACGAGATCGGCCGCCGTGTCGCCCCCAACGCCGAGCGCTGGCTGAAGCCGCCAGACGTGATGGCGGACCTGTTTCGCGACTTGCCCGCCGCCGTACGCGCCACGCGCGCGATCGCCGAACGCTGCGCGTTTACCTTGGCCGATCTCGGCTACAGCTTCCCCGCCTACCCGGTTCCGCCCAGCGAAACCCAGCAAAGCTTCCTCGTGGCGCTTGCCTACCAAAGCATCAGCCAACGTTACAGCGCCGACGATCCGCTGCTGCCCAAGGTGCGAAAGCAGCTCGCCCACGAGCTTGGTATCATCGATCGGCTGTCGCTCGCCGGTTACTTCCTGGTGGTGTGGGACATCGTCTGCTTCGCGCGTCGGCACGGCATCATGGTGCAAGGGCGCGGCTCGGCGGCCAATTCCGCGGTCTGCTACGTGCTTGGCATCACCGCCGTGGATCCGGTGCGCATGGAGCTTTTGTTCGAGCGCTTCTTATCCGAAGAACGCGTAAAAAGCGCCAGCAACGCCACCGACCGCATGCCCGACATCGACCTCGACCTGCCGTCGGGCGACCGGCGCGAACGCGTGATTCAGCACGTGTACGAAAAATACGGCAGTCGCGGCGCCGCCATGACCGCGAACGTGATCACCTACCGCCCGCGCATGGCGGTGCGCGACGCCGGCCGGGCCCTGGGCTTTTCCGAGGACCAACTTGGTCGGATTTCCAAGCACCTGCCGTGGTACCTCGACGAGGGCGAGCCGCTCGCACGCTACATCGAAATGGCCGGTTTCCCCGCCACCGACCGACGCACACGCCTTCTCGCCGAGGTCGCCACCGCGATGCTCAATCTGCCCCGGCACCTCGGCCAGCACTCGGGCGGCATGGTGCTCGCAGCCGGGCGGCTCGACGACGTGGTTCCCCTGGAACCGGCCAGCATGCCCGGCCGGGTGGTAGTCCAGTGGGACAAGGACGACTGCGCCGATCTCGGCATCGTAAAGGTGGACTTGCTTGGGCTCGGCATGATGGCGGTGCTTGAGGACGCGCTGCCGATCATCCAGCGCCACGAAAACGTCACCATCGACTACGCGCGCCTGCCGCCCGACGATCCCGAGGTATACGCGATGTTGCGCGCCGCCGACACGGTGGGCGTGTTTCAAATCGAATCGCGCGCGCAGATGGCGACCCTGCCGCGCATGAAGCCCGAGCGCTTCTACGACCTGGTGGTGGAGGTGGCCATTATTCGCCCCGGCCCCATCGTCGGCAAAATGGTGAATCCCTATCTTTCCCGTCGCACCGGTCGCGCGCAGGTGGTCTACCCGCATCCGTCGCTGGAACCGATTCTGAAGCGCACCCTGGGCGTGCCGCTATTTCAGGAGCAATTGATCCGCATCGCCATGGTGGCGGCGGGATTTTCCGGAGGCCAAGCCGAGGAACTGCGGCGTGCGATGGGCTTCAAGCGGTCGCAACAGCGCATGAACGCTATTGAAACCGAATTGCGCGCCGGCATGGCAACCAAGGGCATCGTCGGCGGGGCCCAGGACGAGATCGTGCAAGGGATTAAGTCGTTCGCACTGTATGGTTTTCCCGAATCGCACGCCGCTTCGTTCGCGCTCTTGGCATATGCGTCGGCGTATTTGAAACGGCATCATCCGGCCGCTTTCGTGTGCGTCCTGCTCAACAATTGGCCCATGGGCTTTTATCATCCCTCGACGCTGATTGCGGACGCCGCCCGCCACGGGGTCGAGGTGCGCCCGGTCGACGTCACCCGTTCCGGCTGGCTGTGCGATTTGGAGAATGGGGCGCGGGCGCTGCGCCTGGGTCTCTGCTACGTGTCCGGCCTGCGCGAAGAGGTCGGAAGGCGCATCGAGGCGGCGCGGGCCGCGCGGCCATTTTCATCGCTGGCCGATTTCGAAACGCACGTGGAAGCCGACAGCAAAGAGCTGGCGACCCTGGCGCAAATCGGCGCCTTCGCCAGTCTTGGCGGTAGCCGCCGGCAAGCGCTTTGGCAAGTGGAGGCGCTGGGGCGGTCGGGGCCGCTGTTTGCGCAGAGTGAAGCGAAAAATCCACAGTCACCACTGCCCGAGATGAACGACGCCGAAGAGATGTCCGCCGACTTTCGCGGCACCGGTATGTCCACCGGCCCCCACCCCATGGCCTTGGTTCGCGACGAGCTCTGTCGCGAAGGCATCGTACGCGCCGCCGACCTGGCCAAGATTCCCGCCGGCCAACGCGCGCGTGTGGCCGGCATCGTGGTGGTGCGCCAGCGCCCCGGCACCGCCAAGGGCTTCGTCTTCGTCACCGTGGAAGACGAGACCGGCTTCGCCAACGCCATCGTTACGCCCAAGTGTTTCGAGGACAATCGCAACACCATCGTCGCAGTGAACGCGATCCTGATGGAAGGTGTGGTGCAAAACCAAGATAGCGTGGTTTCAATCAAGGCCGACCACTTCGAGGCATTGGAAGGGAGATTGGGTGGAATTGACGTGTCGAGGGACTTTCATTGAAGGAGCCAGCTCAAGCCCGCCCTAAGGACACGGCGAGCCGTCTCGGCGCGCTGTCTTGGCGAGTTTCGGACTCGGCGATTTTCGGAGTAACCGCGGCCGTGGAAATCCATTAGGCTATCCCGCATGGCAAGCAGCAACCTCTCTTTGCCAACTCCGAACGCGGCCCAACAGCCGTTCGTTCCCCGGCCAAGCCAGTATCCGCCCCAACAGCGCTCGAGCCCGTGGCCCGGGCAAGAGCTGCCTCAGCAACCCTTGAGCGCGTGGCCGAGTCATGCTTCGACCCAGGCTCAGCCGGGCCAAGACGCGTGGCCGAGCCAAGCTTCGCCCCAGGCTCAGCCGGGCCAAGACGCGTGGCCGAGCCAAGCCGTGCCCCAGCCAAACCTCCGCATGCCAGAGCCGTGGGTCGCGGAACCGGTAGCAAGAGCCAAACCTAAGGGGCATCGTGCAATCGTCGCGTGGTCCCTGTGTGTGTTTGCGGGCGGACTGGGGGCGGCGGGGCCGCTGGGCGGATGGGCCGACCAGGGCATCGAAGACGGAATCGGTTGGTTGGCGGCGTCGTCACCCGGCTTCCTGCGGCCGTATCTGCCGAGACCTATCGAGGGATCTTCGCCGCCTCCTGGGCACGCCAGGGCCGCCGCTGGATCGCCTGCTGCGGTTGCCGCCCCAAGGGTCGAAGCCAAGCCGACACCAGAGACTGCCATGCAACAGCCCGAGGTGAAGGCGCCCGCTGTCGTCGTGAAGACCAGGGCGGCTGCGCCCCCGCGCACGGCGCGAGAGCCAGAGCCCCCAGCACGCGCGGCGCGCGGCAGCCGCAGCAAGGTGACGGCCACGCTGGCACTGGGCGAGCCACCCGGGCCCGCGCCGACGCCTGCGCCTCCAAGAGCGCGGGAAACTAGCGATCCCTTCGCTGGTGAAACTGACGGAGCGGACAAGCCGGCGACGGTGGCAAGGGTCGGGAGCGAGCCCGCTCCGGCGCAAAGCAAGCTGGGGAAATCCGGCGACGGACTCGATGATCTGATGGCCGGCGTCGCGAGCGGGAACGGGAGCAAGCCCAGTGTCAAGCGCACCACCAGCAAGGAAATCGACGCCGTGCTCAAGGACGTGCAGAAGGACGAGCCAGCGCCCAAGCCCAGGCGACCGGAGCCGGTGCCTCTGCCCTCACTGACCGCGGCCGACATCACGACGGCGATGGCGGGTGTCAAGGTCGACGCGAACGCCTGTAGCAAGCGCTTTGGGCAGTCTGGCGTCGCGGATCTCGGGATCACCGTGGGTAAGGATGGCAGGGTCACCGACGTCGACCTTCGCGGCAGGCTGGCCGACTTGCCGATCGCCCAATGCATCGCCAAGGCGGTCCGCCGCGCCACCTTCCCGCGCAACTCCGGACTGAGGTTCGACTACCGAATCAACGTCCAGTGAAGGAACCGCCCCACGAGACGGGCTGCGCGCACGCATACCAACGTTGTCGCCATCCGCGCGGACTGATAGGCTTTTCATGCTGGTTCGATGCTCCCGCAAAGGAAATGCACGTGAAGACAGCCCGATTCTTCTCATGGTTGTTGGTCGGCCTGGCTGCAACCGCGGTTGGCTGCAGCAACAGCTCCGGCAGCCCGGCGCCGGGACAAACCGGCGGAGCCGGAAACGGGGGTGTTTCGGGTGGTGACAAGGGCGGCAGCGGAGGTACGACCGCCGCGGGAGGAACCACGGGCGGGGGCTCCGGCGGACATCCAGGCACGGGCGGCGCCGCCACCGGCGGTGTATCGACGACAGGCCGAGGAGGAACGACGACGGGCGGCCTGGGCGGGAGCACGAGCGCGGGGGGGGCTGCCAGCGGTGGCCAGAACGCAGGCGGAAGCGCAACCGGCGGCAAGGCGACCGGCGGTTCAGCCGGATCGCAAGCCGGCGGCGCGTCCGGCGGACAGGGCGGCGGTACACCCAGCACGGGCGGGGTCGCCACCGGTGGCGGACCTACGACGGGCGGACAGGGTGCAGGCGGCAAGAGCACTGGCGGGGCGACAGGATCGGGCGGGTTGGCCACGGCTGGCGGCGGCCAGGGCGGCAAGGCGACGGGCGGCTCCGCAGGAAGCGCGGACAGCTCGGCCGGCGGCTCCTTGAGCAGCGGTGGCAATCCGGCCGGCGCTTCGGGCAATGGCGGCGGCGCGACGGCCGGCGCTTCGGGCCGTGGCGGCGGTGCGACCGACGGCGCGTCCGGCGCAGGGGGATCGACATCGACCTATCACCCCTGCCCCACCGACGGGACCGCGTGCAAGATCATGCCGTTCGGCGACTCGATCACCGACGGCTACAATCAGGACACGCCGGGCGGATATCGTGTAGAGCTTTTCCACCGTGCCCTTGCAGACAAGAAGAACATCACCTTCGTGGGCTCGGGCTGGAATGGCCCGGATACCGTCGACGGCGTCGCGTTTCCGCACAACCATGAAGGTCACAGCGGCTGGACCATCTATCCTGAAGGCAGCCGGTACGGAATCTCGTACTGTCTGGCTGCGGACAGTAAGTGCCTGGCGACCAACAGCGTTATGTTGCAATACAAGCCGGACATTGTTCTTCTGATGATCGGTACGAACGACTGTATCGACAACTACGACATGACCAATGCTCCCAAGCGCCTGGGAGATCTCATCGATACGATCTACACCCAGTTGCCGGATGTGCTCATTGTCGTGGCCCAGCCCATCCCGTCGCGCGGAGACACCAGCAAGGGCGACGACGCCGGCCTCACCGACCGCATCAACACGTACGACCTCGCGATTCCCGACGTGGTCAAAGCACGCTCCGACGCCGGCAAGCACATCCTTCTCGTGAACATGTTCAAGCCTTTCGTCGATGCCGGCAAGGCCTCGCTGATTGAGGACCAGTGGCATCCCAATCTGAAAGGCTACCTTTTGATGGGAGACACTTGGTACGACCAAGCCCTGAAGGGTCTGCTATAGTGGCCCCTACGGCAGCGTAATCCGTCCCGGCGCACCGTTGGTCCCGTTCTGAGTGTGGCAACTGTTGCAATCGCCGGTGCTTGCGGTGGACGACATAACACGTTCGATCCCGGCCGAATTGACGACTTTGGCCTGGTACGGACCTGGCAGCGACGTCGACGAATAGAAATTGCCGGCTGAATTGGGTGTCAGCGTGACTGTGCTGCCATTGTTGCCGGTCACCACGACCTTGGCGCCGCTTGTGGAACCGTTGACGCCGTTGCAATTGTCCGGCTCGTGCCCTGTGGGATACAGGGTGCCGGCGATGACGAAGGTCGGAGCCTCGCCGCCGCTCTTGGCGTGACAACTGATGCACGCCTGTCCGGGTTCCATCGATGACGAGCCATTGGTTCCGCGCGTCCAGGTTGTGTTGCTTGTGCAAGTCGGCGGTGCATTCAATGGATCCGAGGGCGTGGTGCCGGCGTCGCCGCCGCATGCACCCGAGGGATAGCCGCTGTTAATCCAATTCTGCAAGGTCGCGATCTCCGAGCTTGTGGCAGGCGAAGCTGGCGACGGCGGCATGGGCGAGGTCGTGCTCTGCATCCGCTGCACGGCAACCTGCGCCTCGGTCATGGCTGAGCTCGACGGATCCGCGCTGGTCAGATTCGCGTAAGTGACAAGCGATCGCGGCGCGCCTCCCGACGGCGTCGTGCCGTGACAACTGTCGCAGCGATTGACCAGCAGAGTCTGCACATCACACGGCAGGCTTCCGGAGGCGCCGGCATCCGACCGGCCGCCTGAACCGCCTGACGCTGGCTGGCTCGATCCCCCTGCGCCGCCTCCTCCTCCCGATCCCGTCGCCCCACCCGCGCCCGCGGATCCCGATCCCGCGGCTCCTCCGCCGGCTGTTCCCCCCGTACCGCCCCCACCGCAGGTTCCGCTCGGATAACCGCTGTTGATCCAGTCCCCGAGGGCGGTGATCTCGCTGCTCGTGGCGGTCGAAGCCGGTGATGGCGGCATCGGTGAGGTCGAGCTTTCCATCCGCTGCAGGGCCACTTGCGCCTCGGTCATGGATGGGGACGAGGGATCCGAAGCGGTCAGATTCGCGTAGGTGACGAGCGATCGCGGCGCGCCTCCAGAAGGGGTTGAGCCGTGACAACTGTCGCAACGATTGACGAGCAGGGTTTGTATGTTGCATGGCAGGCCCGAGGCGGTCCCGCCTCCTGCGCCGCTTGCTCCGCCCTGCCCCGAACCGCCCGAGGCTCCGCCGGCCTGGCGGCCGCCGGGGCCACCTTGGCTGCTGCCCGAGGATCCTCCCTGGCCGCCGCCAGCGCCTTGGCCCGCTCCACCGGACCCGCCACCTGCCGAACCTCCCGCGCCGCTGGCACAGGAACCGAAAGGATAGCCGTTGTCGACCCAGCCCTGCAGGGTCGCAATCTCGGCCGCAGTTGGCACCGCGTTCGGCGTCGGCGGCATTGGCGATCCCTGGCTTTGGATCCGCTGCAGGGCCGCCTGCGCTTCCGTGATGCTCTTGTTCGTCAAATCCGGCTTGGTCAGGTCCGCATAGGTCAGAAGCGAGCGCGGGGCGCCGCCCTGAGGGATTGCGCCGTGACAGCTACCGCAATATTTCACGAGGATCGCCTGTACTTCGCAAGGCAGGCCCTGGGCTGCTCCGGTGCTCCCGCCGGCTCCGGATGCTATCCCGCCACCTGCGCCGCCACCGGTCGCGCCCCCCAGCCCGGTCACGGTCGGGGTGCGGTCCACCGGGCTTAGCCGATTGCAACCTGCCAAAGCCATGGCGCATACCAGAGCTGATTTGTATGATTTCACGTTGCATTTCCTCCAAGCGGCAGACGTGGGCGACTTGCGGCCTACCTCTCTAGTAGCTTGAAACCGTCGGAAGCAGGCAGTGTCGCAGCAAGCCTCCGCACGCACTTTGGGCAATCACCAAACCGATTCTTGCGCTCCTTTTTGTCACACCTCGAAGCGTTGATAGGGTCCGGCGCGCTCGCTGCCTGATCTTCCTCGGCTCGATTCACTATCCAATCGAGGCCTCATGG
The DNA here is from genome assembly GCA_964491625.1 of uncultured Myxococcales bacterium. GTDB lineage: Bacteria > Myxococcota_A > Polyangia > Fen-1088 > Fen-1088 > Fen-1118. The sequence goes on from CAZBIU010000121.1 coordinate 10,543, forward strand.
CACGACCGATCCGGGAGGACAAAGCTAGGACCAAGATCGCCAGGCGATTTCTGCCCCTCGTCGCCGCAGCCGCGCTGGCCCAGTCCTGCAACTACGGCATTGCCGACGTAAGCAGCGTACCCGACCACCCGACCTACAACGGCAACATCTACCCGCTGTTTGTCGATCACTGTCTGCTCTGTCACGGCTCCCCGCCGCAGCGCGGGGCACCGAGCACCTTTCGCCTCGATAGCTACAACGGCGTCGGCGATGTCCTCGGAGTAATCGACGTTGCGGCCTCCGCGGTCGGGGACGTGCGATCCGGAAAGATGCCACCCGCGGCGAAGGACGGCGACGGCGTCGGTCCCAACGGCCTGCGAATGCTGGAGAACTGGCAGACGGACGGCTATCCTCAGTAGATGTCCCTGTGCCGGCCGGAACCCGCGGCGTCGGATAGAGGAGTCTAAGCGGGAGCTAGCACGTTTTCTCTATGCCGCGACGACACAGCCCCGACCCGTGCCGATCCGACTTTTCTCCATCTTTTCGCCGATGTGCGCCCCACTACAGGCGGCCGGTCGGAAAGGCGCTATGGTTGCGCCTTCATCGGTGAGCCGTTCCGGGCCATAGTTGGCACTATTATCTGAGGCACTTGGATTAGAATTTCATGGTTATCCGCAGCCAAAACAAGCCGCTGGCACTGGTTTCTCAGCCAGCGGGAGACCGCCTGAGCGACACAGATCTCGCGCGCGCTCTGGTTGCCGGTGCGGCCTGGGCGTTCGGGGAGACGTGGAATCGCTTCGCGCCCATCGTGCTCAAGATGGCGGTCAGCACCCTGGGCTCGGAATCTGAAGCCGACGACATCGTCCAAGAGGTCTTTTGCCGGCTAGCCCGAAAGGCAAAGACCCTGCGCAAGCCGGAATGCCTGCACAGCTTCATCGTCTCGTTCGCCATCCGGGTGCTAAAATGGGAGCTGCGCCGACGACGCGTGCATAGCTGGCTCACCTTCGAGCCGACGGAGTCGCTGGCGGACTTGGTCAACGTGTCCGTCGACGTCGAATCGCGCGACATGCTGAGGCGCTTCTATGCCCTCTTGTCTCGGCTGGGTACGCGCGAGCGCCTGGTGTATGCCCTGCGCCACATCGAATCGATGACGATTGAGGAGACAGCGGCGGCGATGGAAATATCGATATCGACGGTGAAACGGCTACAGGAACGGGCAACGCAACAACTGTCGGAGTGGATCGAGACCGATTTCGAGCTCGCCAGCCTGCTCCTCAGAAAGCGGGGACGGGATGCGACCTGAGATCTGCACCCAGATGGACCCGCCGCCGCTCGACACCCTGACCGAGCTTGCCCGCGACGCGTGCAGCCAGCTTCCTCCGCCCAGCCCCGCTGAGCTCGGCAACGAGTGGGCCGTGGTTTCGGCTCGCATTGCCACGCAGAGGGCTCGACGCAGGACCCTGGTTCACCTCACGGCGGTCGGGGCGTTTGCGTCCGCCGTGGTGCTGGCGGTCGCCGTTCGCGCGCCGAGTCGTCTGTCGATTCGAGCTGCAACACCGCCGGCGCTTAGCTACCAAGTAGAAGGTGGCAACCTCGTAGAAGGGGGCTACCTCCGGGAATCGGGCGATAACGGGGTCAAGCTTCGTTTCGCCGAGGGCACCGAATTCATGCTGATGCCTGGAACCCGCAGCCGGCTCCGAAGCGTCACCCCGGCGGGCGCGCGTATCGCCATCGAGCACGGCACCGCCTCATTCCAGGTCACGCCCCGAACCGATGCGCGGTGGCTGGTCGACGTCGGCCCCTTCCTTGTCACGGTGAAGGGGACCGTTTTCACGGTGGCGTGGGATGCGGTCAGCGAGCGCTTCGACCTGAAGCTCCAGCACGGCCAGGTGTCGGTAACCGGACCGGTTTCCACCGGAGAGATCCTGGTCAAGGCGGGTCAGCGACTGGTGGTCAACCTGCCCAAGAAAGAGACCGTGATAACCGAGGCGGGTCCCGGTGGGGAATGGTCTGACTCACCCGCGGAGCATGCCGAAGGTGACTCCGAAGGCCTAGTCCCGGCCGAGGCACCATCCGGGGTAGGGGGAACCGGAGGCCGAAGTGCCCCGTTTGCCGCTTACCGAAGGTCCGCCGAAGCCAGGTCCATCATAGGCCGTGGCTGGGTCGAAGCGGTGGCGGCCGGCGCGTGGGATCGCGTCCTCGCCGACGTTGATCGCGCTGGCGTAAGGCGAACCCTGGCGCAGGCCTCCAGCGAGGACTTGCTGGCGCTGGCCGATGCGGCCCGCTATCGCCGACGGACGGGGCTCGCACGTGTTGCCCTCCTGGCGGAGCGCAACCGATTTCCGGGCACGCGTTCGGCCTTGGACGCAGCATTCTTGCTGGGCCGCCTCGAAGAATCGAGACAGGGGACAGGCGAGTCGATTCGGTGGTACGATACGTATCTAGCCGGCGCGCCCAAAGGCACTTACGCATCCGAGGCGCTCGGTCGAAAGATGATGGTGACCAAACAGCTCCGAGGATCCGCCGACGCCGAGTCGCTGGCCAGGGAGTACCTACGTCGCTTCCCGACCGGTACCTACGCTGGCGCTGCGCGCGCTTTGCTGCTCCAACCGTGATCGGCTTCGCCGCACGCCTGCTGGCGTTCGCCGTTGTCCTGTCGGCGGTGCTCGCGTGGTCTAGCGAGGCATCCGCCGCCAGCGTGATCCTGGTGCGACCTCCCGATCCATCGGCCGTCATGGCCGAGGCCATCGTGCGCGTGCGCGGCGAGCTTATCTCGGAGGGCTTCCAGATCGAGGTCATCGATGGGCCAGGGATCACCGAATCGCGCAACTGGCTCGAACAATTGGCCGGATCCCGAAAGGCGGATGCGGTGGTCGCGGTTCTCGGCGACAAGACTCCGGATTGGGTCGAGGTGTGGGTCATCGACAAGGTGACCGAGAAAACCGTCGTCCGGCGAATCCCGTTCAAGCCGGAATCCGACCACGCCTCGAAGACCTTCGCCATCCACACGCTTGAGCTTTTGCGAGCCAGCTTTCTGGAAATCGACCTGGCGCCGGCCAGCCGCCCGAACCAAGCCAAGTCGATACCGCCGGCCGTCGTACATTTCGTCGGCAGCGACCGAAATCCCATCGGACCGGAGCACTTCGGCGTCGAGGTGGGTGGCGCCGCCGTGGTGGGCTTCGGCGACGTGGGCCCCGCGATTATGCCCGTCCTGCGCCTGGTATGGGCTTTCGGTCCATCGCTCGTCGCCCAAGTGGAAGCGGCCGGACTTGGCACGCGCCCGAGCGTGCAGCGGACCGAGGTGGGCAGCGCCGACGTTGCCGAAGAATTCGGGCTGCTCGGTCTGCGCTATCGGCTGGCGCCGGGGCACCGGCTGCGCCCAGCCTTCTCGCTCTCGGCAGGGGCGCTTCACACCAGCGTCGACGGCCAGGCGAATTCATTCCCGTACCACGGCAGAGACACCGCCCAGTGGTCGTTTCTGGCCGATGGGGGCGTCGGCGTCGCGCTGGCGCTCGCGGACCGGTTCGAGATGGCTTTCGCGATCCACGCACAGATCGCTGAACCGTATCCCGCCATCCGCTTCGCCGGATCGGTTGTGGCCACGTCCACCCGACCGAGCATTCTCTTCGTCCTGACCCTCGGCGCCTGGCTGTAACTCCACAGCAGAGCCGGGACCACGGCCCAGGCTCCGCTACGGACGCGAAGCCTGAGCCCTTCTCGCTGTTGCCGCCGACCAAGTGGCGTTCAGCTCGAGCTACGGATTGCAGGGGCCGGTGGTGCAGGTGCTGCTGCTGCCGCTCTGCCCGAGCCCGGTCGAGTCACAGGCCGCATTCAGAGTGACCGGCGCTCCGCCGGTACAGGTGACCGAGTAGCCACTGGCGTCGACGACGATTGTGGCCACCGTCTTGCCCGAAGCGTCCTTGATGGATCCAGTCCCCGCCATCAGGTCAACGCCGACGGTGTAGCAGACGGCGCCTGCCTTCTTGAACACAATCGAGGACGTAAGCGTCGTGAGATCCGCGCTCGAGATCTCGCTTACGCCGTTCGCGTAGCAGGTGTTGGTGGGTCCGGTTCCGGTCGTGCTCGCCTGCTCAACGCAGTCGCCAGAGGGCGCGCAGTTGCCTACCAAGTTGGTCAGGCAGGCGGGAGCATTGCAGCCAGCAGGAATTCCGGTGCTGGACGTGCTGCCACCGGCGCCCGACGTGCTGCCGCCAGCGCCGGACGTGCTGCCGTCGGGGCCGGACGTGCTGCCACCAGCGCCGGACGTGCTGCCGTCGGTGCCGGACGAGCTGCCACCGCAGCCTGCGACCACGAGAATCCCCAATGTCATGATCGAAACCAGGTTCTTCATATTCTGCCCTTTCTTGCTAGGTGACACTTGTGAGGACCCGCTGGATCCCACAAGCCGCCAACATTATCGCAGCGTAGACGCCGGACGCCGCTGCCTTTATTCATCGGAGAAGTGGGGACTGCAGGATGCCAGCGTCAGTATTCATGTTGCATCGAATCGACGCGTTCGTTATAGGCCATAGGCAGGCGCGATACGGGGTCGCGTGCTTCACGCCGGCGGGCACTCGTTCCGCGGCGGTCGCCGGGAGCGTGCCGCCTACCATTGCCCGCCTTGCTGGCCGAGAAAGTTCCGCAGCAGATCTTTTCCGCAGGCCGTGAGGAGCGCTTCGGGGTGGTATTGCATTCCCTCGATCCTGTACCGCTTGTGGCGAATGCCCATCACCGTTCCATCGTCGGTCCAAGCCGAGACCACCAGGTGCTCATTCTCTCGCTGGTTCTCGCCCTCGGGCCGGACGACCAGCGAGTGATAGCGGGTCGCTGCGAAGGGGCTTGGAACGCCCTGGTAGACGCCCTTTCCGTCGTGGTGAATCAGGCTGTTCTTGCCGTGCACGGGCACCCGGGCCCGCACCACCAGCCATCCGAACATCTCCGCCACGGTTTGGTGCCCGAGGCAGACCCCAAGGATGGGAACCTTGCCGCAGAAGATCTTCACAGCGTGCTTCGAAACCCCGGTCTGCTTGGGCGTGCACGGGCCGGGCGAGAGCACGATGTGTGAGACGCCTTCGAGCTTCGCCATCTCAGCCGGGGTGATCTTGTCGTTGCGAACCGTGGTCACCCCGACGCCCAGCTCCTCGAAGTACTGGACCAGGTTGTAGGTGAAGGAATCGTAGTTGTCGATGAGCAGCAGCACGGCAGCACACCTCAATCCCCAGGGCGAAACGACACCCGGTCGGTCTCACAACAAGAGATGGCCGCGATGAGCGCCCGCGCCTTATGAAGCGATTCCTGGTACTCGCTTTCAGGATCCGAGTCGTACACGATACCTCCGCCCACGTTGAAGACTGCGACGCCGTCCTGCAAGACCGCAGTCCTGATCACGATGCCGAGGTCGGCGCTGCCGTCGAAGCTCAAGTAACCCAGAGCTCCCGAGTAGATACCCCGTGGGGTCGGCTCCAGCTCGCGCAGTATCTCCATGGCCCGAATCTTTGGTGCACCGGTCATCGAGCCGCCGGGAAAGCAAGCCTCGATGGAGGACAATGCCGACTCGCCGGCCTTCAGCCGGCCTTCAATGGTCGAGACCAATTGGAAGACGGTCGCGTAGGCTTCGATCTTGAAGAGCTCGGGAACGCGTACGCTTCCCGCTTCGCAGACCCGCCCGAGATCGTTGCGCAGTAGATCGACGATCATCAGGTTCTCAGCGCGATCCTTTTCCGAATCGGCCAGGTCGTCGCGCAAGCTGGCGTCCAGCTCTGGCGTGCTCCCCCTCGGGCGCGTTCCCTTGATTGGCCGGGCCTCGACCTTGCCGTCTCTGCCAATGCGAAGAAATCGCTCGGGCGAGGCGCTGACGACTTGGAAGTCGCCGAAATCGAGTAGCGCCGAAAACGGCGCCGGATTCGCGGCGCAAAGCACGCGATAGAGGGTCTGCGCATCCCCGCCGCAGTCCATCTCCATCGCGTAGGTGGTACACGCCTGATAGACATCGCCCGCCATGATGTAGCGCCGAACCGCCCGCACCATCTCGCGGTAGGCCTCTGGCGAGACCTCCGCTCGGTACGGCGCGGGCAAAACCGCATCGATGTCGATGTGAAGCGGTGCCCTGGGCGTCGTCGACCGACGCGCGCGATCCAGCAACGCGTGGAAGCTCGACTTGTCCTGCCAGATCCGGCTCGTGGGAAGGCCGACCAGGTAGTTTTCGCCGGTCAAGTGATCGAAGACGATGCCGTGGTCATAGAAGAGGAACACACAATCGGGCACGACCAGCCGCCTGGGCTCGCCGCCAGCATCCTCGGAAGCGCAGGACAGCTCATAGCCGAAGTAGCCCAGTGCGCCCCCAACGAACGGGACAGGACAACCATCCGGAGCTTCCACGTGGTAGTCACCCAACACTCGGTTGAGCGCGCGGAACGGATTGCCGAGCGAACGAAACGTCCGGTCTTCCAGCTGAAATTCGCTCTCGCGACCCGCATGCGCGGTGAAGCGCGCGAAGGGCTGCGCCGCGAGGATTGAGTACCGGCCGACCTGCGCATCTACCATCGAGCTTTGCAGCAAGCACGCGCCCGGACGATCAGCCAGCTTGGCATACACATCGGCGGGCGAATCACACGCTCCGATCGGCTCGACGATGGCCTCGCTCTTAGCCAAGGACTCTCATCCTTCGGCCGTGGAAGCTCCCACGCGAGGATGTCCCACGCAAGCACAAAGGGCCGGCCTCATGCGCGAGGGCGCGTATCGAAAGCGGCGGCGGCCGCAGCCGTGACGCTGATGCTCGCTGGCGCGGCCGAACAGCAGCCTCTATTGATTGTGGCTTGCCAGAACGGGCGACAAGTCCTTGGCAAGCTGATCGGACAATAGCTCGTTCATCTTCGCATTGGGATGACCGTCCCCCGCGATGTAGTAGTCGTCGACATGCT
>CAZBIU010000122.1:0-17409 GCA_964491625.1 uncultured Myxococcales bacterium
CTCCGGCCGAAGCGATGGTTGTGATGTCGAAGTTACGCCGTCGGTGGTGGCCGAGTTACTGCCCGGCCAAAACGCGGATTTCATCTTGACCCTCACCCGCAACCCCACGGTTGCTCCAGGCGAGCACCGCATCTTCCTTAGCTTGGGCGCCGGCGGAAGCAAGATCGGCGACACGGATCTAAAGGTTGATACCAGCACGTCGGTTACGCCCGAGGACCGAGGCATGATCCGACTTGGCAAGGCCCAGGTACGCCCGGCTTCGTCGCGCGTGTTCTATCTGGTCTATGCTGCCGTGCCCATGCTGGTGATTGTGGCCTGGCTTTTCTTCCGCAGGCGAAGCTAGCCACTACCACTCAGCCGGCCGGCTCTCCTGCGACGATGGCCTCGGGTAAAGAGCAGCGCCAGCCCGATGGTGGGCAAGAGAAACAGCGGGAAGGACAGCCAGAACCATGCGTTGCTGCGCAGCTCGGGTGCTGCCCGCGCTTCCGAGTCGAGGGGCAATGCGCGCAGGGTGCCATCGTAACTGCCGACGAAAGCCATCGAGCGGCCATGGATACGCGCGGCCGAGGGCGAGGCCCAGTTGCTGTCGTCCATGCCGGCCACGGTCCAGAGTGGGCGCCCAGTGAACGCCGAGAAGATGGGCTGGCCGCGCTCGAGATTCGTGGCATGCAGCATGTGATCCCAGGCCTGAAACAACACCATGGGCTCATCCCCGGTCGCGATGATCGCGGGCGAGGAGTAGACCCCGCCGCGGGTCAGGTCGTACCACAGCGACGAACCGTCGCCAGCACGCAGAGCGTGCAGCTTGCGATCGTACGACCCGATCCAGATGCGAGGCGTTTTCCCCAGGAGCACTGCGGGTGACCCGGTGATGCGATCGCCGGTGTGGTATTGCCAGCGCTCCGCGCCGGTTTCCGCGTCCAGGCCGCGCACGGTCCCGAATTTGGATGCCGTGACGAGCAACCCGCCCGCACCCTCGGGCAAGAAGGCGGGCTGGCTGCGCACGCAGTCGAGCTCGGTCTTCCTCCACAGGACTTCGCCGGTCTTGGCGGACAGCGCGTACAGGTTCCCGCTCGACGATCCCAAAAAGAGCATGCCCCGGCCGCGTACCCGCGCGAAGATCGCGGCGGTGAGTTCACTGTCGCCCAGGTCGGCCCGCCAGAGCGGATGCCCGTCCTCGACGGCGAGCGCCGCGACGCCACTTCGCTGCATGCTGTTGGCCAGCGAGCGGTCCCACAGCCAATAGGGCACGAAGACCGCATCGTCTCGCTCGGCAATGCCTCCCACGCATGGCGCCGCCAAGCGGGCCCCGCCCAGGGTCGGCCGAAAGTCCTCGACCGCGTGAACCCAAATCTGCCGGCCGGAATCGGGCGCGATGGCGTAGACGATTCGGTCGTTCGACGCTGCAATCACCATGTCGTGCGCGCCGTCGCGGAAGAATACGGGTGCGCTGTAGATCGGTCCACCCGTGGTGAACTTCCATAGAGTCTCGCCGGTGGCAGCGTCGAGCGCGTAGAGCGTGTGATCGTAGTTGCCCGCCACGACCATGGGTCGCCCGCCCGCAGCGCCAAGCGCGGCCGAGGACCACACCACGAGGCCGGGCTCGTAGCCCCAGACGCGCCCGCTTCCGTCGAAGCTCCAGGCGCGCGGCGCCGTGTCGCCCGCGCTTCCGAGATCAATGAAGGCCGGGTTCTGCGCGTCGCAGCGGCTCTGCGACCAAAGCACGCATTCATTCGCCGAGGCGGGCGCGGACCACAGCGCGAGCGCGAGAGCCGCACCCAGCCTCATGCAGAGGTGCTCTCGCTCGCGCGCGACGGCTCGGTCGGTGCCGGTGCCTGCTTCGACTGGGCCCGCGCCGCCCACACGTCGACCACGGACAGGGCCGAGTTGGCGCAATGGTCGACGCAGGCGTGGCAGAATTGGCAGTGCGCGACCCGGATGGCGCCCTTCTCGATGGCGCCGACGTCGCAGTGATCGTCGCATACGCCGCATCGGTTGCATTTGCGGTCGTCGAGCTGGATGCGCAGGCGCGAGAACCTGTGCAGAAAACCTATCACCTGGCCCCACGGGCACAGGTACCGGCACCAGGACCGCGCCACAAACGTTCCGGCCACCAGAATGACCAACGTGGTGAGCGCCGACGCGGGGTCGTCGCGCGCCGTGAACGCGAAGTGCACCGGCGAGGTCACCACCATGTGCGACACCGCGGTCACGAAGATCGCGGCCAAGCTGAACAGGCGCAGGCGGCGAGTTGGAATGTCGTCGAGCACGCCTGCAAGCACCAGACAACAGAGCAGGAGCAGCGTCGCCGCCCAGTGTAGGCTTGAGTCCTCGACGAACAGCTTCTTCTTGGCGCCGAGCCAAATGAGCAGAGTGATGAAGGCCAAACTGGCCAAGAGCAGGCCGCCGATCTGCAAACGTGAGAGACCTCCCGGACGGCGCGGCAGGCGCTTGCGAAGCCAGCCCGAGACATCCTGCAGGCTGCCGGTGGGACAGATCCACCCGCAAAACACGGGACCGTGAAGCAGGGTCACCGCGATGATCACGAAAGGAAGCGCGAGCCAATAAAACGATTCGCTGTAGGCCGAACCGACCAGGGTCAGGCCGTAGAGCCCGTTGCGAATCATGCCGAAGACGCCGAGGCAGGAGTACACGACGTAGAAGAAGACCAGGAACGAAAGCGCCTGCACCGCACGTCGAATCCATTGCCGGTGCCGGTGGGCGTTGCTGATAACAAGCACCATCAGAAAAAGAAACAGCAGCGACGCCATCTCCACGCTGGTGCCGTCGAGCGAGAGAAACGGGACGTTGAAGACCTTCCCGAGCGGTGCTTGGCGTTCCGGCTGCATGAAACCCTCTAGTTTGCCTCGGGCGCGGTGCATGTGCCCGGCTTTTCCGCACAGGCGTGGGCGCAATCCGGCAACGCAACAATTGCGGACGGGTCCAGTCCTAAAAAGCGCGCCACGAAGGGACAGCGCGGCTGGGCCTGCACCTCGGCGATCTTGCCTCTCTGCACGATGCGACCATCGAGCATGATGGCGATGTGGTCGCCGAGAGCCGCCGCCTCTTCCCGGCTGTGCGTCACGTGCAGGGTCGTGAGCCCGAGCTCGCGGTGCAGGCGCCCCAGCTCGGCCTGAAGCTCGATCCGGGTATTGTGGTCGAGCGCGCTCATGGGCTCGTCGAGCAGCAGGAGGTCGGGGTGAATTGCCAGCGCCCGCGCGATGGCCACCCGCTGCGCCTCGCCGCCGCTTAGGGTTGCGACCGGGCGCGGAATGACGGGTCCGAGATGCAAGCGCTCGACGAGCTCGTCCACGGTACGGGCGATCTCGGGCGCCGCTGTGCCGCGTGCGCGCAGCCCGTAGGCGATGTTGTCCCGCACCGAGCGGTGGGGAAACAAAGCGGACTGCTGGAAGACTAGCCCCATGCGTCGCTTTTCCGGGGGCAGCGCCGTGATGTCACGACCATCCACCAAAATCCGCCCGCGCTCGGGTGAAAAAAAGCCCGCGATGGTCTGCAATAGCACCGACTTGCCGCAACCGCTGGGCCCGAGAATGACCCAGTACTCGCCCTTGTCGATGCCGAGCGACAGATCGCGCAGGGCGAAGCTGCCGAACGATGCGTACAGATGGTCGAGCCGGATCACGTCCGCCGTTCTCCCCGCGGCCGCTGCAGCGCGAAGGGCAGCAAGGTTTGGCCGAATTGCAACATCACGAAGATCCACAGGCAGATCACCAAAAGCAGTATCGCGATGGGGCGGCTTTCCGAGACGCCGGCGCGCAGAAACTCGGTGTGCACCAGGATGGGCGCGGTCACCGGCGAGCTGGCGAAAAGCACGATGGCCCCGAATTCGCTGACCGCGCGCGCCCAGGCGAGGGTTGCCCCGACCAGGATTCCACGCGAGGCTAGGGGCAGAGCAATACGCGCGAAGGTCGAGGCCGGCGATGCTCCCAGGCTGCGGGACGCGAATTCGAGCTGCAGCGGCACCGACTCGAAGGCGCTCATCGCGGTCTTGATCAGGAAGGGCGCTGCCACGAAGACCTGCGCGATGACGATACCGAAGAGGGTGCCTGAAATGGGCAGGCCCAGCTTTTCGAGCACGCTGCCGAGCACACTGCTCGGCCCGAGCAAGACGATAAGCGCCACGCCGGCCACCGATTGCGGCACCAGAATCGGGACGTCGATCATGGCCAGCGCCCAGCGTTTGCCGGGAAACTCTACCCGTGCCAGGGCGTAGGCCAGCGGAATGGCCCACACCGCGAGCAGCAACGTGGCCAGCGTGGATGTCAGCAGCGACAGCCAGATGGCGCTGGCCACATCGCCGCGGCTAAACGTGCGCCCAAGGGTTTGCAACGAATCCTGCATCGCCAGATGAATGAGCGGGAACAGAACCACGCCGAGGGCTAAGAGGCCGCCACACAAGCACAGCCGCGCGAACAGCGCGGCCTTGCCGCGGGTGAGCCAGAAGACGGCATAGATGAGGCTCAGGGGGATGAAGGTCTCGAACGCGAACGGCTGCAGGACCACGAAGCTGGCCACGAAGATGGCGAAGAACCCCAGCAAGACCGGCGCGCCGAAAAAGCCGGCGTAGACGATGACCAACAAGATGAAAAGCGGCGGCTTGTTCAGCACCGCGAGCACAAGGATGAAGAGCGCGGTGTACCCTGCGACGAACAAAACCACGGTGTTGGCAGAACGCCGACGCAACACGACCGCCGCCGCGTAGAACACGAACAGATTGGTGAAGAACAGCGCCAGGTTCATCCCGGTCGAAAACGGCGGCGTGGGAGCGAGCCCAATGCCGGCGTGAATCGCCGCCAAGATGGCGATGACGGCCACGGCCTGCCACGTGGTGCGTTTCACGGTGCCACCTGCGCCTCCGTGGCGACCACCGCGGCCAGCTCAGCCGGCAGCCCGACGCAAGGACCGCAGCGAGCCCGCGCCAGGGGATGAAAGCCGCGGCGGTCGAGCAGGCGGCGTCCGCCGTCGCCGAGCAAGAAGGCCGCGAAGCGGGCGGCGGCTTCGGCGTGGGGAGCCTTCGTCGGGATGGTGAGACCATAGGTCACCGGGGCGCCCGCGATGCGCGCGCCGCCCTGCCCTTGCTTCATCCGAACTTCCACGCTGGCGGCGGCGTAACCGGCGGCCAGATCCTCCCGCGACAAATTGATCTCGGAAGGTAGCGTAACGATCTTCAAGTGGTGATCTTCGGCCGTGGAACGGAACAGGAATGCATAGTCGATGGCCCGCGATTCCAGCAGCGCCAAAAGCTCGGCCTCGTCGTGCGTGACGTGCGCGGGCGCGCATTTCGCGGCGAGCTTGGTGGCCAGAGCCGCGCTGCCCGGCCCGCCCTGGGCCTCGGCGAGCTGCCAGACCATCAGCGTCTGGTAGCCGATGGGCGCCGTGTCCGGATCGGCGCGCCCCAGGCGAACGCCGTCGCGCAGAAGGATCTCGGTCCAGTTGCCAGCGTTGATCTGGTCGGTGAAGCGGCTGTGGTCCTTGTGGCCGATCACGATTTCGTTGGTGGCGAGGATGGCGCTCCAGGTAGCCAGCGTCGGAATCATCATCTTCGGAATCAAGCCGGCGTCCGCGACCGCGATCAAGTCCGCGCGCATGCCAAGCTCGGAAACTTTGCGCACGGCCACCTGTGAGCCCGAGGGCTCAAGGCGAACGCGGAGCTGCGGGTTTGCCATCTGGAAAGCCTCGGCGACGTCGCCCAGCACCGCAGTGAGGCTGCTGGCGTAAAATACGATGATCTCGGTGGTGCGCGGCTTGCACGAGGAGAGCGCACAGAGGGAGCAGAGAGCGCAGAGGGTTGTCCGAGACCCTAGTCTGCGACCAGTCTTCGTGCCCGCTCTGGCGAAGGTCATTATCACGGCCCCAACCCTAGCATCAAAGGTTCATGGTGAAATACACGTGGGGCAGAATCGTCGACGTATTCGCACAGGCAGTCGCGGTGCCGGATAGACACCATAGCTGGTCGTAGCTTACCCTGCCGTCAAGGTACATTTTGTCGCCCAGGCGCCAAATCACACCTGCGGCCGGAATGAATTCCCAAGCCTCAAACGGGCCATCTCCGCTTTGATGCCACCGGGTGACGCCCGTGCGCTGGAAAATGAAGAGCGCTGAAACATCAGGAAGTGGATAGAACCGCAACTCCAGCTCGCCGTAACCCGAGTACTTCGAGTGGTCCGCTTGCATAGGGATGCCAGTGGCCGGGTCATTGGTGAAGAAGTTCGACGTGTTCTCTAGGGTTCCGATCACTTGCGCCCTGGTGGTGAACAGTTGGCTCCACCGCATGAGCCACATCAGCGTGTCTTGGTAGGTCTCCTTCAGGGACCACGGATCGGTAGTCGAGACGATCGGCGTGCGGTCACGCTCATAGTTGACCAGTAGGGTGATGGGCGAGGTAAAGATGGGCCGATACACGACGCGATTCTGCAAGATCGCGGTGCTGCCGTTGCCGTGTGCGTCCGAGCCGACGGTTCCGAAACGATAGCGCTGGTAAAGTTGCATCTCCAGCTTACGGCCGGCCCACACTTCTGAGAACACATAGTCGTAGAAGCGACCGTTCTCGAGGCTCTTCACCCCGTTCTGCGATTGCTCCTGATCGCCCACCGCCAGACTGGGTACGAACGCAAGAGGGCCGAGCTTCGAAAACCACTGCCCCGGGTAGATGCCGAGCGCCCCCCCCAAGGAACCGCTGGTGGTACGAGTTGGTCCCTGCCAACAGGACTGACTTGGACCTCCGGATCCTACTGGGGTAATTGCCGAGCCCGCGGGTGTGATCGGCAGTCCTGCTGCGGTGGTGGTCGGCGCGTTGGGGCCCATGGGGCCATAGTTGGACCATTGCCCTGTTCCCGCGGGGACTGGCGAGATGGCGTTGCCGTTGTCCGAGATGGCGCAGCCCGGCTGACCCAAGGCAGCCATGCGGTTGTCGTCGTAGGTCAGATTGTAGCTCAGCTTCGGAACCAGCCCCGGAATGATGCTGCTTTGTGCACCCGAGATCAGCTCCCAATGGTAGAGGCTGCGGCTAAAAGGGCCATCCTGCACGTCTTGGCGGCCCACATCGCGTGAACGAAACAGCGCATTGATGGTCTCGGTGGCGGTGGGAGATAGCTTTCCTTCGAGGCGAATCAGCCGCACGCGGTCCGTATATTTCAGCGATCCCTCCTCCGTTTCACCTTGGGACAGGCTGTAAAGACCGCGGACGTTGAAGCGTTTGATGTGGGTGAACGCGAGCAGCGGCGCCAGATCGTAGTCTGTCTGAGCCGATCCCTGTAGCCGATGGGTTTGGAAGGCGTTCGGGTTGTCCAGCTCGGTCGCGCCAAACTGTAAGGTGGTGGCCGGCAGGCCCGGCTTGTTCATCTGCACCCGTGCAATCGCGTGCTGGATCACGCCCGTTCCCTCGCTGCCGTCGGGGAGCCACGCGCGCTGCCGCGTGAACAGGGCCGTTACCGGCAACCATGAAAGCGGATAGCCGGTGACATTCATCTGAGTCTGGTCGTGCAGAGTCCCGAAGCGTGCATCGTTCCAGGTTCTCTCAATTCCGCGTTCTGTCAGCGTCGGTGTTGTGTGCCCGATGGGCGTCCAGTTCTCGGTGTTGACTTGTCCTGACACCACCCCCTCCAAGCGCGGGCTGGAGAGTCGCAGGAAGCCCATGCCTGCCATCCCGTCCGGACGCGCTCCGTTCGAATCGTGGGAGCCGCCAACCTCGAAGTAGCTGGTCAAGAGCCCGCCCTCACCCACCGGCATCTGATAGCGACCGTCGACCACGCCACTTGTGAGGTGCATGGCTGGCGTCGTCGTCGGATTGCCGTTGGCATCGAATGCGGGGTTGCCCGAGACCTGCTCTAGCTGAACCACCCGCGCACCCAATTCCATGCCTTTCACGGGAGAAACTGCGCCACGCGCGGCGAGCATCCATTCCTTGAATTGATCGCCCAAGCTCTCCCCGGCCTGCGTGTTACGACTGAACACTTCGAGCGTGAACGTCTTGACATAGGCAAGTGCCGCATCGGAGTGGTCATCGATGTTGATCTCGATGTAGTACTCGCCGCTGTATGCCTCGGCGTAGTATGCGGTGGCCAAGCTCGTGTCGATGGCCGCATCCTGGGTCGGGCTTGGCGTGATCCCGGGTACTGGGATCCGGGACACCGGGAGATCGAAGCTGTAGATCGACTTTGCATTGTCCAGGCTGCCCATGTCGTGGATGGCAACCTGCAGGCTACTCCCGCCTTGCTGATAGACCCCATACACGCTGGAGATCCAGCCACGGTCGATGTACTTGGGCGCGCCGCCGTCGATCTGGTTGTAAAGCCCGGTGTCGGTGCTGATGACGGTGGGCGTTCCCGTGAGGGCCCAGGTCCCAATCTCGTTGGTCACGGGCAATCGTGCCGACAGCGAGAGGTTGCCAAGTGACTTCTTGGGAACCAAGTCGCGTTCGTATTCCACCACCACGACACTGAGATCGTCGATTCGCTCGGGGTTTAGGAACAGCAGTTGTCCGGCCGTGTAGACGATGGTGTAGTCGACGCCGTTGTTGAGCATCTCGCCGTCGACGTAGACTCGGTCGGTGCCCGGCAGGATGTATTTCTGCGAGAGCTGGTAGGTGTCCTGGCGGGGCCCGGTGATGAAATCGCGGACGATTTGCCCGCGGCGAAATCCCGCGTCGACCGTCATGCTCGCCTTTGGCTCTGCCCCGGGCGTGGCAACACCTACGTGCGCGCCTTGAAGCAAGAGCTGGCGGTCGAGCCCCTCCTCGACGTAGCGGTACTTCAACTTGTCCTCGATGCGAACGTCGCGAACCACGTCGTTCTGGTTGCCCAGGTACTCGATCTTGTATTGCAGATCGCGAATGCCACTTGCGTCGAGCTGGCCGTAGTCGAGGTATCCGGACGCGTTGAGAGTCCGATCCTGGGAAAGTTGCTGCCCGAACCCGAAGCCTCCAATACCGTTGGCGTAGCTGTTTTGAGTATCGTGATGGCCGTTCAGGAACGGTTCTTCCGAATCGATCTGACCGAAGATACGTCCGGTGGTCTTGCGCTGCTTGGCCACCGTCAAGGCCAGGCTGCGGTCAAACCACTGGTCGAGCTGAACGTTGTACATCACGGCAGCGTCTGAAAACATCACTGTGACGAACGAACCAAGGTTCAACGTTCCGGTCGAGCCTTCCTGTCTGCTTGGCCCATCGGCCGCTGTGAAGCGCCGAATGCCCAGGGTCAGCTTGTTGTACTGAAGGATCTCTTTGTCCGTCGTGAAATAGATGTAGCTGCTGGTCGGCTCGACGCCGACGATGGTCTTACTGCCGAGCCCGTCTTGCTGCGGAAAGATCCGAATCGAATCGCTCGAATCATCGAACATCCACAGCCCGTTGTCGGTTCCTAACCAGATGGTCTGGCCGTCGACCG
Source organism: uncultured Myxococcales bacterium (assembly GCA_964491625.1). Classification (GTDB taxonomy): domain Bacteria; phylum Myxococcota_A; class Polyangia; order Fen-1088; family Fen-1088; genus Fen-1118. The sequence goes on from CAZBIU010000122.1 coordinate 9,405, forward strand.
CCATCACGTTGATCTGATGTGCGCCCATGAGTGACATGGGAAAGTTGTTGAACACGCGCTGCTGGATGCGGAAGCGCGAGAGGCCGACGTCCGTGCGGCACCACAAATCAGGCCCGAATTGAAACACCTCGGCCACGTCCCCGGAAGCCATGCCGTCCGCTTCGCCGAAGGAACGCAAGCCGTCCACGTCGGGGCTGAACACCGCAATACCGCCTCGCGTGCCAAACCACACTTGGCGCCCAATCGTGACCGAGTAGGTGACGAACTTGTCCGGCAAACCGTTGCTCTCGTCATAGAGCTTCAGTGTCCGGTCGGTCTTTCGGTAGCGGACCAAGCCCTTGTTGGTGCCGAACCACACGTATTGGTCGTCGAAGGCGACCGTGGTCACGCGCTGGCTCGGCAACCCGTCGTCCATGGTCAACTTGGTCGAGCGCTGGCTTCCGGTCTCAAAGCGGATCACGCCGTCGTCGGTGGCGATCCACAGGATGTTCTGGTCGACCACCAACTTGTTCACGGTTGCCCCCGCCGAGAGAACCGTCCACCGGTCGATGGTCTGAAAGATGAACTTATCGTCCTGCGCGATCCAGATCCCCTGGTTGGGATCCAGCGCGATCTCCGGGGTGCGTGCCTGCAGGTTCCCCGCGTACAGCGACGTCACCACGGCCAGAGCCAAGGCCGTTCTTTTCATGCCGTCAGTGCTCTTACGCGGTAACCTTCTTGACCTTCATCTTCGACACATCGATCTCGCCCAGACCGGCCTTGCCCGCAAACTCGATGTGGCGAGCGTCCGCCGGGGTCATAGCCTTGCTGTTGAACTTCGCCACCGTCAGGCCGTACGCGTCCACTGAGGTCACCTTCCGCCCTGCGATCATGCGGCCCGGCTCGGTCGTCTCACCCGGTCCCGCGGGGCCGTTGGTCAGAAGCGCCCGGGTCGCGTCGAGGATGGTCAGGTGAGGCTTGAGCACGCGACCCAGGTCGGCGACGGCCTGATGAAGCTCCATCGCGGTGTGGAAGGCCTGCCGGTCCTTGATGAGGCCCATGTGGTTCTTGAGGCCGAAGGATACGCCCGCCTGGTAGTGCGACTTCGCGGCCGGCAGGTTGATGAACACGTCGGCCGAAAGCACGGCCTTGGCCACCTCGACCGACTTCAGGGCCACGCCGCCCTTCACGTCGACCTTCTGGAAGTCGGCCGGCGTGAGCAGCTTCAGCTTCACTGCCGGCATCCCGGCCAGCGCAGCCTGCAGTCCGCAACGCTCGAAGCACTTTTCCGCCCGGCCTTGTGGAAATTCGAGGACGAGGACTTCCTTCGCTTTGGCGTCGAGACAGGCTTTGGCGACGGCCGCGACTGTCTCGGGATGGGTGGTTGTGCCCCAGGCCGGCGGGTTGGCGAAACCGGCATTGGGCTTAATCACGACAAAATCGCCCTTCTTTACGAACTTGCCGATGCCGCCGAGGGCCGCAAGCGCCGCTGCGACCATCTTCGCCGGGTCGGTCCCAGTGACGTCGATGATGTCTGGCTCGGCCGCCGCGAAAACCCTGCCGTACTTCAGCACCGCAGCAGTCGCGATGGTTCCACTTACGAAACTCCGTCGAGAAATCACTTTCATGATGGTATTCCTTGTCGATGGTGACCGCGGCGCCCGCGGTCGTAAAAAGGGGCACTCACATGCGATCCGCAAGGATTGTACCAGATGCCGAAAATCCCTTGTGCTATTCTTCACCGGAAATTCTGAAATTTGGATCTTCAGGATTTTCTGGAGGACCCTCGATGGCACCGCGTTCAGGAATAACCAGACGAGATCTCTTGGCGGGCGCGACCCGGGCAGCAGCGGCCGCGTCGCTGGGCGGAATTGCCGGCTGCTTTCCGAGTGTGGGAGGAACGTGGCCCGACGCTGGCCCGGATGCGGCCACATGTGGCTGCACCCCGCCCGACAGCGGAATTTCCGACGACGACCAGCCGCCCGCGCCGGTGCTAGGTTCTTCGCTGGTGGCGACCATCCAGCGCGACGACAGCATCGACAGTAGAGGCAAGAGCCTTACACAGCCGTATCTCGACGTCGTCGAGAGCATGGTCAACGTTGTGCTCACGACGCTGGCCGGCGGCGCGGCTAATCCCTGGTCGGTCATTCTGCCAGGTGCCGGTTCGTGCACGCGGATCGGTCTCAAGGTCAATTGTCTCAATCCCTATTTCGCCACATCCCCGGCCATCATCCGCGCCATCATCAAGAGCCTCCAGGCAAACATCGGGGTGTGCCCCTCCAACATCGTGGTCTGGGATCGACGACTCGACGAGCTCACCGGCGCCGGCAAGTACACCGACGATCACCTACAGGGCGCACGCCTGCTTGGCACGGTCAAATCCACCTCGGACGCCAGCGGTCCCGGCTACTCAGATCCACTCTACGGCACCTTCGAGGGATCCACGCCGCGTCTGTCGCGCATCTTGCTGGAACAAACCGACGTTACCATCAATCTCCCGGTGCTCAAGACTCACTCACAATCCGGCGTGACCGCCGCGCTGAAGAACATCTACGGCATCATCGACATCCCGGGCAACTATCACTACGCGGCCTTGCAGACCGGGCTGCCCGCGCTGTACGCGATTCCACCCATCCGAAAGAGCATCAAGCTGACCATCGTCGATGCCCTCAGGGCGGTCATCAACGGCGACACGGACTCCCAGGTCGACGCTTCCCCGGGGACCATCTTCGGGGCGCTGGATCCCCTGGCGCTGGACTACTACGCGGTCGACCTGGTCAATGACCTGCGCGCCGCGCACAAGATAGAGCCCGTGGACACCAAGCTGCTCGGTTGGCTCGCAAATGCGCACGCGGCGGGAATCGGAGCCAAGAGCTACAATCTGGCCAGTCTGTCGCCGACCGGCGACGTGCTCGACGGAGGCGCCCTCGACGAAGGCGCCGTGCTCGATACCGCGGTCGATTAGAGGCGCGATCACATGTTGCCAGCGACCGCCTGGGCGAAGCGGAAGGCTTCAGTCTTGGTGGCGACGTCGCCAGGGGTAAAGTCGGGCGCCGGTCCTTGCGAGGGCGAAAGGTTCACCTCGACGTAGAAGTTGCCCTTATAGAAGTTGATCCACCAAGTGGTACCTGTGTCTTGCACACGAGAGTCGGTGCCGACCAGCGGCGAGGTCGGGTCCACCCAGTCGTTGGGCGTTCCCTTCTTTCGGCCGTAGGCCGAAGCGTTCAGCAGCGAGGAGTAGAGACTGGCCGCCTGATCCGGCGAGGGCATCTGCAGAATGTAGAACGTCACGGTCGCCCCGGCGGGCGCGTCGGTCACGGTCGAGCTGATGTAGTTCTGCCAGGCGAACTCGACGGGCGCATTCGGGGCGGCGAAGAAGTCCGCGGCAGAGCCGTCGATCAGGTCTTCGGTTTGTTTCTCGGTTGTCCCGGTCGCCGCCACCATGCCGGCGGTCTTCGAGTTGTCCGAATCGACGGTCCAACCGGACACGGTGTTGTCCCGCGGCACCAAGTCGAGGATGGTCTTGGCGGTCGGGCCCGCGTCGGTGCCGCCAGCGACGGTTCCGCCGGTTCCGCCACCGCCATTGCCGCCGGCGGCGCCCGCACCGCTGGGGCTGTTACTACCGCAGGCCAAAAGTGCAACGCCCAAGCCGGCGCAGAAAACAAGTGAGCCGAGACGAGTCATCGAAACCTCCTTCTTAGGTGGCGGTCGGGTCGAGAACTTCCTCGATCCATCGCCGAGATTATCCACACCTATTAGTGTCATCGCAATTCCGGAATTACGCTGCAGTTCGCCTTGATTGACAGGGGGCGCTCGACATACGCTGTTGGGCAGCCGTGCGCATCGTCGTTTTTGCAGTTCTGGCATTGATACCGCCCACCCTCATCGGTTCGCTGTTGTGGCAGGGCCGTAAAGCACCACCGACGGAAAAGGTTGTCGCGGCCCGCCCCAGCGGCCAAGAGGCCGATGCGGCCCTGCGCGCGCTCTTCGATGCACAGTTCCCCGGTGCGAAGGTGAAAGACAAGGTGGCGCTCTACGACGAGAAGGGCTTGTTCGACTACATCGACGGTGCAGCGCCTATTTTCATCGAACGCCATTTCCGCAAGTTGGGCGCGGCCGAGCTGTCAACGCCCGAAGGCAGCGACCTGGTGTGCGATGTGTACGACATGGCCACCCTCGAAAATGCGCAGTCGATCTTCGACAAGGAGAAGTCGCCCAGCGCAAAGCCGGCAGAAGGCTTTCCCGACGCCATCAGCGGTCCCATGTCCTTCGTCTTCCACCATTCTCGCTACTACACCAAACTGACCGCCTTTGACGCCAAAGCAGAAGCGGTGCTGCCAGCGGTGGCGCGCACGCTGAAGGAGAAGATGAAGTGAGCGATGGCGACAAGCACGGCGCTGCCGACCTAGTTCCGGAATCGCGCCTGCGCGAGAGCAGCAAGAAGAACGCGCCCGACCCGGATCCCGAACGGCGCGCGGTCCTTCGCGTAGGACTTTGCGCGGCCCTTGCCTGCGGGAGCGTGGGACTTGGCCTTGCGCTGCGCACGCGCGAAGGACACGGAAAAAGCAAGGACCTGCCCAAGCTGAAAGACCACCGAGTCGCCAAGGTCGCGGGCGCGGTCGAGATGGCGATCGCGCGCGGCCCGGATGCTGCCGCGAACGTGCGCCGGGCCCTGGAGGCCATGGGCGGGATGGGCCGCTTCGTGAAACGCGGCGAGCGCGTCGTCATCAAGCCGAACATCGGCTGGAACCGCCTGCCCGAGCAAGCCGCCAACACCAACCCCGACGTGGTCGCCGAGGTCGTGAAGCTGGTCGCCGCGGCCGGTGCGTCGAAGATCTGGGTCACCGACGTGTCCGTGAACACCGCCGAACAGTGCTTTGCCCGTTCCGGCATCGAGAAAGCCGCCAAAGCCGCGGGCGCCACCGTGGTCCGTCCCGATGCGACCGCATTCCGCGAGGTCGACGTATCGGGCAAGCTATTGCGTACCGGAGACGTCCTCTTTCCGTTCGTCGAGGCCGACAAAATCATCAACGTGCCGGTGGTCAAACAGCACGGCCTTTCCGGCGCGACCGGGGCCCTGAAGAACTGGTACGGGGTGTTGGGCGGCCAGCGCGTGAAGCTGCACCAGAACATCCACCTTTCCATCGTCGACCTTGCCGCCATGATCAAGCCCACCCTCACCGTCATGGACGCCACCCGCATCCTGCTCGCCAACGGACCCACCGGCGGCAGCCTGGCCGACGTCAAGCAGATGGACACCATCGCGGTCAGCACCGACGAAGTCGCGCTGGACGCCTTCGGCGCCGGGTTGCTGGGGCTTTCGCCCAACGACCTCGGTTTCATCGTGGAAGGCATGAAAGCCGGGCTTGGGACCATGAACTGGCGTAGCCTCAAAACCGAGGAGCTGGGAGGTTAGCCATGTTCCTTTGGTTGCGCAGGTCCTATCAGACCATCTTCCTCCTGTTTTTCCTGTTCTTGGTCTTTTCCGCCACGTCGATCTACATCCGCGGCTACGACGTGCAGTGGTTTCTCGAACTCGACCCGCTGGTGGCCCTGACCACCGCCCTGTCCTCGCACGTCCTGCACAAGGCGCTGTGGTGGTCGCTGCCGCTTATCGTGCTGACCCTGATTTTCGGGCGCTTCTTCTGTAGCTGGATGTGCCCGATGGGCGTGCTGCACCACCTGCTCGGATTTCTCGGGCGCAAGCGCAAGGTACTGCAAAGGGTGGAGCAAAACGCGCCTCGCGCGTCGCATAAGATCAAGTACGCAATCCTGGCCGTGATGCTGGGCCTGGCTGCGGCGGGAAGCACGCAGATCGGGCTGCTGGATCCCATCGCATCCACCTGGCGCGGGCTTTCCACCTCGGCGATTCCCGCCGCCAGCAACACCGCCTTCGCCATCTACCAGGGCGAACGCCACTTCCAGTGGGGCACCTTCATCACCCTGGTCTTCTTCGGCGCCCTCGCCTTGAACTTCGTCTACCCGCGCTTCTACTGCCGGGTACTCTGCCCGCTGGGCGCGTTCCTGGGGATCTTGTCGAAGTTCTCGCTCTTCCGCATCAGCAAGGACCCGAGCAAGTGCAACGAGTGCGACGTGTGCGGCGCCGACTGCCAGGGCGCCGCAGACCCGCAGGGCACCGTGCGGGCCACCGAGTGCATGGTGTGCCTGAACTGCACCAAAGGCTGCAAGCGCGGCGGCATCGCGTACCGGTTCCTGCCTTCGCTGAAGCTTTCGCGCACCGAGACCGACCTCTCCCGGCGCAAGTGGATCACGGCGGGAGTCGCCGGCGTGGCAGCGGTTCCGCTCATGCGCGCGTCCGACGGCGTGGACCCGCGCCCCAATCCCGCGCGCATCAGGCCGCCCGGCGCGCTCGACGAGCCCGACTTCCTGGCCAAGTGTCTGAAGTGCGACGCCTGCATGAAAGTCTGCCCCACCAACGCCTTGCAGCCCGCCCTCTACGAAGCCGGCTTGGAAGGCTTTTGGACCCCCATCCTGATTCCGCGCATTGGCTACTGCGAGCATAGCTGCGTTTTGTGCGGTCAGGTCTGTCCCACCGGCGCCATCACCCACTTGAAAGTCGCCGACAAGGTGGGCGACATGCCTGCCAGGCCTCCTGTGCGCATCGGATCTGCCTGCTTCGACAAAGGCCGCTGCCTGCCCTGGGGTTACAACACCCAGTGCATCGTCTGCGAAGAGGTATGCCCCACCTCGCCCAAGGCCATCTACTTCAAGGAAGAAACCGTCACCGCCCGCGACGGCACCCAGAAGACCCTGAAGTTCCCCTACGTCGACCTCGACCACTGCACCGGCTGCGGAATCTGCGAAAACCGCTGCCCGGTCGTCGATCGCGCCGGCGTTCGAGTCAGCGCCGCCAACGAAAGCCGCACCCCCAAGAGCAGCATGTCGCTCACCGGTGGAAAAATCTGACCCGGCGCTTCGTTCGACCATCATCCTCGTCTCTGATCGGAGCGGTAGGACGGTACCTGCCAGCGGGCTCCCGGCTGGCTTTCGCAGCGGATTTGTCAAGCTGAAAGCGGCTGCTGCCGGCTCATCCTGGCGCCAGTGTCATGGTGGTCGTCTGGAGGTGGATGTATGGAAAATGAAACGAGTTTTTTCTTGTCCCGGACCCCGCATTGGGATAGTAGACGATGGTCCGAAGTCTGAAGTTTGGCCGGGCCTTGTCTGCCTGGACCCAGTTTGTGCGGTTCCGTGAGATGTCAACTTCACGTAGTAGCTATTAGAACAGGAGAGAATGTGATGGCAAAGATTCGGTTACAGAGGCGCCTATCAGGCATCGTAGCGTTGCAGTTGTTCGGAGCCCTTGGGCTCGTCGTCGCGGCGGGCTGCGGCTCGTCCGACAACGGTGGCCGGAAGGACGCTTCCACCAAGGTCGACGGCAGTTCCCAGCCGGGTATTGATGCACAGCCGAAGACCGACGCCCTGATTCCCAGCACCGAAGTGCAGCCCACGGACGTGGGCGTGACCCCCGATGCTGGTATCGACGGTCCGATCGTCATCATTGACTCCTCTCCGGCTGACGCGCCCGCTAACCCCGAGGTTGGCCATGACGCCCCACCGGTCGACACAGGCACCCCTGTTGACACCGGCACAGGCACCGGCGGCGCCGTCGGTACCGGCGGGACCAGTGGCGGCATCGACGGCGGCCACGGCGGCTCGACCGGCACTGGCACCGGTGGAACAACCGTCATCGGCACTGGCACGGGCGGGTCGACCAGCGTTGGTGGCTCGACCGGTACTGGCGGTTCGACCGTCGTTGTAGTCGACGGCGGCGCAGAGGACGCTCCCGTCGGCGGGACCGGTGGCACGGCTACCGGAGGTTCAACGGCTACCGGTGGCTCCACGGCTATCGGCGGCTCGACGGCAACGGCCGGGTCGAGCGGCACTGCTGGTTCGACCGGCGCTGCTGGTTCGACCGGCACTGGTGGGTCGGCGAGTCTGGCCGCGAGCGTCGCCGTTACCCCGACGACGGCGCAGGCTTCTCCCTATGACTTCACCGTCTTCTGCA
>CAZBIU010000123.1:0-17330 GCA_964491625.1 uncultured Myxococcales bacterium
CTGTGGGCGACTTTTCCGCTGCCGAGGAGCATGCTCGAATGGCGTTGCAGATGGTTCAAGACAACAGCTCATTGAGGCCATTCGCTCGCGCGTTACTTGCTCGCGCACTACTCGGACAAAGGAAGGTCGCGGCAGCAATGTCGCTGGCAGAGGACGCCTATTGTGAGCTGGAACAGCTTGGCAAGGTGCAGGATGGTGAGGCGATAATCTGCCTGGCTTGGGTAGAGTGCTTGATGGCCAAACCGGACCTCTTCAGGGCGCGAGCCGTCTTGCGTAGAGCTACAGAGAAGATCGAGATACTGGCAGGCAGCATTTCCGTCTCGAATTGGCGGGAGACCTTCCTTACCCGCATCCCGGAACATCGCCGTCTCGTCGAACTAGCTCATGCGCTAGACAGGGATCGCCAAAGCTAAGTGAACCTCACATTCCCAATAACGGAAACGCCGTCTCTTCCAGACGGCGCATCCATTTAGGAACAGCTGCAGACTGCTCACGCTACTTCGGCCAGTTTCCTCCGCCGCTGCGAACCTTGGTCTTGACCTTGATTCCTACTGCTTTCTTCATGGTCCTGCTCCTCGGTTGTTATCTACTGCGCCAGCCGTCTTAATTGGACCAGTTATTGGTGTCGTTTGCAAGTCAAAAGTGTGTCGTTTCGACAATTGTCTGACAGAGAAACAGAGTGCTATTGCCAACTGATTACAATGCCCGACACAATTCAATTACGGGCCACAGCAATAAGGCCGAAGCGTCAGTAACTGTGCGCGAGCGTCACGTTCCTGACGGCCCCGTAGATTGGGCCTTTTGTTCAAAATCACACCACCCACCGTCATAAATTTGACGCCCTACATAGCCGACTGTTCCATACAACATGACGAAACGTGTCCCTGCTTGATTGCGTTAGCAAAAGCCGATGTGGCCAAGGCGCGATCTCGCGTCTGATGCTCCACGGCCCGGACGGATTCGGCCCAGTCCGGTTCGCGGCTTTGCGCCGGCGATGGCGCGCGTCCGTGCACGCTTGCGCTCGCGCGACGCCCAGGCTATGAATCGACCCTCACGGGCGCGTAGCTCAGTTGGATAGAGTATCGGCCTCCGAAGCCGAGGGTCGTGGGTTCGAATCCCGCCGCGCCCACAAAACGAGGGTCCGAGGACCTCCGCACGAGTCCGCTGCCGTCAGCAAAATCGGGCACTTAACGCATATCTGGCTCCGCTTGGATACGCTTGGGTCCGTTGACAGCCGGCAGCACCTGGGGGTAGCCTTGGGGGTAACTCGCTAGATCGAAAGTAAGTTACCCCCAATTGGAGCCCCTGAAATGCTAACCGACACCGCGTGCAAGAAGGCTAAGCCGACGGGGAAGAGGACGCGCCTCTACGACACCGGCGGGATGTATCTGGAGATCGCACCGACGCGGGGAAAGTGGTGGCGGCTCAAGTATCGCGTCGCCAAGAAAGAGAAACTGCTGTCCCTCGGCACATACCCCGAGGTGACTCTCGCCGAGGCACGCGAAAAGCGAGACGAAGCCCGCAAACTGCTCCGCGATGGTATCGACCCAAGCGCGCATAGGAAGGCGCTGAAAACTTCCCGCGCGGACTCGGCGGCGAACAGCCTCAAGGCCATCGCCGAGGAGTGGCTGGCCAAGTTCGAGGGCACTTGGGCGCCATCCCACGCCAGGGGTGTGAGGGCGCGACTTGAAAACGACGCCTTCCCATGGATCGGCTCGCGCCCTATCGCGGGAATCACCCCGCCCGAGGTTCTCGCGGTACTCCGTCGCATCGAAGGCCGAGGGCGCCTAGAAACTGCCCATCGCGTGCGAATCCACCTTGGGATGGTCTTCCGGTACGCAATCGCCACCGGCCGAGCTGAACGCGACCCGACGGCCGACCTTCGCGGTGCCCTGCCAGCGGCGAAAGCCAAGCACATGGCCGCCGTGACCGATCCGGCGAAGCTGGCGGACTTTCTGCGCGGCATATGGGGATATCAGGAGGGCACTCCCGTCGTGGCGGCTGCGTTGAAGCTTGCACCCATGCTGTTCGTGCGCCCCGGCGAGCTGCGCACGGCCAGGTGGGCCGATATCGACCTTGTAAAGGCCGAGTGGTGCTTCACCGCCAGCAAGACCGGGACGCCGCACATCGTGCCCTTGGCGAAGCAGGCGGTCACAATCTTGCGAGAGCTGCGCCCGCTGACCGGGCTGTGCCCCTACGTGTTCCCATCCCAACGCAGCCGGGATCGGCCGATGTCCGACGCCGCTGTCAATGCGGCCCTTCGCCGACTGGACATCGACAAGGCGACGGCGAGCGGTCACGGATTCCGCGCAACCGCCCGCACCCTGCTTGACGAGGTTCTCGGCTTCCGCGTCGACCTGATTGAAGCCCAGCTCGCTCATGCAGTGAAAGACCCGAACGGCAGGAGCTACAATCGCACGAGTTTTTTGCCCGAGCGCAAGGCAATGATGCAAGCGTGGGCTGACTACCTCGGCAAGCTCGCCGCAGGGGACTCCTCCCAGCCTGTCGCGCAGCCGATGCCAGGAATGGGGACGACGTGAGCCGTGACCGGATGCCCCGGCGAGGCGAGAACGGAGCGGAGGCGCAAGCGCCAACGGCTGTCGATGATTGGCGCAAAGGACTGGCGGAGGACGAGGAGTTTGTGAAGGACCTCGACAGGAGTGTAGCCGAGTCCCGCTTGTGTCGGCCCGACGGAAAAGGCGGCTTTGTCGATTTGGGTTCTGCCCCCCAAGGATGGTCAGAGTCGAACTCTGCCCCGATCTCTTAACCCGTTTCCAACTCGCCCTTCACAGGGTGGAAGAGGACACGTGCTGGGCAACAGCCAGGAATCATCCCAAGTTCCCGCGCATCTACGCAATTGCCGACTTCGCAATACTAGCCCTGGAGTATGCGGCCCGAGCGCTTGAAATGACAAACGCTGGTGCACTGAACGAGAAGGAAAGACGAAAACTCGACCGAGCGGTCAACCAGGTTGAAAAGATAGTCAAGGTCTTGGAACAGTCGGGGCAATTCGAAAAGTTGCTTCATGTTCTCAAAGCCGGTCGCAGCCGCGGTGGCCAGAAGACTGCGAAGAAACTCCAGAGAAAATCGGCGAAGAACAGCACGAAAGTTGTGGCCCGCTGGAATCAGATGGAGAAACGCGGATACCCCGAGCGGCGCAACCGCGCCTCGCGGATCGCTGAAGAGACGGATATTCCCGTGCGCAATGTTCGACGCTATCTGAATTCTGCTGGCCTCGGCAGATAGCAAGCCACACCAAAGAAAAGTGGCCAGGCGCTAGACCGCGTGGCCGAGTCGAGTGGGACGCTAGATGGTATGCAGACGCAGACGCATACCGGACCCACCGGACTGGCCATCCCTGGCCCCACCATCGTCGCAGCCGTGCGGCGACTCGCCGCCCGTGAGGGCGTGGCCCGCACGGCCCAGCTACTCGGCGTGGCTCGCGACACGGTTACTCAGCTGCGCGGTGGCGTCCCCGTCCGTCGTGGCTCGCTTGTCATTGCCGTGGCGGCGCTGGCCCCCATCGACCCGACGGTGCGGCCGTGATCGCCGACCTCGCCACCGTGCCCGCACCGCTGTCTCTGCTTCGTCTGCCGAAAGTGATCGAGCGCGTTGGCCTCCAACGGACGGCCATCTACGATGGCGTCAAGCACGGAACCTTCCCGGCGCCGGTGAGGCTTGGGCGTCGCTGCGTCGCCTGGCCGTCCGACGCGATCGATAGGTGGGTGCGTGAGCGCATCGCGGAGTCGCGGCCGACCGACCCGACGGTGGTGGCGGCGATGGCCAGGGAGGCGCGCAAGCCATGAGCACAGAGGCGATCACAGCGCGAAACCGGGCCGCGATGGACGCTGTCATGCGGGCGCACGAAGCGGCCCGCAAGACGCAAACTCTCCTCGACGCCGGCCACGACCCGAGCAACGGTAACCCATACGCCGCGCCGAAGCTGCTCGCCCTGCCCTCGACCGTGCGCGAGATTGAGTTGCCCGACGCGGTCCAGATCATCGGCTACGAGCCCAAGGGCGGAAAGAATCAGGAGCCGCTCGTCGGCCCGACGCTGCTCGTGGTCCCGGTGTACATCGACGGCGTTCTGTCCACGTGCGAGATGATCGACGGCAAGGGCCGCAAGTCCTTTCTCGCTGGCGGGGATACACGTGGCGGCTACTGGCCGACGGCGCCCCTCCCCGACTGCGATTGGATCGGCGATCTACACCTGCTCCTCGGCGAAGGCATGGCCACGGTGCTGTCGGCGTCGATGGCGACTGACTGCATTGGCGTCGCGGCCATGAGCTGCGGAAACCTGCTCGCCGTCGCCAAAATGCTGCGCGAGAGATACCCCGACGCGAGGATCACTTTGCTCGCTGATCTGGGTATTGGGGAGAAGAAATGCGCCGAGGCTGCCCGCGCCGTCGACGGGTACGTGGCGACCCCTCACTTTGGTGACCAGCAATGACCAGTCTAAAGGACTTCAACGATCGGTACGTGGCACATGGTCCTGCGGCGGTCAAGGCGGACATCGACGCCGCAACGAAGCCCGAGCCCATCGAGGCAGTCGCGCCGGAGGCGGTGTTGCCGCGCGACGGTGAATACAGGTTCACCGAGTCCGAGGTCGCGCGAAGGTTCGGCGACATCATCCGCGGCCAGGCGCACTACGTGGCCGACGAGGGCGCGTGGGATCGCTTCGACGGTCAACGATGGGGGAAGGACCACGGCGGCATTTGGATGCTGGAACAGTCGCTCAAGGTTTCGCGCGCGTATGCAGAGGACGCCGCGCGTTTCGGTTCGTCGGACCCGAATTTTCAAAAGAGAGTTGAGACGGCCGGAAAGTACAACGGGCTGGCCGGGCGGAAGCGGTTGATCGAGCTGGTACGCGCAGAGCCCGGACTGGCGATCCTTTCGTCGCAATTCGATTGCAACCCATGGCTGTTCAACGTCCTGAACGGCACGATCAACCTTCGCAGCGGGCAGCTACAACCCCACAATCCGGCGGACCTGATAACCAAGCTCGCGCCAATCAAATACGATCCGGCGGCAACGCGCGAGCGCTGGAATTCCTTCATTGACGAGGTGATACCAGACGCCGAAACGCGAGCACACTTCAAGCTCGTAGTCGGCTACTTCCTGACCGGCGAGGTATACGAGCACAAGCTGTTCTTCCTTTACGGCACTGGCGCGAACGGGAAAAGCGTGGTGTTCGAGGTGCTCTTGGCAGTCTGGGGCGACTACGGAACCCTGGCGCCCGTCTCGCTCTTGACGGCAAAGCAGGTTGAGCAGCACCCATGTGACGTGAACACGTTGCGCGGCCGGCGGATCGCGCTGTTCGCAGAGACGCCACAAGGACAGCGCTGGGACGAGTCCAGGGTCAAGGCCCTGACCGGCGGCGACATGACCACCGCGCGCGGGATGCGCGAGAATTTTTCGACGTTCAAACCCACCGCAAAGCTCGCTATTGCGGGAAACCATCGGCTCCGCACCAACGACCTAAGCGAAGGGTTTCGGCGACGGTTCGAGGAGTTTCCTTTCGAGGTGACGATCCCGGAAGGCCGCAGAGATCCTAAGCTGGCGGAGAAACTCCGTGGCGAGGCGAGCGGAATCCTGAATTGGGCGCTCGAAGGTTGCATGGCATGGCAGCGCGACGGACTTGGAAAATCGGCCAAGGTCCAAGCGGCCACGGGCGCCTACTTCGCCGAGAATGATCGGCTCGCGGCGTTCTTGGCCGAGCGTTGCACCTTCGCGCCCGACAACCGCGTCTCACGAGCGGCCCTGCGCACCGCTTATCAGGCATGGTGCGACCGCGAAGGCGAGCACCCGCTCAACCCGCGAGACTTCGGCGATCAACTCCGCCAGCGTGGCGCGACCGATGGCAGCGTCCGCGTTGCCGGCGCTCCAGTGCGCGGTTGGCAGGGCGTCGGCCTGCTCGATTGTGGGCATGTAGTCACCTCGAAACCCCAAGAAAATGGCCATGTAGTCACCCGTAGTCAGCAATTCCAGGATAACCGCCTAGAAGAGTCCTCACGAGAGGTTATCCGGGAAACGGCGTCTACACCTGACTACTTGACTACACCGGCCGATGCGCCCGACCCCATCGCGCAACTCGATCACTGCCTACGCGTCCGGCCCGACACCACGGCCACGGACTCCGAACGCACCGCCCTGGCAGAGCATTTCTCACGGTTGAACGGCACAGCGGAAGCGGCGGGGCAACGTCTGTGGGCGTACTGGAAGGCGACTCCCTCCCCGAGCGTGGCCGGCTTCCTAGCCGCGGAGCCCAGGGCGAAAGGCGGTGCAGCGTGACCCTGTGCCAAAATGTCAAGCCCGCCCTCGAAACCGGACTTTGTGCACGCGCTACGCGCCATGAATGCGGGAAGCCCACGAACAAGGGAAGTTGTCGCGACACGAGGAAAGGACATGACCCGATGACTGCCGAACGAGAACCATGCGCCTTTTGCGGCGATCAACACTGGACCAAGCTCACTTCGTGGCTGGCCGGCTGGTCTGCAAGCTCTGTTGGCAGGGGCGCAAGGCTGCGACGTCGATGGCGCCCACCGAGGCCGGGAAGGCAGCGATCAAAGCGTGGCTTGCCCCGCGCCTACCGAGGCAGCAAACATTGCGCCTTGGCGAGGCGGCGCAGCCACAGGGGGTTGCGCGTGGCTGACGCCGCCAGCACCGAGAAGCCCGACCTGCCCCAGGGCCCAAAAACGGACACCGACGGACAACCGTCCGAGTCAGCGCCCGACGAAGGCGGGGCCGACGATGCGCTGTCCGTGGCCGAGCTTCGGTTTGTGGACATGATGGCGGCCGGGGAAAACCTCGAAGCCATCGCCAAGGTGCTCAAGGTCACGAGTCGGACGTTGCGACGGTGGCGAAAGCGCCCCGAGGTAGCCGCCGCCATTCGCAACCGCCTCACCGAGAACGTGAGCGTGGCGCGGGCGATCTTGTCGGCCGGCGCAGCGAAGGCCGCCGGCGGGTTGGTCGCACAGGCATCTGGCGAGGAGCCCGCCATGTCCGCGCGCGTGAGCGCATGCCTAGGCGTTCTCGGAACCACCCTCAAGCTCACCGAGATTGAAGACTTGCAGGCCGAGTTGGCCGCAATTCGCGAACAACTCGCCGCCCTACCCGGCGGCAAATTCAGAAGGATGTAAAAGCATGGAATCGTTGCGCAGCATCAGGAGTCAAATCGCGCAGGTCAAGGCGTCGCTACCGCCGCCCCCCGGACGGTGCCCTGTGATGGTCTACGCCACCCGAGGGCCGCGCCCCGCGGACGCGCCAGCGGACACCGAGACGGTCAAGCATTGGTGGTACGCCGACCTTGCCGAGCTGGCAGCGCTTCGTGGGCGGTTCACGGCCGAATACGAGGACACGCGCGGCCCCTACGACCCGCCGTGCTTGTTCTTCAGGATGATCTCGCAGATGGAAATTTTCGAGGAACAGTACAAGGGAACGAAATACGAGAGCCTTTGGGACACGCCACCCACGTCCAGCGAGGTTCCTGCATCATGACCACGCTGGCCCAACTTAGGCGCCGGCTAGAGCAGGCCCGCGCGGCGATGCCGCCGAACGCCACAGATCACGGTTGGCGTGGGACTTCGGAAGAGGCCGCCCGCGAAGTGCAGCGACTCCTCGCTGAGGTGCAAGCGAACACCGCGGCCGAGCCTCAACCCTTCAACCCGGCGGACTTCTCGCCAGAAGATGCGGCCCTTATCCAGCGAATGGAGCGCATGCAACAGACCATGGTTTGGAGCGATCGGCAGGGCTGCTTTGTTCACCCAGGATCCGAAGAGGCGCGGCCATGAACCTGTCACGAATTCGCGGTGACCTGGCCAAGCTGCAAGAGCTGGCAGCAGAGCGCGCACGCCGAGGGGCCAGGCCGCTGACCGTCATCGTGTTGCCCGACAACGGACGCGGCCCGGAGTCGGATGACAACGGCAACGATCTCGGCCCATCGCCGCGCGTCGCCTGGCGGAACGAATGCGCGGTGTGCATTGTCTGCGATGCGAAGTCCTCCCCGCCGGCCAGTGAGGAAATCGGGCGACTCATCGAGGCAACGCCATGAATTTCTCGCACCTCCGCTCCCAGCTTGCGCAACTCCGCGCATCGATGCCGGCAATCGAATCGAACACAGGCGGCCCAGCACGCAACGCCCGGAGGCTGGAAGCGATCGCTCGTGAGCCCAAAGGACCACGGCGCCGATTCGCGATCTACTTCGCAGTGAGCACTGCCCGCAATGAGGAACCCGCGGACTTCGCCGCGCTTCTCGATGCCATCGGCCCGGAGGCCATCGCCCTCGCCTTCCCCGATGGCCCGCCACAGCCCCACGGAGATCCTCAACTCCGAGCCCGCGCGCGTGCGTGGAAGGAACCGGCGGGGAGCGTCGATCCGATCTCGGCGATGTTGCACGTACAGATTGCACGGGTGCAGACGTGAACGCGGCCGAGCAAGATTTGCGCGGCGAAGTCGCCTTGGCGATCATGGCATTCTTGACCTTCGCTGAATTCCACGGCGGCGCGGCCCCACTCCTCGACGGCACGGTGTCTCGCTGGCTCACGGCTGGCAAGCCCGACGATCCACAGATTGCGCACGCCCTGGTGAAGCTGCGCAGGCAGCTTGCGCGCTACGCCCAGCACGGTGGCCACGTTCCCGAGTGGTTCCCCAAGTCGCTACTCGCCGCCCTCGGCGAGGCGTGGCCTGCGCCTACCGTCCGAGAACACATCCAACAAGACAAGCCACTGTTGTACGCGAGCCCAAACCCCGAATGAAAGGAACCAATCGATGCCCATCTCTCAGGAAACCCGCGACGAATTGACGAAGCGAAACAGACAGCTCGAATTCGTGGCCGAGCACGCCCCACAGGCCTTTGCCGCGATCATGGCAACTGTGGAGCGCGAGCACGCCGCGGCCGAGCGCGATCTAGACTTGCGGCTGCGCAAGGGCGCCGCGCACGCCGAGGCCACAACGAAGGCCGCAATCGGCGTTCTCTTCGGCCGCTAGCGATTGGCACGGCTGAAAAGCGAACCCAACCCACACCGAAGCCGATACCCCAGCACGAAAGGAAGCGACAATGGGCGATGATCAAACAGAGAGCAGCCGAGGCGAACTCGCTGAACCCGAAACGGAAGAGACCCGAAACCGAAGGCGAAAGGTTGAGACGCTGATAGCCCTCGGCACCCCGCCAGCCGTGGCCGAGCGCATGGCCGCGCCTTACAAACCGGACGAACTCACCGAGTCAGTCCTAGATGGAATACGGGGCGAGCCCAGCTCGGCAAGGTGAACCGATGCGCTGTCAGCAAGTCGAAACTATGCGAAACGCCGATCCCGAGGCGAACGCGAGTGATTCCCATGTCTCATTCAATGCGCCAGGATACGATGATACTCTGTACGCCATGACTGAAGACGAACTCAACCAAATGGCGAAGCGGTTCATTCAAGCCCGGATGGCGTTTTCAAAGGCCAGCGATATGGTCATCGATGCGAAAGCGGCCATGAACAAGGCTGGCAAGTCGCGCGCGGCCTGGGTTAGTGAGCTTTCCAAGGATGCTCACCACCAAGCTACCGGGCCAGGTCTCAACATCCAGAATGTGCGCAAGGCTGCCAGCAAGGAGGCCGAGTATCAAAAGGCCAAGGTCGCCCACGATGATGCAGTCAAGGAAAGAGAACTGAAGAAGGCTGATCTCGAACAGGCGTGGGAATCGCTCGTCACCGCCTCCTCGTAGTTCAAGTCGGCTCGCCTCCAGCAGCGTAGGTTGCGGGCTGTCTGGCGCGACGTGCGCAGGCATCAGCCTGTTTGTCCGACGAACGGCAACCATCAGCCTCGCGCCCCCACGGTCGCAGTTTCGGTGATGCCCTACCTGCCACCGCGGCGGAGGTCTCGCAAGAGAGCGCTTACTTCGTCGGCGGTGGCAGGATCTCCCGCGGTGGCACCTTGAACGCTTTGGCCAGCTTCCACATAGTCCGCAAGGTGATCGAGCGCCCCGCCTCGATCCGCTGGTAGTGCCGGAGGCTGAAGCCGAGATCCATCATGTCCTCTTGGGTGAGGGCACGGGCTTCCCGCAGGGCGCGCACATGGCGCCCGAACGTTTGGCAGAATGCTGGAAAGTCTGTGGCCACCGAAGCGCGACGCTAGGGGCATGCGTCCGTTCTGACCACGGCTCAAAATGTCGTAACGGTTGCACGAAAGCCGAAATGGGGAGACCATGGTCCGCATGATGGCTAGGTTGCGTACCGTTCTTTTTGCAGTGGCTGCTCTCACTTGCACGCGAATCGCTTACGCGCAAGACATCAACATCACGATTGAGGGCGACCCGTGGAAGCCAAGCCCGATGGAGGCAAGGAAGCAGTACCTCCGAGGGCGAGAGGCCGACGAGATGGTCCGGAAGGGGTACGTGTGCTACCGCGAAGTCGGCAGCTCCGAGTGTTCTTGGGAAAAACCCGAGCGCACCACGATAGCCCACTGGGGGAAGTGCGAGCAATCGCGCGGCACCTTGAAGGGAAGAATATGCGAGCGCATCACGCCCAGCAGCTCCGCGTGGTACTTCGATTTTGAGCGTCCGTTGGTCCTCCTGGATGAGAAGATCTACGATGCCCAAGGCTACGATCCCGACACCGAAGAGCACCGCTGGAACGCCGTCAACCCCACCGTCATCAAGCTCCGGGCAGCGTTCCTGAACAAGTTTGAGGACATCTCCAAGCGGCTTACTGACGAACAGCAAAGGACGCTAGAACGGGCCTTTGAGAGCACGCTGAAGGCGGCACGAAAGACGGTCTTTCCATTGGCATCAGTCTCCCCGGCGGGCGGCAAGGACGGGGCGACAGCTTCGCTCACCGATCTGAGCCTCTCCTATACTGGCCGCCGCATACGGGACGAAAAGGAGTTCGGCACGGACGCGGATTTCGTCTGCTTGCTGTTGACCCAATCCAAGGAGACGAAATCCGGCAATCCCCAGAGGGTGAAGGAAGGTCCACCTATTAGGCGCGCCGACGGCCCTTCTACCGAGAAATGCAGGGCGGAACAGGAAGAGATCAGAGCTGCTGACGTCGCCCAGAGGTCAGCAAGGCTGGGCCATGAGTTGGCCGAGGCTGCGGAGCGTTCCGATAAGGCGCGGGCCAACCTAGAGACCTGCGAAGAGAAGCACAGGACAGATGAGTTTCGTGCGAGTCTAGGGGGCCAGGAACAACCGTCCGATTCGTTGGACGACGAGGCTGCGGCCAGACGAGCGTGCAAGACTGCTGTTGAAGGACGAACGGAAGAACGAAGGAAGACGGCGGCAAGCAGGCCCCTTCGCGAACTGCTGGCTATCCCAGAGGAATACCGCCTTGCAGAAGAGGTTAACCGGTTGGCACTGGAGGAAGCCAATAATCCGGGGAGCACACAAGCCCAGCCGACAACTCGCCGCCGTTCGCGCAGGGTGGAAGATGCATCGTCGGCCCGCTGACGAGGCAGAAATCCCATCCAGGACGAAGCAAGCTGCACAGGGGCGCGTGTGACCTGGTACAGTTGGGCTTGTGACCCTTTCCATCGAGATACCAGAGGCGACCCTTCGGGCGCTGGGGCCTTCTCCTTCCGAGGCAGAGGGTACGGTTCGCCTTGCGGCGGCCATGAAGCTGCACGAGCTGGCGCACTTGTCGGCCGGCGCTGCGGCCGACTTGGCGGGGATCTCCAAGGTGGCGTTCCTGCACAAGCTGGCGGATATCGGCGTCGATGCGTTCCGAGTGACGCCAGAGGAATTCGACCGGGTCCTGGATACACTGCGCCGGTCGCTTGGCTGACCACATCCTCAACACCTCGCCTTTCCGCTACCTGCACCGCGCGGGCATTCTGCGCGTGATGCCCGCCATCTTCGGCCGCGTGAAAGGGGACAAGGAGCCAAGCTCTGGGGGTAACTGTGGGGGTAACTATTTCGCCGTCTTGACAAAACGCTAGCCAAACCGCCTCGTTACCGCATCAGTTCGATGGCCGCCGCGCCCACTGCCAAGACATCAGGTATTCTGGGGTTTCCTGGCTTGCTCCACGGCATCGAGCGGAGTGTAGCCGATGAACAGCGTACGCCGCTACGAGGACACGCGTCCGCTACGAGCCGCGCAGCAGGACCTGCTCAAGGAGTTGCTTTCACGTGGTCGTGCGGCGTGAGGTTCTGACCGAACGCTTGGCCGGCTTGCGCGAGGCACTGCGCCGGCTCGACTTGATCCGCGCTCATCCCTTGGGCGGCCCCGACTGGGAATGGGCGATCGAGCGCGGCCTTCAGGTGGCTGCTGCGCAGTCCGTGTTCCACATCGGGAACCACATACTGTCGGGCCAGCCAAGCCGTGCCGCGGCTGCCGGCCCCCTCCAACGCCATTCTTCGTGACTCTTCCCGTCGGGCAGAGCCTGTGAGATTCTACGAGGGCCATGCGAACCATCCGCAAGTACGCGAACCGGAAGCTTTACGACACCCAAGAGGGCCACTACGTAAGCCTGTCTGACGTGGCCGGCTTGATCCGGGCCGGCGAGGACGTCCGGGTCCAGGAGTACCGGACCGAACGCGACCTCACTGCCATCATCTTCGCAGAGATCATTTTCGAAGAGGAAAAGCGCGGGCCGAGGCTCCACGTGGAAGAACTTCGCCGCATCATCCGCAGTGGCCTGCCGTTGTAGACGCCGCGGGGTCGGGATGCACGCTCGGGCCGCGATGTCTTCGTGGTTCTTGACCTGACGAATGCATCCTGGAATTGGCGGGCAGACTCGCCGCGCAACGCCGATGGCCTGCTCCGTAGTGTACGTTCCTAGCCTGCCGCCGTGACCGCGCAACGCCACATCGAGACCCAGGAAGGAACGGCCTTCCAGGCGAACCTGGACCGGCGTCTGGGCGAGCGTTTCGAGGTGGAGGCACGGGTGGGCAGCGGCGGGATGGGCCTCGTGTTTCGCGGCCGCGACCTGCTCGACGGCAGCACGGTGGCTGTGAAGGTGCTGCAGCACCCGGAATACATCGCCATCGAGCGCTTCACCCGCGAGGCCGAGGTGCTGGCCGGCCTGGTCCACCCCGGCATCGTCCGCTACGTCGCCCACGGCAGGACCCCGCGGGGCGAGCCCTTCTTGGCCATGGAATGGCTCGACGGCGAGACCCTGGCCGATTGCATCGCCCGCGGCCCGATCGACGGCGCGGCCACCGCGCGTTTGGGCGCGAAGGTGTTGCAGGCGCTCGCCCTGGCGCCCAACGCGCGCACGACGGGTGGCAGATCACCCAGCCCGGCTCCGTCGTAGGCACGCGCCTCTACATCGCGCCCGAGCAGCATCGCGACGGGGGCAGCGTGCCGTCGCCCCTGCGCGCCGTGCTGGGCCGGATGCTCGCGCTGGCACCCGACGAGCGGCCGGGCGATCCGGAAAAGCTTGCGTCGGAGCTGCGCCACGCTGCCCTGGCGCTGGCCGGGACCGAATCCCAACCCGCACGGTCTAGCCGGGCGCGCACCCTGTCCGGAGACGAGCAGCGCATGACCGCGGTGGTGGTTATCTCCGGGATCTCGGGCGCGGGCGAGGACCCGGCCGCGCTTGCCAGCTTGGCCGCCACGCTGCGTGCCCGTGGCGCTAAGCTGGACCGAACCTCCGAGGGTCTTTGGATCGTAGCCCTGGTCGGCCGCGGGGTTCCCGGCGACGCAGCCGCTCACGCCGCGCGCCTGGCGTTGCGCGTGCGGGCGACCTTCCCCGGCGCCAAGGTGGCCATCGCCACCGGCCGCATCTCAGAGGACGAGGCGGCCCTGGCCGGCGCGGTCGAGCGAGCATCCCGCTTGCTCCCCGCCGCCCCTGCCGACACGGTCTGCGTGGACGACCGACCGCTCGCCTGCTGGAAGGTCGATTCGAGGTGGAGCCTCTCGCCCAGGGTACGTTCCGTCTGCGCTTCGAACGGGACATGCGCGAGGTTCCGCAAACCCTGATGGGCAAGGAAGTTCCGTGTTTCGGCCGCGAGCGCAAGATCTCCTTCCTGGAAAACCTGTGGCAGGAGGTGTGCGAGGGCGGCTCCGCGTGCGCGCTGGTGCTGACCACGCCCGCGGGCGGCGGCAATAGGAGTCGATCACACACACTATGAGCAGATCCTTGCGCTTCTCGGGCAGGAGCGAGTGCACTTGGATCCCCTTCTAGTCGGAAGGAAGGTGCGAGTCTCTGAAAGCGCAGGCTGCTCGAAACAAGGGGCTCCTGTCCGAGACCATTCGCCACCTTCAGCGCGCGGCGGACCACTACCAAGGCATTGGGCTCCAGCTCGATTCGTGCATTGCCTCCGGGAATCTAGCCAACACCCTCGGCGAGGTTGGTCAGCTCGATGAGGCGGTCGAGCGCTTGCGATGGATTCTCGGCCTTGCGAGGAAGATGGATCTGAAGCATCTCGTGGGTGGATGTTTGCAAATGTTGACGAATGTCCTCGCGTACCAGGGCTCGCTCGACGAGGCCCGAGCTTTCGGTCTCGAGGGCCGTGCTGCCACGCGAGCACAGAACGATCGGCGGTTCCAGGGTTGCGCCGAGGCTTATCTTTCCGTGACCGAGTATCTGGCGGGCAATTTCGCCAGGGCCGAATCCTACGCCCAAGACGCAATGGCCACGTGGGAACCGGTTCCCCTCGCCCACCCCTTCGCCGTCGCGCTGCTCGCCCGCACGCTGGTCGCGCAAGGTCGCGCTGCCGAGGCGCTGTCCCACGCGCGCGAGGCCTATGCCCAGCTCGAAAAGATGGGCGGCGTCGACGACGGCGAGGCCACCATCCGGCTCGCGCTCGCCGAATGCCTTCTGGCCACCGGCGACCGCGAAGCCGCAGCCACGGCGGTCGCCAGCGCCACGCAATGGCTGCAGGCGCGCGCCGACAAGATCGACGACCCCGCCTACCGCGAATCCTTCCTCACCCGCATCCCCGAGCACCGCCGCATCCAAGACCTGGCCCGGGAGTTCGGCGTCTGACTGCCATTCGTGCGGTGGATCAGGCTGACGGTCTATGGTCGGGATAACAGCCGCCGCTTCTGGATAGCTCCGAAGACGATCAGGGATAGCCCGACAAGAAGCGTGCGATACCCAGATTCCACGCCGCTCGCGTTTCCGGAAAATGAGCAACCGGTCGACTGCCTGCCGGGATCGGAGACGTGCACCTCAGTCGGTGCGGACTCGTTTCCCGATGAATCGACAGCGACGGCTTGCAAGGTAAAGTCGATCGGCTTGGACGGATCGTCCTGCCCCGCGAAGGCGAGGCTTCCGTCGCTCGTGGCCAGCGGATAGGGGGGTATCGGAAACGCTGGCGGAAAGTCGCCTTTCTCCAAGCTCAGCCTCACGCCCAGATTGCTCGGCCACGCCGAAGAGTCGGCCGCTTGAAAGGACAGCACGAGCGTACCAACGTCCGCGCACTCCCCGTTCCCTGGCGGTCCGTGCTTCGCCCGAACCAATGTTACGCTCGAGAGAGTGAGTGACGGAACGTCCGCGGCACCTGACGGGGAAGAACCCGATTGGAATGCGTCGGGGGCTGGCACGATCTTGCAGGCCCAGGCGGTCGCGGGTACAGCGCCAACCGCCAGCGCCACGCAAAGCCCGAGCACGCGGACCATTCCGAGATCCACATGCAGCCGTAGGCACGCCCAACATCGCCCCGAGAGCCCTCTTCTAGCGAAAGGCGGCAGTTTGCACATCGAGACCTCCTGGCGAGACATCCGGACTGCGTAATATACCGCGACATCCGGAGCCCCGGTTACTTACCCCGTCCTCCTCTATGGAACAATGCGACCTACAGCCCCGCACGTCACCAAGGTGCAGCGGAGGGGGAAGCGGCATGTGCCGCGATCAGAACATCGAAGTCGCCGATAGGCGTACCACGTTCGGCGAGAATGGTCCCGATTCGCCCGAACTCAAGGGCGGCATACTCTCCGAAGTCGACGACTTCGAGAGCGGCCGCGAACGTATCGATAAGGCCATGCAGTCATGCGGTCTGCGCGAGCCTTTGCGGTCAGCGCCAAATCGCAGCTCGGCGAGGGTGATAGCCCTGATGCACAGGTCCGACGGTTTGTGGGCAGTGATGCGTCCCGCGACTTGGCCCTCGCCGCGCAAGGCGTAGCTAACTGTGTCCGTGTCGAGGAGATACTTCATCGCCCCGATCGAATGCGCTTGAGGTCGGGGAATATCGTCCTTCCAAGCGCCGAGGCAGGCCAGGAATTCCGGCGACCAATCGTCCGCAGGCTCGCGGATCACCTTCCTTCCAACTCTTCGGACAACCAACTCGTCCTGGATCAGGAGACTACGACATCACGACGCTCGACGAACACGTTCCCGCCTGATGCGCTCGTTGAGATAGAGCTTCATTAGGGACTGGTAGCCGCCATCAAGGTGGCACGACAATTGACCTCCGACCTCGCCGTCATCGAACCCAGCCGACTCATGGCCGAGGCCCTGCTCGCGCAAATCGCCGCCCTTGCTCAAGCCATCAACCGCTTCGATGCAGAGATCGCCGCTCGCGCTGCCGAGCTGCCCGACTTCAAAATCTTCGCGGCGCTGCCCGGCGCTGGCACCGCCCTGGCTCCACGCCTGCTCGCTGCCTTCGGCGAGAATAGGGACCGCTTTCCCGACGCCGCTTCCGTCCAGAAGTGCACAGGCATCGCTCCCGTGGTCGAACGCAGCGGCAACAAGTCGTGGACCCATTGGCGCTTCATCGGCCCGACTTTCCTACGCCAGACCTTCGTCGAGTGGGTCGGCGAGACGGTTCCCCATTCCTTCTGGGCCAAGGCCTTCTACGACAGCCGCCGCGCCAAGGGTATTCCTCACCAAGTCATCCTGCGAGCCCTGGCCTTCAAATGGATTCGCATCCTCTGGCGTTGCTGGCACGACCGTCAGCCCTACGACGAGGCCCGCTACCTCCTCGCTCTCCAGAAACACAATTCGACTATCGTCGCCCTCGCCGCTCAATCACCCTAGTTTTCCCTTGCGGCCCGCCTCAGGGCGTGAGTTCGGCAGCATCCCGCGTCTTGACGTCAGAACGTCATAACGTCATACTGCCTGTCATGGCACAAGCCAAGAGAGCCACCGTTTACTTGGAGCCGACACTGCACCGCGCCCTTCGCGTGAAGGCTGCGGAGACGGATTTGTCGGTGTCGGAACTCGTGAACAACGCCGTTCGCGCCGGACTGGCTGAAGACGCCGAGGATCTTGAGGCGTTCCGGGCCCGAGCAAAGGAGCCTACGTCCTCCTTCGAGAACCTCGTCAGCGATCTCAAGCGACGTGGAAAGCTATAGGCTCGAAATCAAGCGTTCGGCGGCCAAGGAGATCAGCGATCTTCGCAAGGCCGACTGTCAGCGCGTTGTCGCGAAGATTCAGCTGCTCGCGAGCAACCCGCGACCCAATGGCT
>CAZBIU010000124.1:0-17318 GCA_964491625.1 uncultured Myxococcales bacterium
TTGTCCACAATGGCCCTCGGGATGATGGGATTTGGCGTTCGGGGCGGCGTTGGCAACGCTGCGGTCCCCAAGCGCGGCCCCGAGCAGCCCCCGCGTCAGCGCGCCTTCGATCACCATGAGAGCAAGGCCGTGACCCGCGCCGAGGCTGAGCACGCCGGTGATGGTCTGGTCCGCCACCGTGCCGGTCACTTCCGCGAACTTCATCAGCACGGCGGGTGAGGCGGCGATCCGCAATTCCAGGCGCAGGCGACCGCCCAGTGCCTTGCCAAAGTTGGAGGCGATTCGCTCGTTAATGGAATCGAGCGTCGGCATCTGGCCGCGAATGATTCGGTCCTGGCTCGTCAGATCGTAAGGGACCACCGAGCCGTCGCCCTGCTCGGCACCGGCGTCGGCCTCGGTGCCGACGCGGCCCTCTTGAATGGCCTGCATCAGGGCTTCAAGTTCTTGCGGATCAAGTGGCGATGCCATGGCAATGACTCCTAGGTCAGCTACTGAATGACGAGCTCCGTGATGAAGACCGAGCGCACGCGCTTGGCGCCCAGGATCTCTTCGAGCTTCTTGAGCACCGCCTGCTTGATGCGCTCCATGCCCTCGCTTCCTCGCAGCTCGTCCAGCGAGCGGTCAGAGAAGTAGCCGATGATGGCGTCGCGGATGTGCGGCATGCGCGCCTGCACCAGCGAGCGATCAGCCTCGCTCATCAGCTCGAGATCGAAGGCAACGCGAACGTAGCGGTCGGTGTCGGTGCCGCGTAGCTGGATGATGAAGTTCTCGAGTTTCAGGATCGGGCCGGGTGAGCCCGGCGAGTCGTCTGCGGCTTGTCCGTGGCCCTCGGACTCCCCGTGGCCTCCGGCCTTGCCTGGTTCGGCGCCCTCCTTGCCTGTCGCCGTTCCACTCGCCCCGCCCGTTTCCCCCGGCGTGGCTGCCGTGGCGGTCGCCCCCGCCGGCTTGCGCAGCAGCACCACGCTCAGCACCACCCCCATCAGCAAGGTGTTCGCGACGAGGATCATCGGGATCAACTTGTTCGACTTCTCAGGTGCCTTGGCGGCCGGCTGTTCATCGTCCTTCATGTTCTCTGGCATAACCGGATTCCTCCATCCCCTCGCCCCAGCAAAGAACGTACCGGCCGTTGCCCCTTGCTTTTCGACAAGCGCGCGCCAGAGCAGTGACGCCAAAGTCCGGCTTGCGTCAGGTTGTTGGCTTGTCGACTGACCGGAATCTGTCGTCAGCCGCGTCGACTCAAGAAGTCGCACGGAACATCCGATGCCTGCGTGGCATCTCCACCAACCCAGCTCCCAAGCAAGTGCTGGCGGGAAATCCATGTGCAACACCCACGAGGAGAACCGGTGAAAGCGCCAGGCGAGCCCCTACGCGTGCTGCTCGTCGAGGATTCGCCCGCCGACGCCGAACTGGTTCTCCGCCATCTCGCGCGCGGCGGATACGTCGTCGAGTACGTGCGCGTCGACCGTCCCGAGGAATTCACCATCGCCCTGCGCGAAGGTCCCTGGGACATCATCCTCTGTGATTACTCCATCCCTGGCTTCGGCGCGCACAACGCGCTGGCTCGCCTGAATGCTACCGCGCTGGTGATTCCTTTCATCTTGGTCTCCGGCAGCATTCCCGGTGACAAGGCGGTGGAGCTGATGCGCAATGGGGCGCGCGACTACGTTCCTAAGAGCAATCTCGATCGATTGGCGGCCGCCGTCCATCGCGAGCTGGCCGAAGAGCGTCGCCGCCGAGAGCGCGACCTGGCCGAGGACGAGCGCACACGCCTAACCACCGAGCTGCGGCAGTCTGAACGGCGCTATAAGATGCTGTTCGACAGCTTCACCGATGTCGTTCTGCTATTCAAGCTCGACGGCCACATCGTGGATGCCAACGAGACTGCGTGCGAGCTCTTGCAGATCCATCGCGACCAAATCTTGCAAATGAATCTGTGGGACCTCGATTCGGCGGCACCCTCCCCGACCGAGCAAGCCGAGCGCATCGACGCCGTCTGCAAGTACGGTCACGCGACCCATGAAATTGGTTACTTGCGGCCAGACGGCGCCCGCTTGGTGTTCGACGCGAGCATGCGCATCATCGAGTACGCCGGGATTCCGGCCATCATCACCGTGGCCCGCGACATCACGGAGCGCAAGCGCATCAGCGATGAGTTGCGCGAGCTCACCAGCGAGCTTGAGCAGCGCGTGGGTGCGCGTACCGCCGAACTGGAGCGATCCAACGCCGCGTTGGCCGAGGCCAAGGCGGAAGCCGATCGCGCCAACCGCGCCAAGAGCCTGTTTCTGGCCAGCATGTCGCACGAGATCCGCACCCCGCTCAACGCGATTCTCGGATATTCCCAGCTCCTGTTACACGACTCGCATATCTCACTCGAGCAGCGCGAACAGCTCACCACCATCAATCGCTCGGGCGAGCACCTGCTGGCCCTCATCAACGACATTCTAGAAATGTCCAAGATCGAAGCCGGGCGCGCCCACCTCAACCCCAGCACCTTCGACCTGGGCGCACTGGTCAAAGACATCGCGACCATGTTCAGGCTGCGCGCGCAAGGCAAGGGGCTTTCCCTGCTGGTCAAGTTGAAGAACGACCTGCCGCCCGCGGTGGTTTCCGACGAGAACAAAATTCGACAGGTCTTAATCAACCTGCTCGGCAACGCGGTGAAGTTCACGGAGCGGGGCCAAATCGTCTGGCACATCGAGATTGCCGACGGAAGTCGACTCCTCACCACCGTGGAGGACACCGGGCCGGGCATCGAGGCGGCCGACCTCGGCCGGCTCTTCGACAAGTTCGCACAGACTTCCCACGGCGTTCGCGCGGGCGGCACCGGTTTGGGATTGGCAATCAGTCGCGAGTTCGCGCGGCTCATGGGCGGGGACATTGTCGTGGAAAGTGAACCTGGCCGCGGAAGTCGCTTCCATTTCGACACACCCATCCGGGCGGGCAACGCCGCCGACCTGCCCAACCGGACCGGTCTGCGGCAGATCGCGGGCCTGCAACCCGGTTCGCCGTCGTGTCGCATCTTGATCGTCGACGACCAAGGCGACAGCCGCGCTCTCTTGGTCAAGTTGCTGGCCAAAGTCGGTTTTGAAACCTGCGAGGCTACTGACGGCGTCGAGGCGATGCACGCGTTCGAGTCCCAGCGTCCGGCCGCGATCCTCATGGACCTCCGCATGCCCCACATGGACGGCTTCGAGACGACGCGCAGGATCAAGCAAAGCAAACGGGGCCAGCGCACCCCTATCATCGCTGTCACGGCCAGCACGTTCGACGAAGATCGCAAGCGCGCTCTCGACGGGAGCATGGATGATTTCGTCGGCAAGCCTTTCCACGAGGCAGAAATCCTGGAGAAGCTGCGCAAGCACCTCCAGCTTGAGTACGTCTACCTTGACGATTCGCCAACACCGCCGCCGACGTCGCTGCCCTTGGGCGCCGCAGGCTGGACGTCGGGCACCTTGGCCAGGGCTCCTGCCGACTTGATCGCGCAGCTTCGGTCGGCAACCGTTGCAGCCGAGTACGACCGAGCGCTCGAGCTGGTCGGCGTGCTGTCGGCCACGGCGCCGGCCGCGGCCGAGGAGCTGCGCCGCCTGGTGCGCACCTTCGACTATCAAGGCGTGATCGACCGACTTGGGAACTGACCATGCCAACCACATCATCCGCCGAGCTTTCCGCGCCGAGCATCCTGGTGGTCGACGACACGCCGGCCAACTTGCAAATGCTGGCCGACATCCTCAAGCGTGGCTGCTATCGGGCACGCCCGGTCCCGAGCGGCAAGCTGGCGCTGCAGGCGGCGAAGGCGGATCCCCCAGATCTGATTCTGCTCGACATCAACATGCCGCTAATGGACGGCTACCAGGTCTGCGCCGAGCTGAAGAAGGATCCGATGCTGGCTGGCATACCGGTGATCTTCATCAGTGCGTACGGCGAGACCGTGGACAAGATGCGCGCCTTCGGCGCGGGCGGGGTCGACTACATTACCAAGCCGTTCCACGTCGAAGAGGTGGGGGCGCGGGTGGCGGTGCATCTGCAACTGCGGCGCCAACAGCGGGAGCTGGAAGCCGTGCTCTCCAAGCAGCGCGAGCTGGAAGGCATGCGCGACTCCATGGTGCACATGATCGTCCACGACCTGCGTGCGCCGCTCACCGCCGTGTTCAATTATCTCGACCTCGTGCGCGAGCAGGAGGCGGGTTTCATTTCGACGGAATCGCTGCAGAACCTCGACCTGGCCATGAAGGCCTCGCGCTGGATGGTGCAGATGGTGAACGTGCTTCTGGATGCAAGCAAGATCGAATCCGGACAGATGAACCTGCGCTTGGTAGAGTGTGACGTCGGGGAGCTCTTGGCCGAAGCGATCGATGCCATTCGGTCGCTGGCCGACGAGAAAAACATCGTCTTTTGCCGAACGCACGTGCGCGGCGTGGTTGACCGCGACACCATCGCCCGCGTGGTACAAAACCTGGTCAGCAATGCGGTCAAGCTGACGCCGCCTGGCGGCGACGTAAGGGTGACGCTGCAGCCGCTGCCGGCCCATCTGCGAATCGAAGTGTGCGACCACGGCCCCGGCATCGCCGCCCAATACCACCCGAAGATCTTCGAAAAGTTTGGACAGCTCGACACCAACGTTCGTCAGAGCGTCCCGTCGTCGGGACTCGGTCTCTATTTCTGCAAGCTGGCGATCGAAGCCCACGGGGGCCGCATCGGTGTCGACAGCGAGGTGGGCCAAGGCAGCACGTTCTGGTTCGAAATTCCCGCCGACGGGCCGCACGCCAAAGCCAAGCTGACGTGATCTACCTTTCGGCGGCCGTTGCCCGTGCATTCGAGGAGTATCTGATGTAGACACCGATGCCGAAATGCAGGCCGACGCACGTTGCCGCCCGATCGCACCAACTGCAAACGATCCTCCGCAGGCAAACAGCAAGCGGCGCTGGGATTTGACCGCCTTGCTCTTCGCCACGGTGGCGCTGCTGCTTGCCCGCATCCCGCTGATGCTTGTCAGGACGCTCGGCCCGGACGAATTCGAGCATTCCCACGCGGCGTGGTGCGTGTTCAAGGGCATGGTTCCCTACAAGGACTTCTTCGAGCATCACACGCCCTGGTATTACTTCACCCTCGCGCCTTTCTTCCGTTGGTTCGAGGTCGACCAGTCGTTCGACAGCGCCAGGCACTTTCTGCTGTTCGGCAGGGGCTTGTCGCTGGTCATCTCCACGCTTTCGGCTGTTGTCGCCTTCCTGATTGGGAGGTTGCTAGCCAATCGAACGGTGGGCCTTCTGGCAGCGCTCTTCCTCGTGGGCCAACCGGTCATTGTTCAGAAGACCCTCGAAATCCGGCCCGACGTTCTCGCTCTTCTCTTTTTCCTCGGCGGGATTTGGTTCCTGCTGCGCGGGCTTCGCCAGAACGACGAACCGCATAAGCAACCGCTACGCTGGTTGTTCGCAGGGGGGCTCTGCCTTGGGGCTGCAATCATGTGTACGCAGAAGGCCCTCTTCGTGCTTCCGGGCGCGCTCACCGGTCTCGGCCTGTGGGTACTTGCCGGTCGCCGCCTCATGTTTTCGCGGATGTTAGCGATGCTGGTTCACTGTCTCGGCGTGGCGGTCCCCGGAGCTCTGACTTGGCTCGGATTTGCCATCGAGGGCGCCGGCTACCCTTTCCTTCGGAACAACTTCCTCCTCAATGCCAAGTGGAGGCTGCACTCCAATGAGCACTTGATGGTGACGCTGGAAACCAGTTGGCCGGTTCTTGTCTTGGCTTTGCTGGGGGCGACCGTGGCCTTGTATCGATTCTATCGATCGAAGCAACGTTACTATGGCGAAGTAGTGCTGCTTTGCACGTTGGGTGGGCTCACCGCCGGAATCCTAGTGGTACCGGCGTCGTACATGCAGTACTACCTTCCTATCCTGGCGATCGCCTGCGTCTTCGCGGCGATCGGC
Organism: uncultured Myxococcales bacterium; assembly: GCA_964491625.1. GTDB lineage: Bacteria > Myxococcota_A > Polyangia > Fen-1088 > Fen-1088 > Fen-1118. Next base: position 5,925 of record CAZBIU010000124.1, read on the forward strand.
CTTTCCTTCCTGATAGGTCTAGCGAAGGAGCGAGCACGCAAGTGGCTGCTTTTGTGCGCGACTCTGCCGCTGTTGATCTGGCCAGTTGTAGATCTCGCGTTGTCGTTCGGGCAACGCGATGAGCAGAAGACGACGAGATTGCGCTACGTCTTCGAGCACACCCGACCCACGGATCCGGTACTGGATGGCTGGATGGGCACCGGGGTGTTTCGGCCGCATCCGTTCTACTACTTCTTCATGCACGGCGAGTTGCTGGTCATGCTTTCGGAACAGGACAGAGCCGCATATGTAGACGCACTGAAAAACAATCCACCGGCGCTGATTACCCTCGACGACGAGCTCCCCAACCTGGGCTCGCGTTTCGTTCGCTTCGTCATGAACAACTACACGAGCTCCGACGGTCTGTTCTACTTCCCCAAGGCCAAAGGCGCGCTTCGCTAGAGCACCGAACGAGCGCGGGCTTGTCTGGGTCTTGTTAGCTGACTGATTTGGTCGCCGCAGTGACATCGGCGTAGAATAGTGACGCCGGCTTGGCGGAGCCCACTCTGCTGAACGGCAAGGCGTTGATATGGAACGACCCTGCAAGCTCACAAGGGGGCTAGACAACCTGGAACCTGCCTGGCGAGCCACCCTGCTTTTTGTGACGGCATCCTTGGCCTTTTCTCTTCTTGCGATGGGGTGTGGCCGCTCGCCGCTCGGGACTTGGGATGGCGAGGCAACGCCAGCGTCGCCCGGCCCCAGCGGTCGGCGTGACGCTGGCTCGTGTGGGGATGCACGCTGTGCGGACACCGAGCTCTGTGCCACCTGGGTGTTTTCAGGCACGCCAACAGTGCCAACCTGCGAGCCGAGGGAAGGGTGCGCCCCACAATCGCAGTCATGCACATCCCTGACGTGTGACCCGCCCTCCGAAGCTACGCGTTGCCTGATTCAGACGAACGGCAAAGGGACGCCCGCGCAGTGTTCCTGCGAATAGCGGTCGATTGCGGATTGCATACCCAATCTCGTTGACCAGTGTCACTCCCGATCTTTGCTGCATTCAATGCCAAGGCCGAATCAACAAGCAAATGAGTCGAGGACGTTCACACGCGATCCTTGTCGTGAGGCACCGTGGTGTTGATTCCCTTCGAGAATCCACGCATCGCGCGCGGCGTTCGGACGGCGCCACCCGCGCGCCGACGACGGGATCGAACGAGGTAGACCGTGGTCGCCACCAGCGCCACCGGCACCACGTGGGTCAGGTGATACGTCAGGGCGTATAGAACCGCGACGTCGCGGGGCGCGCCGCACGTGACCAGCGCCACGGTGGCGCCGGCCTCGAAGGTGCCGAAGTTGCCCGGCAGGGTCGGAATCACGATGGCGGCGTTGATGCCCACCAAGGTCAGAAGGGCTAGGTGAAAGCTCGGCACAAGGTGAAAGGCGCGCTCAAACAACACCAACATCACGATCTCACAGGCCCACCCCGCCAGGGTCAAGAGGGCCATGGACGCCACACGGGGAGGTGTCGACGCCTGCAGTCCCGCGGACAGCGGACGCTGCAGACGCGGCCAACCAGCAAGCCTCGGAACCAGCCAGCGCCCGGCCACCAGCAGCGCGAAGTAACCGGCCACCACCAGCGCGGAGAAGACGAGCGCCAGCGTTCCCAGCTTCGTGACCAACGCGGTGACGAAGACCAACCCGCCCAGGGCCAGCAGCTCGGCCCCACGCTCCGCCCATGTGCAAGCATAGTCAATCGCGAGCTGGCGATTTTCGCGCAGGCGGGCATACCGGACCACATCGCCGCTGCCGAACCCGACGGCGGCGTTGGCTAGAAGCCCTTCGATGGTCGCCGCCCACACTTGCCGAAACGGCGGTGGATCGGTCAGTGCCACTCGCCAGCGCCAGGCTTTGATGGGCAGGTACACGAGGAAATTCAGCGCAATGGTCCCGGCCATCGCCCACGGCATGCTGGACGAAAGTTGGACTTGCCAGGGTTTCTCGCGCCATAGCACCGCGGCCAGCAGTCCCACCGGCAGGCAGCGCAAGAGGAGCTTTGCAATTCGAAGAATCACGCGCGATCCAGGGTGACAAAATCGAAGCCCCGTCGGCGCAGCCCATCGAGGATGCGTGGCAAAGCGGCGAGCATGGGCTCGATATCGGGCTCTTCCTCGTTGCCGCGACCGTCGTGCAGCAGCAACACCATGCGCGAGCAGGCGAAGCGGGTAGCCCGATTCACCAGCACGTCAGGGTCCGGTCGATCGGTGTCCCAGATACCTCGGCTCCAGGCCCAGATCCCGAGGCCCAATCTGCGCGCCACCCGAAAGGTAGCCGAATTCTTGAGGCCATGTGGCGGACGATAGAGCCGCGCGGGCGAAACGCCAAGCTCGCTGAGCTCGCGAATCGCGGTCGACAGCTCTTGCTCGATGGCCGCCTCGGTGGCCCCGTGAATTTTGGCGTGCGTGGTCCCATGCACGGCGACGGTGTGTCCCTCGTGCGCGATCCTTCGCAGGATGTTTGGGTGGCGGCGGGCGTTGGTCGAAAGTACGAAGAAGGTCGCCTTGACCCGGTGGAGCGCCAGTATCTCGAGCACGCGCGGCGTATCTGCGGACGGCCCGTCGTCGAAGGTGATCGCGCACCCGCGGCCCTTTCGCGGCGGCAGTCGCCACCGGATGCGACCCAAGGGATCGAAGGCCGGAATCTGCTTGAATGCGACCGCGCCGCCCAGGACCAGCGCCGTTGCGAAGATCGCAAGCTTGCCCCACGACGCAATCCACGGCAGCTCCGCCACCAGCACCACCGACGAAAGCACCGCCAGGACCGACAGAGCGCGGTTCAGCCACGCCCCCGCCTTGGCGCCCATGTCAGGCCGCGGCCTCGCGGCGCGCGTAGGCCGGGTCGAGCCGCCGTCCTGCGACCCGATGAAACACATCCAGGACCTTGGTGCCGACCTTGGTCCAGTCGAAGGCCTCGGCAATCAATCGGCCACGCTCGATGCGGCCGCCCTGTTCGCGACCGAGGGTTTCGATTACGGCGCGGGCGAAGGCGTCGGCGCTGCTGTCTTTCGCCAGCACGACGTTCGACCAATGGTCGCCGGCCCGATCGGTGCCAAGCGCGGGAAGCGCCACCACGGGCAGGCCGGCCGCGAAGGCTTCCAGGACCATGATGGAAAAGCCCACCGCGCGGGCGGGCAGTAGGAAGACCGACGAAGAAGCCAGCAGCTCGGGGCGCTGATCGTAGACCGCGCCCAGGAATTCTACGCGCCCGCGCAGGTGCGCCGGCACTTGCGCTTCCAGGCTCGGTCGCATGGGTCCGTCGCCCGCGATCAGCAAGCGCACGCTCGGAACCGCGGACGCGATCTTGGCGAATGCCTCGATGGCGAGGTCGGGGCCGTTCCGATCTTCCAGGCGGCCAAGGTAGATCAGATTGCGCATCCCCGGGCGAAGGTAGCGCAGGCTCGGTCGCGCCCGCCAATAACGGACGTCCACGCCGTTGGGGATGATGGTGGGATGGAAATCGGCATAACGCCACATCGACTGCGCGGTGGCCTCGGACACCGCAATCACGGCCGAGGCACGGCGGAAGACCCACCGATAGTACGGCGCCACCCGATGTCGCCAGGGGGCGTCGGGAAAACAAGAGTGAAGGGTCAACACCTTGGGTCCGCGAAACATCGCCAGACCGAAGGACGCCAGACCGAAATCACACGGCCCGTGAATATTGAGCAGGTCGAACTTGCCCTTGCGAAGCGCGCGGTAAAAATTCCACGCGGAAAGCGGGCTGACGGTAGCCTGGGTGAAGGTGCCTCCGGTGCGAAAGGTGTGGGCCCGTCCGACGCGAATTACACCTTGCTCGGCATCGTCCGGACAGCAGCACGCTTCGGTCTCCGGCCAGCCGGTCAAGATGCTCACCTCGACGCCGTGGCGGACGAGGAGGTTTCGCATGTTGCGAACATGTTCCTGGATCCCACCGAGAGTTGGAAAATAACTCTCGGCTACGATTCCGACGCGAAGGGGGCGCATCATTACTGCCAGTCCTGCTTAACGTGTGTTTGCGCTCACAGTCAAGCGGGCAAGTGCAATTCTGGCCATTGTCGCGCAGCTTCCGAAAGGGTGCAATTGTGCTCGCAAGCGCCTACAGGCCGGGAACGTCGGTTCCGGGCGAAATGCGCTGGTAGATCTGCAATTCTGGCGCCGCGAAGATGCGATGGTAGGTCGACGGGATCATCGGGCGCGTCTCGGCAGGCATCGCCCAAGTCAGCAAATAATCGAAACGAGGTTCGGCTTGCCGCCAGAAATCGGACCACTGCCGATGCCATTCCTGGATGCACTGGGCGTCGACCTGTGGGCGCTCCGGGCGGAACAGCCTGCAGACCTGGGCCGGTGTGGCGCGCTTTTCGGCGAATTGATCGAGCGCCGGCGGAACTAATGCGGCCGGTGGAAAGTCCCGGTAAGTCATCGGATACGAACGCTCCACCGCGAATACCAGCGGCGCGGACGTGCTCTTGGCCAGAACGTACTCGGCCCAGGCGTGGGTGAGGCTCGCCGTGAAATCGCTCGACTTTCTATGCTTGAACAAGAGCGGAAGCAGGGTCGCCCGTTCGGGAACGACGGCGGTGCCCGCGGCAAAGGCGGCCCGGTCGCGGTCAAGCCGAAGGTAATCGATGCCGAGAACGGCCGAAAACCAAAGGGCCGATCCAGCCAACGCCAGGGCGATTGGCCTGCGCACGGTCGCGGGCAGCCGCACGATCGCGCCCGCCCACAGGAACGGCACCAGCCGGCAATTGAAGTACCACCAATTGCTGAGCATGGCGGGCAGCGCAAGGTATCCAAGCGCCATTCCTGCCATCCCGAGCGGAGAGAAGAAAGACCGAGAGAGCCGTCGTTGCTTCCATGCGAACCACAAAAGCAGAGCCGCTGGAACGATGGTGACGCTTCCCCAGCGCGTCAGCGCGCCCGAGACGTCGAGCCACAGGTGGGCGAAGATCTCCCACGGCGGTGCATAGGCGAAGAAGGCCTGCCCCTGCGCGCGGGCGGGATCGGCCTTCACCAATTGCCGCTGCGCCGACGCGAACGATAGCAAAGCGACCGGAACCAGCGGGGCCAACAGCGCATACGCGGCCTTCATCCGTTCCCGCCATGCGGGACGGCGGATGCAATCAAGCCCAACCAGACCAGCCACCACCATCAGAGGGAACGGATGCGCATACCAAATCAGGAGGGCGAACACGAAGATCGCGATGGCGCGCGGCAGGCTCGGCCGCTCGCGCTGGCGATCGAGCAGCACCAGCAGGAGCAGCGAAAGCGCGAAAGCAAACGAGAAATTCAGCATGCCCATGGCCAGGAAAAAACCGTGTACCAACGGCCACGCGAATAGAAGGCCGACCCACAGCGAGGCGCGGCCGGCGAAGCGAAGAATGAAAATGGGAAGCGCCAGCGCGGTGGCCGCGAGCACGATGGCGGTGAAGGCACGCGCGGCCCCGACCAGCCCGTACGGGCCGAGCAGGTACAGCCAGAGCGTCAGCAGGGAGTTCGACTTGAGAAAGCCGTTGAAGACGTACTCGGGATAGAGCTCCGGATGCGCGATGATGTACGCCGACGCGACATGGTTGGGCAGATCCTGAAGCGGGGGCATCGCCACCAGCAGAAGCGGCCAAGCCGACAGCGCAAACAGCACCATCGCCGCAACAGCCACCAGCGACAGATCCGAAAGCCCCGCAAGATGCGCGGTCAGCCGATTGGGGCGGGGTTGGTTTTCTGCCATCCTCTGTGGTGAGACATCCGGAAAATCGTAGTCTATCCCCAGGGCGGGACTTCGCCTACGATCTCCGCAGCCAGCACCCCGCCCTCGCTTTGCACCTGCACGGCGCCGCCGAGCGCGATGGCCGTGCTCACAACCGCGAGCGCAACCGGATTCTCCCCCGGCAAAGCGCCCGCGCTGGTGACCAGGCCGGCGTTGGGCTGGCCGTCCGCTGTGACCTTGTCGCCAGGTTTCGGCCAAACCGTGCCGGCAAGCTGCAGTCGCGCCAGGCGCTTGCGGATGTTGCCTCGGTCGCGCATGCGCACGATGGTTTCCTGTCCTACGTAGCAGCCCTTGCTGTGGTCGATGGCGGCTCCCAGTCCAATCTCGACGGGGAAGCGGTCGGGCGTTATCTCGGCCCCCAGCTTCGGCTCCATCGCGACAATGCGAAGTGCCTCGGCGATTTCGCCCGGCAGTCGCGCAATGCCACCGGCCAGAAGCGCAGCGACGATGGCTTCCCGGGCCGGCCGGCTGGCGACCACACAGAGGCCATCGGCGCCGCTCGCGCGCCCGTGCGCGACCCACAGCGACCCGAACGCGGCGCTGGCGACCTCCGCATGGGCATAAAGCGGCGCCTCGGCCAGACCCGACGGAACAGCCACGCCCGCCGCGCCCAGGGCGGCGCCGGCCTTGGGACCGAGCACCGCCAGCGAGACCAACTCGGGCTCTGGCACGATCTGGAAGTCGTCCATGATGGCAAATTTCGACAGTCCAGCGGCAACCGATTCGCCTTGTGCAGACGGCACCATGACGCGCAGGCTTTTCGCTCGCACGAAGACCAGCAACCGGGCCAGCACACGGCCGCGCACGTCCAGAAGCAACGTTTGACTCCCCTGCCCCGGCTCGACCCCGACCACCTTTCCCGACGTGATCCGATGCAAGAAACCGGCCCTGTCGTTGCCCGTGGCGCGAAGCACGTCGTGCCCGGCGCCGTCTACAAAAACCGCGGATTGCCGCAAGGACTCTAGCTCGATGGATGAAGACATGGACCTACTTTCGATGCGCCCTGGGCGTGCGCAGTTCCGATCTTTCCCGCAGGCGGGCCGCCCGGCGTGTGGCCGCCTGCCGAAATCGCCTCTTTTCCGCCGCGGTTTCCGTCACCAGCTTGGGAACCGGACGTGGCTGCCCCTGTTCGTCCAGGGCCACGAAGGTCAGGAAGGCGTGCGTGGCCTGCGCTCGCTCGCCGGTCCACGGGTTTTCCGCCAGCACCTCCACCTCGACTTCCATCGACGTGCGCGCGGCGAAGCTGACCTCGGCTTTGACGATCACGAATTCTTCCACGCGAACCGGCCGCAGAAAGTGCAGACGGTCCATCGACGCGGTCGCCACCGGTCCACCCGCGTGGCGGGCTGCCGCGATGGCCGCCGCCACGTCGATCCATTGCATGACGGCCCCTCCAAACAGCGTACCCATGGCATTGGTGTATCCGGGCAGGACCGCTTGCGCGGTCTCGACCCGTGTTGCCGCGACGGTATGGCGCTTTTCGACCCGATTCTTCATGGTTCCTTTGCGGTATTATGCAAGACTTCCCGGCCCAAACACCAGCCGTCACGCCTCAACCAAAGTCGGCCATCCTCATGAAGAAACCAGTCGTAGCGTCGCTCTTCGTCGCGCTTTGCCTGCCGCTCTCCGCGTCGGCCAAGCCCTACACGCTTGACGAGATCCTCGAGCTGGCACGAAAGGGCAACCCCGGGTTGGCCGCCGGCGCGCAGGCCACCCTAGCCATCCAGGCCCAGTTGGTCGAAGCCAAGCGCAACTACCTGCCGACCGGCGAGCTGAATTCCGTGTTGTCGCAGGTGCCGGAGATACGGTGTCGCGATTCGTTGGGGCGCCTGAACCAGACCGACTGTACAAACACCGAGGCTGTCGGCACCGGTCCCAGCAATTTCCTCAAAGCGATTACGCCGGCCGGCGTGTTCACCCGCACAGAGCTTAAGCTAGTCCAGCCCGTCTACACCTTCGGCAAGATTACGGCCGGCGTGAATGCGGCGGAGCTCGGCCTCAAGGCCTCGCAAGACCGCCAGGTCGGGCTGGTCGCCGATCTGGAGCTCAACGTTCGCAAGGCCTACTGGGGCGCCAAGCTCGCGCGCGAGATCCTGTCCACGCTGAACGAGGGCAGCGGCTATCTAGAGCAGGCCCAGAAGAAGATCGAGCAGGAGCTCGCCGATGGCAGCGGCGACGCCTCCGTCACCGACCGACTGCGCCTGCGCACCATGCGAGCCGATATCGACGCCCGCATCCTGGAAGCCCAACGCGGGCAGGATTTGGCGATTGGCGGGCTGCGTGCGCTGATCGGGGCCGGCGCGCCCGCAGATCTCGACGTGGATGAGGCTGCTTTGGACGCCCAGACCGTCCCCAACCACCCCTTAAGTCAGTACGAAGACGCGGCCATCCGCTCCCGACCTGAAGTCCAGGCCTTGCAACACCTGGTGGCATCCAAGCGCGCTCTGGCGGATCTGGAGTACCGGCGGCAGTACCCAGACTTCGTGCTGATCGGAACCGCGGCGTACGCCTACGCCAGCAGCGTCGATACACCCAGCAACGCCTATTACAGCGATCCATTCCACGCTCTGGGCGCGGGCATCGCTGCCGGATTCCGCATGCCGCTCGACCTGGGCGTAAAGAGCGCCCATGCGGCTAGGCTGCGCGCGGAAGCCGAGGAGGCCGAGCAGAAGCGCCGCGAGGCATTGTCGGGCATTTCGTTCGAGGTGGAAAAGGCCCACACCGAGCTCAAGGAAGCCGAGGCGCGCATGGCGGTCGTGCAGAGGGGCGAAAAGGCAGGCAAGCAGTGGATCGCCGCCGTGGCGCAGAATCTGGCCGTGGGCCTGGCCGAAGCCAAGGACTTTTCGGACGCTCTGCTGGCCTTCTTCCAAGCGCGTGTCCGTTATGCGCAAAGCATGTATGACTACAATATCGCCGCCGCCGCCCTGGCCCGCGCCACTGGCATCGACGTAACCGCGGCGGGGCTCTAAACTAGATTCCCAAGAACAAGCGCGTGCCGAAGTTGGGTTCGAGATCGGAGGCCAGGATCTTGCTGGCCGAGGTCTTGATGTCGTATTCGACGCGCTTGAATTCGAAGGTCTTGGTTTCGGTGTCGAAAATCGTGTAGCTGGCGCGCGGGTCGAAATCGCGCGGCTGTCCGACCGAACCGACGCTGACGATGTATTTCCAGCCCTCGCGCAGTTGGAACTTCAGCGTGACAACCTCCTGCGCGCCCTGGTGCTCGGGGTTGATGACGAACGCCTTGCACAGGTGCGAGTGCCCAAGCAGCGTGAGCTGGGGTAGCCGATCCCAGATGCCGAGGCACTGCGCGGCCTGATCGCGGGCAAAGATGTAGTCGAACTCCTCGACGGTGATGGGCGAGCCGTGGCAAAAGAGGACGCCGTTCTCGCGGAATTCGTAGGGCAGCGACTTCAGCCACGCCATGTTCGCCGGGTCGAGCATCTGCGCGTGCTTGTCGAGCACGTGGCGGGCGGCGTGGTAGTAGTACGAATAGTCCATCCGCCCGGAGACCGCGGCGTCGTGGTTGCCGAGCACGGTTTGCGCAACCGTGGCGCGCATGAGGTTGCAGGCCTCGTTGGGACTGGCGCCGTAGCCGACGGTGTCGCCCAAGCAGATGAACCTATCGATGCTCTCCGATGCGTACGCCTTCAGTACCGCTTCGAGTGCCTCAATGTTCGCGTGAGTGTCGGACAGGATGCCGTAGCGCATCGACCGAACACTATAGCATCAAGCGCGCATCGCCGCCGGCAACAATGGCTATCGTGATAGAAACGTCCGCTGACCATGCCGTCTGTGGTGCTCTCCTGCTTCTTCCTGTCCGGCGCTTCGGGGCTCATCCTCGAGTTGCTCTGGACCCGCATGTTGACGCTCGTGTTCGGTTCCACCGCGCTGGCTGTGTCGACGGTGCTGACCGCGTACATGGGCGGCCTGGGCCTCGGATCGTATTTGGCCGGCAAGCTGAGCGACCGCCTGAGGGATCCCGTGCGCGCCTATGCCTTGGCCGAAGCCGCCATCGGCATCTACGCGCTGGCGGTGCCCTGGATCATCGGCTTCTACCCAGGACTCAACCAATGGCTGTGGGCAAGCTTCGGCGACCGCTACACCCTGCTCTCGGTCCTGCGCTTCTTCGCCTCGGCCGGCATACTGATCGTGCCGACCACGCTGATGGGCGCGACCTTGCCTATCCTGGCGCGCTACTTCGTTGCCCGGCCGTTCGAGCTTGGCCGCGTCAGCCTGCGACTCGGCACCCTGTACGCGGTCAATCTGTTCGGCGCAGTGGCCGGCTCTTTCGCGGCCGGCTTCATCTTCCTGCCCATGGCCGGCGTGCGCGCCACCAACTGGGTCGCAGCCAGCTTCGACATGTCGCTGGCCGTCGCGATTCTGGTCACGCGTCGGTTCGTCCGCTCGCGCCCTTCGCCCACCAGTTTGGACGAGATTGCGGCCGGGGTGCAGGGCCAGGCCTCGATCGCCGAGTCGGCGCAAGTGCCCATCACGCTCGCCGCGCGACGCGTAGTCATGCTCTCGTTTGCGGTTTCGGGAGCCACCGCAATGGTGCTGCAGGTGCTTTGGACGCGTGCCCTTGCCGTGATCATCGGCTCGTCGATCTTTTCCTTCACCATCATCCTGCTAGCATTCCTCATCGGCCTCGGCAGCGGATCTGCGGTGTTCGGACGGCTGGTGACGCGCTTCCGCGATCCGGTGCGCGGCCTCGCATTCATCCACCTCGGCATCGTCGGCTGCATCGGCCTGTCGTACCTCATCACCGACCGCCTGCCCTTCGCGTTCACGTACCTTCTGTCGTCCACGCAAGTCAGCACCGACGCGGTCCTCACCAGCCAATTTGCCCTCGCATGCTTCGCCGTGCTGCCGTCGACCTTTCTGATGGGAGCCATTTTTCCCATCACGGTGCGCGTCGTCACCGGCGATCTGGCCACGGTGGGGCGCGACGTGGGCTTTGCCTACGCGCTTAACACGGTGGGCGCCATCATCGGCTCGTTCTTCTCGGGCTTCGTCATCCTGTCCGGCCTCGGACTGCAGCGCGGAATCTACCTGGCCGCAGTGGTCGATCTGATGCTTGCCGTGCTTCTGTTCTCGGTGGCTCCGGCGCTTTCGCGCGCGCGACGCGCGGTCGGCATCGCCACCGCCGTGGCCATGGCCTTGGTGGCGCTGGTGCTGCCGCGCTGGAATCTGACCAACTTTTCCATCGGCTTCTTCCGCATCTCGATGGCCCGTGACTACATCGAGATGGTCGAGCACCGCCACCAGCGCAAGAAATGGCAGATGCCGAAGCTGGTCTATTACAAGGACGGCATCGCCACCACTGTCTCGGTCGACCAGTGGGGCAAGGTATTTTCACTCAAGAACAACGGCAAAGTCGACGCCTCCAACGACGCCGACATGCCCACCCAGATCAGCGTCGGGCTCCTGCCGCTGCTGCTTTACAACAACGACCATCCGCCTAAGGTTGCGCTCATCGGCTACGGCTCGGGCGTGACCGCCGGCGCTGTCACCCAGTACCCCATCGCCAGCCTGGAAGTGGTCGAGCTGGAACCGGCGATCTACGAGGCCGCCCACTTCTTCGACAACGTCAACCGCCGCCCGACCGAAAACCCCAAGGTG
>CAZBIU010000125.1:0-7329 GCA_964491625.1 uncultured Myxococcales bacterium
CGGGCGGGATGCCGGTCAGCTGAAAGTGCGCCAGGCTCTTGTTGTCCTCGGCCATCTCGCGCTCGCCCTGCAAGACGTGCACGTTGACGTAGGGCTGGTTGTCGACCGCGGTGGAAAAGACGCTGCTGCGCCGGACTGGAATGGTCGTGTTGTAGGGAATGATTCGGGTGAAGACCCCGCCCGCGGTCTCCACCCCCAGCGACAGCGGCGTCACGTCCAAGAGCAGGACGTCCTGCTGCTCGCCAGTCAGCACCGCGCCCTGCAATGCCGCCCCAACCGCCACCGCCTCGTCGGGGTTGATGGCGCGGGAGCCCTTCTTGCCGAAAAAGGTCGCGACCAATTCCTGGATGCGCGGCATGCGCGTCTGCCCGCCGACCAGAATGACCTCGTTGATGTCGCCAGTGACCCAGCCCGCGTCCTGCAAGACCTTTTCGCACAGGGGAAGGGTGCGGCCGACGATGTCTTCCGCCAGGGTCTCCAGCTTGCCGCGGGTGAGCGACAGCATGAGGTGCTTGGGACCGTCGGCGGTGGCCGCGATGAACGGCAAGTTGATCTCGGTCTCGAGGCTGGTCGAAAGCTCGTGCTTGGCGCGCTCGGCGGCCTCGCGTAGGCGCTGCAAAGCCATGCGATCCGTGCGCAGGTCGACGCCGTGCTGGGCCTGAAACGCGTCGGCCAGATGGCCGATGATGCGCGCGTCGATGTCCTCGCCGCCCAAGAAGCCGTCGCCGCTGGTGGCCTTGACCTGGTACACGCCCTCGTGCAGGTGCAGGAGCGAGACATCGAAGGTGCCGCCGCCCAAGTCGTACACGGCGATCTTGGCATCAGCCGCGACTGACAAGCGGCCGTACGCCAGCGCCGCGGCGGTGGGCTCATTGATGATGCGCCTGACGTTCAGGCCCGCGATGCGCCCGGCGTCCTTGGTCGCCTGGCGCTGACTGTCGCCGAAGTAGGCGGGCACCGTGACCACCGCATCGGTGACCGGTTCGCCCAGGTAGTCCTCCGCGGTGCGCTTCATGCGGTCCAAGATGTAGGCGGAGATCTGCGCGGGCGCATAGCCCTGACCTTGGATATGCACCCAGGCGTCGCCGTTTTCCGCCGCCACGATTTCGTAGGTGGAGTTCTGTTTGTGCCGTTCCACTTCCTCGTCCGCGAACTTGCGGCCCATCAGCCGCTTGACCGCGGATACGGTGTTTTCGGCGTTGGTCACGGCCTGTCGCTTGGCGATCTGGCCGACCAGAGGCTCGCCCTCACCGGCAAAGGCAACCACCGATGGCGTGGTTCGGGAACCCTCGGCATTCGGGATGACCAGAGGCTCCAAGCCCTCGACCACGGCCACACAAGAGTTGGTCGTACCGAGATCGATGCCGATGATGCGCGACACGGTGGTTAGTCTTCGCGCTCGGGTTTATCGGAAGGTGGCGTGCCGTCGGATGGCTTCTCCGCGGCTGCGGGAGCGGGCGGCGCCACGGCCACCACGACCATGGCCGGGCGGAGCAGCCGCTCCCCTATCATGTAACCCTTCTGCAGTTCGTGCAGCACCGAGCCCGGTTTGGCGTCCGGGGTAGGCGCCTGGGAAATCGCCTCGTGAAGGCGTGGGTCGAAGGGCTGTCCCTTCGCTTCGACAACCTTCACCTGGTATCGTTCGAGCTTGTTGCGAAACTGGCGCAGCACCAAATCGACGCCGTCACGGATGGCCTTCGGATCGGCCTCTTTGCCTTCGCCCAGGGAAGCCGTGGCGCGTTCCAGGTTGTCGACGATTTCCAGGAAATCGCGCAACACCTGTTCCCGGCTACGCGCCTCCGTGTCGGTCAGCTCTTTGCGCGAGCGCTTCTTCCAGTTGTCGAAATCGGCGGCGATGCGAAGCATGCGGTCGCGCAGGTCGGCCTTCTCGGTCTCAAGCAGGGCCACGCGCTCTTCCGGCGTGAGCGGCGGAAGCTCGGGCGCGGTTTCGGGCGCGGCTTGTGGCGCAGAATCGCCGGTCGGCGCGGTCGGGGGTTGATTGGCTTCGGGGGTTGGGTCTTGCTTTTCGCTCATGTATTCCTGGGGCTCCCTTCCGAGGGCTGTTGCCGGCCTTGACCTAGATCCTCGGGAGGATTTCTGTAATCACGTCGGCGGTGAAGTCTACCAGCGGGATGACCTTCGAATAATTCATTCTTGATGGGCCGATCACCCCGATGGTGCCGAGCGGCCGGTCCTGGCTGCCGTAGCTGGAAGCGACCACCGAAATGTCCTCCAGGTCGGCCAGGTTCGCCTCGGCGCCGATGAAGACGCAGATGCCGGGCGCCGCCAGGGTTCGGTCGAGCAGCTTTGCGATTTGGTCCTTTTCCTCCAGGGTGCGCAGGACCGAGCGGGCGCGCGCAAGGTCGACCGCCTCGGCGACTAGGTTCGACTGCCCGTCGAGCAGAATGGTTCCGCTGGCGTCCGGGTCGGGCACCGCCGCCGCGGCCAGGCCGAGGGCTTGCGCAAGGACCGGATCGGCTGCCGAGCGCGCCTTTTCTCTTTCGATCTCAAGCACTACGCGCGCCCGCATCTTTTCCAAGGTCAGCCCAGCGACCAGGCTGTTGAGGTAGTTGTTGATGCGATCCAGGTCGCCGTGCGAGAGCGGACCATCGGCCTGGACCAGCTTGTTCTGGATCTGCCCGCGTGTGGTGGCGATCACGGCAAGGAGCTGGCCCTCGCGCAGGCGAACGAATTCGATGTGCGAGATGGGGTCGGATTCCAGACGCGGGGCCTGTACCACGACGGCCAGGTGGGACAGCTCGCGCAGGAGCCGGGCCACTCGCTGCATGGCCTCGTGAGCTTCGGTCGGCGGGCCGAGCCGTCCGCGGATGTCGTCCTTTTCCGACGCGGAAAGACTGCGGATGCGTAGCAGCGTGTCGATGTAGAGGCGCAAACCGCGGTCGGTGGGAACACGGCCCGCAGAGGTGTGCGGGTGACGCAGTAACCCTAGATCTTCTAGCTCGACCATGACCGAGCGGACCGTCGCCGGCGAGATCTCGAGAGCATACCGGCGCACGACAGTCTGGGATCCGACCGCTTCGCCCGTGGCAAGGTACTCGCACACCACGGCGTGCAGGACCTTTTTCGCGCGGAGTCCGATGTCGCTCACGACACAGATCTAACCTCAAAAACGCTCCGCCGCCAAGGCGCCTGGTGCTCCATCGTGGGTTGCCCTGGATTCGGTCGCGCGCGGGCCGTAGAATGCCGAGTATCAAAGCCTATGCGGAAGCTACTCTTCGTAACCCTGGTCGTGCTGTCCGTTTTGCCCGTTGGCTGCAGGAAGGCCGAGTTCGAGCCAATTAACGTTACCGGAAGCGGCGGCGCCCAGGGCGATGCCTTGCTGGACGACCCCGATGTCGCGCCGCTGGCGTGCGGCGACGAGAGCAAGACCGCGTGCACACCGGCAGCATGCGATTCCATTTGCCACGTGCAGACAGGATCCGTTGCGACCGGACAGCGCTGCACCATTTACTACGGAACCAATCCCAGCCGGTATGATGACTGCCAGACCGGCGACATCTGCCTCACGCCGGAGTTGGGGGGATACTCGTACTGCTTCCAGTTATGCACTACCGCGGCAACCTGCATCAGCGGCGGAGCTTGCTCCTACCGCAGCCTGTCCACCTCCGGGACGACGCAAATCAAGGTCTGTGATCCGGCCCCGGTAAGCTGCTCGTCACTAGCGCAGACATGCTGCGATCCTCTCTCGAACGCCAACTGCGACAACGGTACCTGTTACTTAGTCGCGCCCAGCTCCACTGGCCAGGACAGCCAAACGGTCTGCGATTTCTCTAGCGGGGAGAACACTCATACCCAGCCCTGTACGTCCTCGCACGATTGTGCCCCAACACTGGCCTGCTATTTCAAGAAAGCCACCGACATGACCGGCACGTGTTACCAGGTGTGTGTACCGGGCGGCCTGAACGCATGCAATGGCGGAGCCTGCACGCCATACGCGAAGCAATGGGGCGTTTGCCTGGAATAGTCAGGGCACTTTTCCGACCGGTTTGACTTGATTCGTTCTTCGGATCGATCAAGCTCATCCGCGGGTCTCTGGATGCCTGCGAAGGGAGCCAGCCTCTATGATCACTTATCGACTCTCTATCCGGTCGGTCAATTTGCATCGCGTACACTTGCTTAGGCTGCTGATTTGCTTTGCCGCCTTGGGGCTGTGCACCTGCAATTCCCCGGCTGGAAACACCAAAGTTTCAAACAACGGCGGGCGGGATTCCGGTGCGGGCGGTTCCTCCGATGCAGCCAAAGACTCGAAATCCGCCGACGCTTCGGTTCCGAAGGCATGCCAAGGCGATGCCGGCCCGCCCAGCAAAGGGAAGGGCGAAAGCTGTACCTGCGATAGCGAATGCCGGACTGGGCACTGCGTGGATGGCGTCTGCTGTTCGTCCACCTGTGACGACAAGTGCAAGGCGTGCAATGTTCCGAGCGCGCTGGGCGACTGTAGCTTCGTTCCGTCGGGGGTTCCTCCGACGGATCTTTCGGAATGCCAATCTTCTGCGCCGGCGTCCTGCGGCCAGGACGGCAGGTGCGATGGCAAAGGGGGATGCGAGCTTTATGTCGCCGATACCGTATGCGATTACGGATCCTGCCGCGGCGATGGCCTGAGCGGGATCAAGAGCTGCGACGGCAAGGGCGCTTGCGGGGGCAACACCAGCAACCCATGTGCCCCATATTCTTGCGATCCCAAGAGCAACGAGTGCGATGACTCGTGTACCAGCACCGCCCAATGCTCGCTCGGTCAACAATGTGCATCTGGAAGCTGCGGCCTGAGATTCAACGGGTACAAGTGTTCTTCCGACAGCGACTGTGCGTCGGAGCACTGCTCGGGCGGCTACTGTTGCAACGTCGCTTGCAATGGCCCGTGCGTCTCGTGTTCCCTGCCCGGCTCGCTCGGGAAGTGTCAGTTGATTCCGGCGGGGCAGCCAAGCTCGCGCTGCGATGCGCAGGCCCAGTCCACGTGCGGGACCACGGGGTATTGCGACGGCGCCGGGGCCTGCTCGCTTTGGCCCGGCCAAACCACCCCATGCGTAACCAGCTCGTGCGCTTCTTCGGTTCTCCTCAACACGACCGCAGTCTGCGACGGGAAGGGGACGTGCCAGGACCCCGAGCTCGTCGATTGCTCTCCCTACCTGTGTGTGGCGGGTGCGTGCAACAGTAACTGCAAGAGCGACGCCGACTGCCAATCAGGCCACGCTTGCGCACTTGACAGCAGCGGCAAGACGGGAACCTGTGGCAAGAGGCAGATCGGCCAAGCGTGCGGCAACGCGGGGGACTGCAATTCCGGCCAATGTGTCGACGGGGTTTGTTGCGAAAGCCAGTGCGATGGCGCGTGCCGAAGCTGCGCACTGCCCGGCTCGCCCGGTCGCTGCGTGAACCTCCCCGCCGGCGCGAGCGATCCGCGCAAGACCTGCAGCGATGGGGGTAGTACCGCTTGCGGACAGAACGGCCTCTGCGATGGCAATGGTAGCTGCCAGGTTTACCCGGTTGGCACCAAGTGCGGCAGCGCGAGCTGCAAACAAGGCTCTTTCACGGATACGCCAACCTGCAATCAGTCGGGCCAGTGCGTGGCACCGTCATCGCGAAGTTGCAACCCGTACGTCTGCAACGGAAATGCTTGCTCTACCGGTTGTGCCCAGGACTCCGACTGCGTGGCGCCCAACACGTGCGTGAACGGCTCGTGTGGAAAGAAGCAGGGTGGCGCGCAATGCAGCTCCAAAGACGAGTGCGACTCCGGATTCTGCGCGCAGGGGGTTTGCTGCAACGCCGAGTGTACGGACGCTTGTGAGGCGTGCAATCTTCCGGCTAGCACGGGCTTTTGCACGGTGGTCCCCGACGGAACCCTCGATCCGCAGGAGAAGTGCGAGGTCACCGACAAGTCCTCCTGCGGCACCACCGGCGCGTGCCGGGCCGGCGCGTGCGCCTATGTGGATAATCTGACCGTCTGCAAGGCTGCCGTTTGCGCGAA
Source organism: uncultured Myxococcales bacterium (assembly GCA_964491625.1). GTDB lineage: Bacteria > Myxococcota_A > Polyangia > Fen-1088 > Fen-1088 > Fen-1118. Next base: position 5,981 of record CAZBIU010000125.1, read on the forward strand.
CACGACGTCACAGACGCCCGCGTCGACCTGCGACGGCCGTGGTACGTGCGTGACCCCGGCCGACACATCGTGTGGCACCTTCCTCTGCAGCAACGGCGGCTGCCTATCTTCGTGCAAGAGCGATAGCGACTGCGTATCGCCCAATACCTGCGCGAGCAATTCGTGCGGCCTCAAGGCAAAAGGGGCCTCGTGCACGGATGGTGTTCAGTGCAACAGCGGTTTCTGCACGGAAGGTGTCTGCTGCGATTCTGCTTGTAGCGACGCGACCACGGCCAGCCTGTGCATGAGTTGCAAGGTGTCCGGAAAAGTCGGGACCTGTTCTGCGGTGCCGAGCGGCCAGGCCGATCCGAAACAGCGCTGCAAGGCCAGCGCTGCAGCAAACGGCGACTGCTCCAACGACGGAACTTGCAATGGCAAAGGCGCATGCAGGCCGTGGTCGGCAACCACTGGCTGTCGCCAATCCACATGCTCGGGCAGCACCTACACGCCGCCTGCCAATTGCGACGGCAACGGCAGCTGCTCGACCGTGTCGTCGAGTCAGTGCAATCCGTACCAGTGCAGCGCCAACGGCGAATCGTGCAAGACGACGTGCACGGCGGATACCGCGGCCAGCGACTGCGTGAGCGGCGAGACCTGCCTTCAGACCACGAACAGATGCGGCACCACGCTGGCCAACGGCCAGCTCTGCAAGGCGAGCTCCGACTGCAACAGTGGCGACTGCGTGGGCGGGACATGCTGTCCGGCCGGCAGCGGGTGCTTCATCGGCGGCGTTTGCTATGCGGCGAACGCTGTGAATCCCAACAATGCCTGCCAGCAGTGCACACCAGCGACCAGCGCGACGGCGTGGAGTGCCAAGGCCAACGGCACGAAGTGCGACGACGGCGACGCGTGCACGCAGACCGACACGTGCCAGGCCGGGACATGCACCGGCGGCAATCCGGTCACATGCACCGCGAGCGACCAGTGCCACAGCGTCGGGGTGTGCGACAAGGGCAGCGGCACGTGTTCGAATCCTGACAAGGCCGACGGGACGGCGTGCAGCGACGGAAATGCGTGCACGCGGACCGACACCTGCCAGCAGGGGAAGTGCACCGGAAGCAATCCGGTGACGTGCACGGCGCAGGACCAATGCCATAGCGCGGGGACGTGCGACTCGGGGACGGGGACGTGCTCGAATCCTGCGAAGGCGAACGGGACTTCGTGCGACGACGGGAACAAGTGCACGCAATCCGACACGTGCCAGTCTGGAACCTGCACGGCAGGTACGGCGGTGACGTGCACGGCATCGGACCAGTGCCATAGCGCGGGGACGTGCGACTCGGGGACGGGGACGTGCTCGAATCCTGCGA
>CAZBIU010000125.1:7429-17246 GCA_964491625.1 uncultured Myxococcales bacterium
CTGGAACCTGCACGGCAGGTACGGCGGTGACGTGCACGGCATCGGACCAGTGCCACGACATCGGGGCGTGCAACCCGAGCACGGGAGCATGCTCGAATCCTGTGGCGGCGAACGGGACTTCGTGCGACGACGGGGATAAGTGCACGCAGAATGACACGTGCCAATCTGGAACCTGCACGGCCGGTTCGGCGGTGATATGCGCGGCGCTCAATCAGTGCCACGACATTGGGGTGTGCGACACGAGCACGGGGACATGCTCGAATCCTGAGAAGGGGAACGGGACCTCGTGCGACGATGGGAACAAGTGCACGCAGAATGACACGTGCCAATCTGGAACCTGCACGGCCGGTTCGGCGGTGACATGCACGGCGCTCGATCAGTGTCACGAGGTTGGGACGTGCGACCCGAGCTCGGGGACCTGCTCAAATCCCCCTGCATCTGACACGACTCTGTGTGGTAACAACTTCCACTGCTCCGCCGGGCAGTGTCCCAGCTCGTGCTCACTCGACACCGACTGCGCCCCCGGCTACACGTGCAACACCGGAACCCAGGCCTGCGAACAGTCGGATGCCGGTTCTGCCCACTGACGTGGCGGAATCGCAACGGCGATCCCGGGCCGCCCAATGTGATCCTGGTAATTTTATGCGGCATGGGGGAGAGGAATCTCCTTGCCCAGGCCTCAAGTTGTAAGTATGGATAAGTCTATGGCATACATGGGCGGTACCGCCCTGTCAGCCAGCGAACCTAACTCTAAACTGCTGGCAGGACAGGTTATTGGCGGCAAGTATCGGCTCAGCCATTTGCTGGGTGAGGGTGGGATGGCGTCGGTGTGGGCCGGCGCCAACGAACGAACTGGTAAGCTCGTCGCGTTGAAGTTCATCCGGCCGACCTTCATGGCCGTGCCCGGCGCCGAAGCATTCCTTCAAAGCGAAGCCCTAGCCGCCAGTCGAGTCAACCATCCCAACGTGGTCACCGTCTTCGACGCCATCGACCACGAAGGCAAGGCTTGCATCGTGATGGAGCTGCTCAATGGCGTTCCGCTAGGGACCCACATCGCGAGCAGCGGCCAGCTAAGCCTGCGCGACACGCTGACGCTGCTGCTTCCCGCAATGCGTGGTGTCGCCGCAGCTCACGCGCAGGGTGTGATTCACCGCGACCTCAAGCCGCAGAACATCTTCGTCTGCGTCGGTCCCGACGGCCGTATCGTAACCACCAAGGTTCTCGACTTCGGCATTTCGACGATGATGGACTGGGCGCGGGGCACATCCACTTCCGTCGTGCCGGGGTTGGCGGGAACACCGGCGTACATGGCTCCTGAGCAGATCGAGGGGTCTGACAGTCTGGATCCCCGCACGGATGTCTACGGCTTCGGACTTCTCCTCTACGAGGCGCTAACCGGGCGAATGGCATTCACCGGCGAGTCTGAATCCGAGGTGCTCCGACGGGTCGTCACCGAGTCCGCGGTGCCGCTGCGCGAGTTGCGGCCGGACTTGCCGATAAGAATCGTCTCCATTGTGGAAACCGCCATGTCCAAGAGCCCTGACCAGCGGTTTGCCTCCCTGGACCATATGTTGTCGGTCATCGAGGACGAGATCATGCCGGCGACGCCGCCGCCCGTGGTCGGCACGCCAGCCGCAGGAGTGCCGACCGGCGCGATGAGTTATACCGTATCCGGGCCACTCGCCCTCGCCGTGCCGGCGTTTATCGGCAGGGAGCCCTCCGAGCAGCACCACCTTGGAACCCAAATTTTCGGCAATCCGCTAAAGCGCGAATGGGAGCAGGAGGTGTCCGTCTCCGAGATAGTCGATGCGTCGGGCCGAAGGCTGGAGCATGGGGTGGTGGCGCCCTTGCCAACTGCCGCCTCGGGCAGCAGCGGTGCTGTTCCGGTGGACAGCTCCCTTAGCGGACCCTCGACAGCGTTGCGCGCTTTGGGTGCCACGTGGACAGTCGTGCGCGCCTTGCGCGACTGGCGCGTCTTGGCCGGTGCGGGCATTGCGCTCGCCTTCGTCGCCGGCACCTGGCTGACGATGCGTGGTAGCACCAGGGCCAAGCAACCCGCTCCGACTCCCGCGGCGCCGCTCGCGACCTCGCCGAGCCCCGCCAATCTACCGCCGCCCGCACCGCCAGCGCCAATGGCGGCCGAGAGCGCCTCTCCAGAAGGCGAACCTCCAACCGTGCCCTCCGAGTCGCCGCCTTTGCCAACGGCCAACCTTGGCTTCGACGATGGTGGCAACTCTGGAGAAGCCACTGACCATGCTTCCGACTCGGTGGCGGTTGGCAGAAAGGCCCAATCGGTGCAAAGTGCCTTCTTAAGAAAGAAGTTGGTCGCTCCTCGCGTGCAGACACCCAAGCGGAACAGTCCACGAGCCGGTACACTGAGGGTCGACGATTTCTAGCGATTCCGAGTTCCTCATGAGCAAGCCCAACCCTGCACCTGCTGCCCTTCGCATTCTCTTGGTCAGCGCGGCATTTTTCGGGGCCAGCGCGTCTGCGGCTGGTGCGCTTGCCGCGCAGGCCAAGGCAGATCCTTTCGACCGGGAGGACCCCGGCGTGAAGGAAACCTACCGGCAGGCCATCAAAGACGGCGTCTCCGAGTACGATGCCCACCACTTTGAAGAGGCTCTTGGCTATTTTCGCCGCGCTCACGCACTGAACCCCAACGCTCGCACTTTCCGCGGTATCGGCATGGCATCCTTCGAGCTGCGAGACTACGTGACGGCCGTGCGCAGCCTGACAGCGGCGCTTGCGGACCAGCGCAAGGCGCTCTCGGACGAACAGCGTAAAGAAACCCAGGATTTGCTCGATCGCGGCCGCATGTTCGTAGCGGTCTACACCCTGGCACTCTCGCCAGCCAACGCCCAGGTCACCATCGACGCCAAGGCCGTGGAACGCGAGCCCGACGGCTCGGTGATGTTGGGATTGGGCGAGCATCTCATTGAGGCGCGTGCCGACGGCTATGTGAAGCGTTCGCTGTCCATTCACGTGCGTGGGGGAGAGCGTAGCAAGCTCATCTTGGCTCTTGATCCGGTCGAGCAAGCCCGGCCGCCCACAGCGCGCGCGGCAGGCGCGTCGACCGCCACGCTGGTTGCGTCCGCCACGGCCACGCCAGCAGCCAATCGGGCTGCCAAGACTTGGCTCGTGGCTGGCGGCGCTGCGGCGCTGCTCGCAGCCGGCGCCGGGGTTTACTGGGTCATGCAGAACTCAGAGCTCGCCTCTTGCCACTCGCCCAAGGAGAATTTTCGCTGCACCGATGAATCGCCGCTTTCCTTGCAGCGGAACATCGGCGTGGCCGTTACCCTCGTGGCCGGTGCCGCCGCGTTGACCATGGCGACGGTTGGGATTCTCGCCTGGAAATCCACACCCGCGCGCCCAGAAAAGAAGCGAGCCCTAGCCTGCCAGGTGGTGCCCTTTGGCGTGACCTGCGGGCAGACGTTCTGAGGCCGGGCGGCAAGCGCCAAGCTCGCACTCCCCGCAATTTCCAGCAGCGGGGCGATGTGGTGAAGATACCTACGTCCGTTAGGGTCTCTCCGTGCTACCGGTCACAGAGGGCTGGTCAACTTTGTTTGCACTAAAATACGACTGACCAAGTCCCTAAATAACCGGCATCCTTGGCCTCGCACGCGACCAGCTTACCCGACCCAGTCTGTCTAAATAGGAGTTGTGGGGTCGCAATTCCTGAAGGTGTGTATCTTGTAGCCTTGCCGCGACATCAATACCAGTACTCGCCGACCGCGTGGCGCCCTGCGCCTGATCGAAAGGAGAACCGATGATGAAACTGGGACGCATCTTGTTGTCTGTTTGCTTGCTTGTGGCAGCAGGCTGTTCGATTGACGCCATCTCAGATTCGCCGACCGGTCCGGGCGGCGCTGGCACGGGTGGTACATCGGCGCAGTCCTCCACTGGCCAGGGGGGCGATCCCGGCAGCGGCGGCGAGAGCGCGAACGGCGGCAGCAACGACACGGGCGGAACGTCCGCGACGGGCGGTAGCGGTGCGGGCGGCGCGCCCGACGGCAACGGCGGGAAGAACGGCGGGACTGGTACCGGCGGTGCATCTGGCAGCGGAGGTTCTCAGAGCAGCGGCGGCTCCGCGACCGGGGGAACGTTCGCGAAAGGCGGGACGTCCGGCACGGGCGGCTCTGCCGCTAGTGGCGGAGCGTCCAGCAACGGCGGCACTGTCGGCAGCGGCGGCGCGTCCAGCAAAGGTGGAGCCTCAGGCAGCGGAGGTGTACCGGGGACTGGAGGCCTTCCCGGGACTGGTGGCGCGGCAGGGGCCGGCCGGGGGGGAAGCTCAGGTGCAGCCGGCGCGGGCGGCTCCGGCGGCGGCGCAGATGGCGGCACGACAGTGAGCTTCCAGCATGACGTCCTGCCAATGCTCACTGCAAACTGCGGGCAATGCCACAGCGGCTCCAACGCCAACGCCGGTATCGACCTCAGCAACTACACCAAGGTCAAAGCAAACGCATCGGCGGCGAACTCGGCGATCAAGGCCGGAATCATGCCGCCGACGGGGGCGCTTTCTGCTGCGAACAAGCAGATGTTCCAGACCTGGATCAACGAAGGCATGCCCAACAACTAATCACGCCGACCGAGGCGCACCGCAACCTCGTCGGCGAAGAGGAAGCCGGCTGGACGCAGGCGGATGCTTTTGGGCGTGACCTCCAGCCAACCCGCTGCGACGCATCCTTCGGCAGCGGCTCGGCGCTCGGGTAGGGCAAGCGGATCCAGCCCGAAGCGGCGAGCGTGCGCCCGACGGTCGACGCCGTCGGACACGCGCAGGCCGAGCCAGAGCGCCTCGTCCTCGATCTGCGCCGGCGAGCGCCGCTCGACCTCGGCCGATGCCACGGTCTGCTGCGTAGCGCGCACTTCATCAAGATAGGTGCGCAGTGAGCGCGGATTGGTCGAGCGGATTCCCTCGCCGCTTGTGAGCGGCCGGAACGAGGCCGCCCCGACCCCAAGCCCGAGGTAGGCATCCAGGGTCCAGTAAAGCGAGTTGTGAACCGCGCGGCGGCCCGGGCGAGCGTACGATGAGATCTCGTAGTGCTCGTAGCCGCCACCGGTCAGTGTTTCGTGACCGAGCGAATACATGGCTGCCACCACCTCGTCGTCGGGGCGCGCAAGCCTGCCGGCCCGGTCAAGCGCGCCGAAGCGTGTGTTCGCCTCCACCGTCAGGGCGTAGGCGGTGATGTGGTCCGGGGCCAGCGCGAGCAGGGCTGCCAGGGACGCGGCCCACTCTTCCATGGTCTGGCCTGGCAATCCAAACATCAGATCGGCGCACAGGTTGTCGAATCCAGCGCGCCGGGCGGCCTCGAACGCGGCTCCAATCGCGGCGGCGTCGTGGGTACGGCCGATGCGCCTGAGCAACCCATCTTGAAACGCTTGGACGCCGAAGGAGACGCGGTTCACGCCTGCGACGCGTAAGGCTTCGAGTTGCCCGAGATCGAAGTCGCCTGGGTTGGCCTCGATGGTGATTTCGCGAGCTGCGCCGGAAAAGCGCCGCCGGATTTCGTCCGCGACCCGCGCAAGAGCATCAGGGCGCCACAGCCCCGGCGTGCCGCCGCCGAAGTAAATCGAGACCAATGGCAGCTCCGCGAATTGCGGCGCCCGTGCCCGCAGCTCTGCGACGACCGCCTCGGCGTAGTCGTCGTGGGGAATGCTGGGCCTTACCGCCACCGCGAAATCGCAGTACGGGCAGCGCTTGCTGCAAAAAGGAAAATGCACGTAGACGCCGAGCGCACGTAAGCGATCGACGGTGTCGCTCGCGCGCTGGCTGTTGCTGGCACTTTCCATGGAACCGGTCACACGCCAAGAGAATAGTGCAATCGTGGCGGCGCCGCAGGCGCTATCGGCGCGCGGGTGTCGCCCATTCATTGTCGAAAGAACCTCACCGGCACGCAACCACCAAGCCCGGTTGCCGATAACCTTCGCGATGCGAACTTTCAACCTACCAACGACCTTGGGTGCCTGCCTCGCGCTCGCGGCCTGCAATCCGGAAACCGATCTACAAGGTCAACGAACCACGGCGGCCGGGACCGAGGGCGGCGATGGTCAGCCCTCTGGCTCAGCGGGTAACTCCGAGAGCGGGCAATTGCTCGAACCTCCGTCGGGAACCTCGGACATCGCCACCAATCTGGCGAACGTCATTCTGCGCCTTCCCGAGGCTATCGTGGCTTCAGATGCCGGCGGGACGGTGATGCTGCAGCCATCGGGGTCTGCCGGTCCAGTCCCCCTGCAGCTTGGCGCCCAGGTTCCCTGCGGCGGCACGTGCTACGCGTTTGCGGTCACCGCCGAGCTTTCGCCGTCCGTCGTCTACGCGGTCAAGATTCCCACGCAGGCGTTGCAGTTCGCCGACGGCAAGCCAGTTCCACCCGGCGATGCGGGAGGGTTCACAACCGGCGCCGGGCCTGACCTGTTCGCGCCCAGAATCCAGGCGTTCACCCTGCAGATTGCCGAAGGGTGCGCTGCCGTCCACGTGGCCGCCGACGAGCCGGTGAGCGCGCAAGTCATCATCAGCTCGGGCGGTGTCGACACCACGTTGGGCTTGGCCACCGTGGGTCTCGCGATGGATTTTTCCGAGAGGCTGCCAGACCTGGCCGCGGATCCGCGCGCCCAGGCAGCAGCGCGCGTCGTCGATCGGTCGGGCAACCAGGCGGTGTCCGAGCCGCTGAGTTTTGCGTTGCCGCCGCCGGTGGCGCCGGTGGTCATCACGGAAGTGCTGGCCAATCCCGTCGGCTCGGAGAACACGCAGGAGTTCGTGGAGATCTACAACCGGGGCAGCGCGGCCGTCGACCTGGGCGGCTGGTCTCTGGAAGACGAGACCGGCAAGGATGCGCTGCCTGCGGCGACCCTGCCGGCGGGCACCTATGCGCTCATCGTCAGCGACACCTACAATCCGGCTGACGGAAAAGATCCGGCACCGGTCGAGGGAACGCTCCTCGTCCACGTACCGGGGCGGCTGGGGAGCGACGGAATGTCGAATGCCGGCGAGGCGATCCGCCTGGTCGACGCCGAAGGCCAAGTGGTGAGCCAGTACGGCGGCTGGGTTGACGCGAGCGCCACATCATGGTCCGGCAAGAGCACCAAGCGGCTCTCCCCAGAGGCCTGCGATTCAGCCGACGCCTGGAGCAGGACCCCCAGCTCGCCCACGCCGGGCTGGTGACGCCGCGTGGCGAGTCGCGCCATCGCTTGTCAGCGCGACCTTCGGCGATTTTTGCCCCGAAAGATGTTAGATAGGGGCCCATGTCCGGTCACAATAGATGGTCCAAAATCAAGCACAAGAAGGGCGCGTCTGACGCCAAGAAGTCCAAGGTCTGGACGAAGCTGATCAAAGAGATCACGGTCTCGGCACGGTCGGGCGGCGACCCGAACGGGAACCCGCGCCTACGCGCTGCCGTCGACAAGGCTCGCGCGCAGAACATGCCGAACGACACGATCGATCGTGCGATCAAGAAGGGCACGGGCGAGCTCGGTGACGTGATCTACGAGGAATTCAACTTTGAAGCCTACGGACCCGGCGGCACGGCAATCTTGATGGAGATCATGACCGACAACCGCAACCGCACCACGGGCGAGATTCGGTCGACCCTGACTAAGAACAACGGCAACCTGGGCAGCTCTGGCTCGGTAGCGTACCTGTTCAAAAAGCTGGGCATTGTCGCCTACGAGAAGGACTCGGTGGACGAGAACAAGGTCACCGATTTGGCCATCGAGCTGGGTGCCGACGACGTGAAGACCGAGGACGATATGCTCACGGTCATCACCGAGCCGAAGGAGCTCGAGCGGATTCGCGAAGGGCTCAAGGCGGGCGGCATGCCCGAGCCAGCCTCGGCCGAGGTCACCATGGTGCCGCAGAACAAGGTTCACCTGACCGGCCGCGACGCCGAGGTGGCCTTGAAGCTGCTGGATGCCTTGGAGGACAACGACGACGTGCAGAACGTCTACTCGAACCTGGACGTCGACGAGGCCGAGCTCGAAAAGGTGGGCGGCTAGCAAAGGCCGAAGCCCCGATGCCGGCACCCGGCCGCGTGCGCATTCTGGGCATCGACCCGGGGTCGTTGCGTCTGGGTTACGGCGTGATCGACCGGCTTGGTCCGGCACGGCTTTTCTACGTCGAATGCGGGGTGATCGCGGCCCCCGCGCGCATCGGCCGGGCAGAACGCCTGATGACCATCGGCCGTGGTTTGCGCGAGCTGGTGGACGAGCTGCGTCCAGACGAGGTTGCGATGGAGCAGGCCTTTTTCGGCAAGAACGTGCAGTCGACGCTCGCCCTGGGCGAGGCGCGCGGCGTGGTGTCGTTCATCGTGAGCGATGCCGGCTTGAGCGTGTCCGGCTACGCGCCGGCGCATGTGAAGCGCACCATCGTCGGCCACGGCGCCGCGACCAAGCAGCAAGTCGGCTACCTGGTGCGCGCGCTGCTTTCCCTGCGACGCGTTCCCGAACCCGATGCGGCGGACGCCCTGGCCATCGCGATTTGCCATGCTCGCCACCACAACCTGGCGATCAGCAAAGCTGAAGCGCGATCTCGGCAGGCCTCTGTGCGATGATGCACGTCCATGATTGCATCGCTGCGTGGAACCCTGCTTGAGAGTGGTCCCGACTCGGCCGTCATTGAGGCCGGTGGCGTCGGCTATGCCGTGACCATGACCGCGGCCGCGCAGCGAGCCCTACCGTCGCTGGGCTCGACCACCTTCCTTCTCATCCACACCCACGCGGTCAAGGACGGGCCGACGCAACTTTACGGCTTTTGCGACCCGGAAGAGCGGCGCGTGTTCGAGACCCTGCTTTCCGTGCAGGGCGTGGGCCCGAAGGTCGCGCTCGCGATCCTGTCCAGCCTGCCGCTTGGCGATCTGGTGCGCGCCATCGCCGCGGCCGACATTGCCACCTTGGTCAGGATTCGCGGGGTGGGGCGCAAGACCGCCGAGCGGATCACCGTCGAGTTGCGCGACAAGATCGGTATCGCGGGCAAGGGCGCGGGGCCGGTGGGCAGCCTGCCGTCGGTCGTGCCGGCCGGACGCATCGGCGAGGTTCACGCCGCGCTCACCGCGCTCGGTTACAAGCCGTCTGAATTCGACACGGTCCTGGCCAAGCTGGACGACACTCACCCGGTCACCGACCTCATCAAGCAGGCGCTGGGCCTTCTGAGGAGGAAGTAGTGGCGCGCAGAAAACACGACGATGGGACGGAAGACCCGCAGCCCGAAAGCGAGCGCGTGGTGTCGAGCGAGAAGCTCGACGACCCAACGGTCGCCGACGATGAATCCGCGCTGCGCCCCCGTTCGTTCGCGGAGTTCATCGGCCAGCGCAAGGTCGCTGAGAACCTGGAGGTGTACGTTGCCGCCGCAAAGAAGCGGGGCGGTGCCCTCGACCACGTGCTGCTGTCGGGGCCGCCGGGGCTTGGCAAGACCACGCTGGCGCACGTGATCGCGCACGAGCTGGGCACCTCGGCGCGGGTGACGTCGGGGCCGGCGCTGGAACGCAAGGGCGATCTGGCGGGCATTTTGACCTCGCTTGGCTGCGGCGATGTGCTTTTCATCGACGAGATTCACCGCCTGCAGCCCATCATCGAGGAAAGCCTGTATCCGGCGATGGAGGATTACCACATCGAGATCGTGACCGGCATGGGCGCTGGCGCGAGCGCCATCACGGTTCCCATCGAAAGGTTCACCCTGGTTGGCGCGACCACCCGCACCGGACAACTGACGTCGCCACTGCTTTCTCGTTTTGGGATCGTCGAGCGTCTGGACTTCTACGCGCCCGCCGAGCTCGCCACCATCGTCAAGCGCTCGGCCAAGTTGCTCGACATCGTTTGCACCGACGATGGC
>CAZBIU010000126.1:0-17174 GCA_964491625.1 uncultured Myxococcales bacterium
ACAGGGGCATGTGAGCTCTGGAATAGTGCAGCTCTGATAAGAGGAGACGTACTGAGAAGAACAGTCCGGGCATTCGACCGGCAGCACGAGCTCGGCTTGACTTCCGGCACCTGAGCCCGAGCAAAGGATGTTTGCCTGGTCAACGTCGGCGTAGGTAGAGGCGTGGATGTCCAACTTGACGGCGACCATGGAGCCGCAGGCGGGCAATTCGTCGATCGCAAACGGAGGGCAACTCAACCCGTCGTACCCCGGGTAGACGCCCATTCTCGAAGTGCACTCGACCGACTGGCCCCCAGGCAACGACGCAACCATGGACAGCTGCCAGTACTTCATGTCCTGGTCGATACGATGGACTGTGGCGCTCACCCACAACATGTTGTTGGTTACGACGAGATGAGTCTTCGTCGGATCAAAAGCCAGTGAAGTACAACATGCAGGCGGTCCGCACGTGATCGACTCACGCGTACCGCCCGAACCACCTCCCCCCGCGCCGCCCAGGCTGCCGCCGGAGCCGCCGCCGCCACCTGCGCCACCGTTGCCCCCTGTTCCAGCCAGGCTCGATCCATCTCCCCCGCCGGCGCCGCCCAAGCTGCCGCCTGAACCGACGCTGCCGCCACCCACCCCACCTGCGCCGCCTGCGCCAGCCAGGCCCGAGCCACCACCCGCGGCAGATCCGCCCGGGCTGCCGCCTGAACCGACGCTGCCGCCACCCGCTCCACCCGTGCTTGCACCGTTACCATCAGCGCCGCCCGTGCCCGCGCCAGCCGTGCCTCCGCTCTGGTTCGCATCCGGAACGGTTGTCGAAGGTCCTGCCAAAGGACGCCCACTCGACTTGCTGCAGCCATTGCCCGCCGACACCGAAAGGCTCGCCAGCACGGAGAACGACAACAACATCTCTTGCAGTCTCATGGCGTCAAGTATAGAGGTGCACAATCCGGGGAGAAGGGCTGTCGACGCCAAAGCTGGCAGGTCTGTGATCGAGCGCTCAGGGAAGGGAAGCCACCACGGCCGAAGCCAGTGCCGGGCACGGCCAGTATGCCTTGCTTGAGCAAGAGGCCCACGGAGGCCACGTCGTCAGCCATGGGCGTCCTCACAAAGACGGAGTAGCCACCCTCGGGTTTCCTCGCATCCGCATCGGCGCCTTAGCGTCGACCACCAGGTCGTGCTTCTTTGCGACGTACGCGAACGCCGCATCCAGGCCTCGGCCGTGATCGCCTACGCGTTATCCGTTAGGCTGGACGTCTACGGAACGTCCCGGAAGCCCCAAAAGTGGCGGATCTCGGACTCGAACCGAGGACCCGGCGCGTATGAAACGCCTGCTCTAACCAGCTGAGCTAACCCGCCAATTTGTCAGCCCCGACGAGCCGGCCCTGCGGCCTGCCCTTCGGAGGAGGGCGATTTTGCTTGCGGGGAGGCGTCTGTCAAGGGCCGATCACCACAAAGCGACATGCAACTGTTGTTGACGTGGTCCTTGACTGGCCCCTTGCCCTTGGATAGAAGCCGCAAAAGAAATGCGACTATACGCTGGAAAGATTCCAAGCATAGCCTCCGAGATTGTGAAAGCCCTGGTGGACGGCGAAGACCTGTCGGTACTCGACCGCAGCGAGGCCGAGCTGGACGTTCAAGCCGTGCTGAAGGAATACCTTCGCCTTGAACGCGAGGTCACGGACAAGGCCAAAGACATCCTGTCGAAGAGGAACCTGCCCTACGAGCAGTTCGGCAAGGTCAAGCGCCAGGTTGCCGCCGAGAAGGGCTTCGGCCTGGGCGATGAAGGGCTAGACTGGATGACGACGCAGATGATCGAGTCCTTCATGCAGTCGCCGCACGTGGAAGAGGTCTTCGCTGACGACGCGACCCTGCGCAAGCGGATGACCGACATCCTCAAGAAACACATGCATATCGACGAGGAAATCGACGCCGAGGTTCGCCGCCGCATCAAGAACCTGGAAGAAGGCACGGCCACCTGGGAGGTCGAGTACCAAAAGGCGCTCGACCAAATCAAGAAGAATCGCCACCTGGGCGAGTGAGCGGAACCGGCTCCGAACCCGGATCCGAAACCGAGTCAAATCTGCGGGCCCCAGCTCCGGCCGTCGAGCACGGGCTCCGGCCCGGCTACCGACCTCCGGCGACGGGTTCCGGCCCCGCCGGCTTGCGCACTACCACTCCAGCCGGTGCGCCCCTGGCAGCGTCCAGCCCAGCGCCGTTCTCGCGCGGCGGGCGCTGCGGTGGCCGCGCCCCCTGCTGGGGACGTGGTACCTGCTGCGGTCGCTGCTGTCGTTCGCGGGCGAAGGTGATCACCTGCCTCACCAGGCGTTCGATGGTGAAGCCCACGTCCGACAGGCGAGCGTCTTCGTACATGTACGCCGGCGTAGAGACCACCCGATTTTTCTGGTCGACCAAGATCTCGCGCAGCGGGCACGGCCGCACGTCGGCACCCATCACCGCCGCATGCTTCGCCTCCTCGCACGTCTTCGTGCCGAAGGTAACTCGAACCCCGGCCGAAGGCCCCAGCACGCGGGCGGCGAGGATCGGCGACACGCAGATGAATCCCATCGGCCGACGTCTGGCCAGCATCCCCTTGAGCAGCCGCGTGACCTCGGGGTGGACCTCGCACACCACGCCCTTCTCGGCGTAGTTCGACAGCACGGTCACCACGCCGAAGCCGCCCGGGAAGATCAGGGCGTCGAGGTCCGTATCTTTCACCGTGGCGATGTCGCGCACCTGCCCGCGAGCAATGCGGGCCGCTTCGGCCATCGAACGCCTGGGGCCGGCCTGGCCGTCCACCGCCCGGGTCAGGTGATCGACCACCCGAGCCTGCGCGACGTCAGGTGCCATGCAGATGGCGCGCCCCCCGGCGCGTTCGATCCAGTACAGCGTCAGAACTGCCTCGTTGACCTCGGAACCGTCTTCGGAGCCGCAGCCGGACAGAACCACTCCCACGCGAGTTGCCATGGCCCAAGCGCTACCAGAAAAGCGCCACGCCTGCAAAGAGGTAGCACATGGCGGGTGTCCAACCCTAAAGGTTGGCGCCGCAGTTTCAATCAAGCCGGAGCCCCGAGGAGTGAAAGTGCGACATTTCTGTCAGGTTGATGTCCGCCCACTGGAAGCAGGTTAGCAGTCCCTTTTCTCCCTGTTTGCTCCGCCTACGCGGGGTGCATCCTCAGGAACGTGGTCATCGGGTCGGCCAAGCAGCGCAGGAATGCGTCTTGCACGGCGCAGCCGGACGATGGCGACGAACACAACCTCGCTCATCGGCGACGACGCAAGCACCGATGCTCGCCGGGGAGCCAGGGTAACATGCGGGGACACCAGCCCGAGGCTCAACATCGCCGGCAGCGATGGCGGCCCATCCGATTTTATCATCCGGTGCGCTCGGCAGGGCAAGCTTGCGTTCGGGCTGATTGTCCTGGCGGGCGGGTTGACTGCCTTGTTGCTGCCGCTATCCCTCACGCGCCTCATCGACGGCGATGAGGGATACCTGCTCCTGGCCGCACGACTCATGTCTGAGGGCAAGATTCCGTATCGAGATTTCTTTTTGACTCAAGGACCGGTGTTGCCCGCGGTCTTCGGAGCCTGGTTTTGGGCTGCGGGGCGCAGTTGGGCTGCGGCTCGCATCGTCGAGGGAGTGATCGCGGTCATCATGGGACTGTTCGTCTTCCGCGAGACGTTCGCCGCTACCCGCCGCTGTTTGGCCGCTGTGTTCGCGACCTTGCTGTTTGCGTTCAGTGCCAACACAGAGGGGTGGCTAACCATCGTCAAGGGCTTTGGGCTCTCCGCCCTGTTTGCGTTGGGTTCGGTCCTCTTGCTGGGAGCGGCCGTCGTGCCGTCGCGAAGCATCCGGGACAACCGTCGCACAGAGCTGGCCACAACCGGGGCCGGAGTATGTATCGGACTTGCCGCCTCGACGAGGCTCTACGTCATTCTGGTCCTGCCTGCCCTCGGGTTGTACCTCCTTCGCTGGGTCGGTCTGGGACGGAGCGGTCGACGGCGCCTCGGCGGCTATACCCTGGGCTGCCTGTGCGGCTTGCTGCCGCTGTTTGTGAGCTTCGCAATCGAGCGGAAGGCCTTCGTCTTCGACACGCTCTTGTTTCACGGCGTCCGCGAGTGGGGCCAGTCCAGTCTGCTCGGAAAAGCCAGCGACAAGCTGCCGGTCATCCAAAAGGCCGTCGGGCTTCATCGTAGGGCGACGGCAGAGGGTCGCCAGTTCCTCGTGCTGGCCGTCCCTGCGGTTCTAGCCATGGTCGCTCGCCTTCGTGCTCGCGGCAGATATCGCTCGGCCGCGGGTTGGGTCTGGCCGCCTCTTCTGGTCGGCAGCGTTCTACCGAATCCCTTCCTGCAGCAATACCTTTGCCTGTTGGTTCCCTTTCTTGCCGTCGAAGCCGGGGTCTTCCTGGCCTTGCTCGTCGATTGTGGAGTGCATTGGAAGGCCACGATGGGCACCACCGGCAAGCACCTCTGCGACGCCGCCGTGGCAGTGAGCACACTCGCTTGCCTCGCGTACTACTTGGGCGTGGGATGGAGGGAACGCGACCGATATGTGCATACCGGCGTCGACGTCCCAGGCATCTGGTCCCAGGATCGCACGGTTCGATGGCGGATTGAAACGGTCGAGGGCGCGGCCAGAGAAATCGACTCGCAGAACCAGCTGGTGGCGGCGTCCTGGTGGCCGGGATACTTCGTCAGCACCAGGACTCGCCCGGTTCTGGCGCTCGCCAACGATTTCGGTTTCCGAGCTGCTGAGGTCCTGTCGCCGGAAGAACGGCGAGGTCTTCATGTCGCGAGCCATGCAGACGTTGGCAACATGATTCGTTTGCGTACGCCGCGCCTGTTCGTCGAAGGCAATTGGGCTGCCCGTCCGTGGGCGGAGTGGCTAGCGGATAACGGCTTCCGAGTGCAGGCGATGGTGCACAACGTGGCCATTTGGGCCCTGCGCTAGCACGCGGGTGCGGTAGAGCCGCCGGTCTCGCGCATCGCCGGCGACTCTTCCACCGCCGCGAGCTGTGCGGCGAGGAAGGCGGGGAAAGAACCCCCGACGATGGCCCGTCTGGCGGCCCTTGCCAAGGTCAAGTAGTACTGGAGGTTATGAAGCGTAGCCAATCGATAATAGAGGATTTCCTTGGACCTAAATAGATGGGCAAGGTACCCGCGGCTGTAGCGCCGGCAGGCCTCGCAGGCGCAGGCCTCGGCAAGCGGCCGCCCGTCGTCGCGGTGGCTGGTGTTGGCGATGTTGATGTGTCCGCCCGCCACGAACAGGTGCCCGTTGCGAGCGTTGCGTGTCGGCATCACGCAGTCGAACATGTCGATGCCCGCGGCGATCCCAACCAGGATGTCTTGCGGCCGGCCGACCCCCATCAGGTATCGCGGCCGATCCGCGGGCATGGTCGGCGCCACCTGCCGGACCACCTCGTGCATCACCTCGGGCGGCTCGCCGACCGACAGGCCGCCCAACGCGACGCCGTCGAAGGGCAGCGCCGCTATCTCGGCCAGGTGGCCGGACCTCATCTGGACGTCGGTGCCGCCTTGGACGATGCCGAAACGAATCTGACCGGATGCTGCTGGGGCGGCCACGCAACGGGACGCCCATCGCGTCGTCCGCTCCATCGCCTTGCGCAGCACCTGCGCGTCGGCGTTCGACGGCGGGCACTCGTCAAAGGCCATGGCGACGTCGCTGCCCAGGGCCGCCTGGATGGCCATCGCCGACTCGGGCGTAAGCCGTTGCGCACTGCCGTCGACGTGCGACTGAAAGGTGACGCCGTCTTCATCGATGGTGCGGCGGCCCTGTTGGCTGAACACCTGGAATCCGCCCGAATCGGTCAGAATCGCCCCCTGCCAGGACATGAACCGATGCAGCCCGCCCAGATTGGCAATCAACCCATGGCCGGGCCGCATGGCCAAGTGGTACGTGTTGCCGAGGATGATCTGCGCCCCGAGGGCTTCCAGGTCGCCCGACGACAGCGACTTCACCGTGGCTTGGGTCCCGACCGGCATGAAGACCGGCGTCTCCACCGTGCCGTGCGCGGTATGCAGAAGCGCGGCACGCGCCTGCCCGCAGGTGGCTTGCACCTGAAAATGGTCGCTCATGTTGGAAGCGGTCCCGGCGTGATGAACATGGCGTCACCGTAGCTGTAGAAACGATACCCGCGATCGATGGCTTCGCGATAGGCCCCAAGAACGTTTTCCCGGCCGGCGAAGGCCGAAACCAGCATCAGCAGCGACGACCTCGGCAGGTGAAAATTGGTGACCAGGTCGGTGACCAGACGGAAGTCGTCGCCGGGCAGAATCAAAAGGTCTGTGCTCCCCTGCCCGGCCGCGATGGGGCCACGGCGAGCGAGAGTTTCGAGGGTACGCACGACGGTGGTGCCGACCGCCACGATGGGCCGACCCTCGGACTGGGCACGGCGAATGGCGCCTGCCGCGGCTTCGCCCACCTCGAAACGCTCGGCATCGAGGCGGTGGTGCGCCGGATCGGCGGTCTCGACCGGCCTGAAGGTGCCTGGGCCCACGTGAAGGGTGATCCGAGCCACGTCGTGACTGTCGGCCTGGATTCGATCGAGCAACGCCTGGGTGAAATGCAGGCCCGCTGTGGGCGCCGCCACCGCGCCGGGTGCGTGCGCATAGACGGTCTGGTAGCGGGCCCGATCGTCGACCGCGGGCATCGCTGCTGGCATCTGGCGCCGAGCGGCCTCGATGTACGGCGGCAGCGGAATCTGGCCGACCTGTTCGACCATGCCGAGCAGGCCGCTCTGCCCGTGTCCCGAAAACTCCACCACGGCATTGCCGCGCTCGCCCCGTTCGCGAAGCGTCGCCGCCCAAGGTCCGTCAAAGCGCAGCCGCATCCCGACTGGGCTCTGGCCCAGGCCTCGCACCAGAACCCGCCAGCTTTCCACCCATGCCCTAGCGTCGGCATTTTCCACGTCGGCCCTCGCCGCCGCCCCGCCCGCGACACCATCGAGCCGCTCGACCAGGAACACCTCGATCCGACCGCCGGTGGGCTTCCAGGCGACGAGCCGCGCAGGAATTACGCGGGTGTCGTTCAGGACCAGCAGAGAGCGCGGACGCAGGAAGATCGGCAGCGCAGAAAAAAATCCATGATTGCGCTTGCCGTCAATTTTGCTAAGAATCATCAAGCGCGACCCGTCGCGGTCCGGCAACGGATACGCGGCGACCCGCCCCTCTGGCAACTCGTAGTCGAAATCTTCGGTTAACAGGAAATCTCCACTCCTTTGGGCCAGCATGCCTTCTGCGAACACAAAATCAAGCTCCCGGAAATCGGACGCACCGGCGAAGGCCGACACGCCCGAGTTTGTGATGAAGAACGTCCGGGAGTTCCACGCCGGCTACCAGCCCTCGGGCGGGCGCGGTGGCGTCTTCTGCCCGACGCGCAGCAAGTTGCAGGTGGGCGACCCGGTTTCGGTGAAAGTTCGCTTGGGCCGGCGGCAGCCCCCGATGGTGCTGTACGGACGCGTGGCCTGGCGACGTCCCGGCCGGCATCTGCTCAAGATCCGCGCCGGCATCGGGGTCGAGTTTCTGGACGGCGAACAGGCCAAGTGCGAATACCTGCTCGAGATGGCGAGATCGGGATCGAGCGTGCACAGCCGCCGCCGACACGAACGCATCCCGGTGGACCTGCCGATCACGTGGCGGCCGGTGGGCAGCAACCAAGGTCTGCAGGGCAAGCTGCGCGACGTAGGCCGGGGCGGCGCCTTCGTGCTCTCGCCCGCGACGGTGCCCTACGAATCGCAGGTGGTCTTGGAAATTGCACCACCCGGCGCTGAGGTTCCGATGGCATTCATCGGTCGCGTGGCGTGGACCGGAAAGGCCGGCGACGAAAATGTCTTCGGCATCGAATGGCGAGCCCGCGACGCCGGTGGCGGCCGACGTATCAAAGAGCTGGTGCGCCGCCTGACCAACTCCGGCCACATCGCACCTCTTTACTAACAGCCGGGCTCGACGAAAGTCCGTCTCTGCGTCCTCGCCCAAGTGAGTCGCCCGGGCGATCCTCTGCGCTCTCTACCAAACCAGGTCGAGCGCGTAGAGAGAGCCGTTGTTGGCCAGCACGTAGAGCGACTTGCCCTCCTTGTCCACTGTGGGCCCTGCGCACATGCCGCGCGCCGGGTCGAAGATCTGCAGCAGCTTTCCAGTCTCGCGCTCGAGCACAAACAGGCCCTCACGGCTGCCGCTGAAAACCAGATAGGGGCCGACCTCCACCGGTGCGGTCAGATCCCCGGCGTCGGGCAGCCCCTGCCGCCATAGAACGTTCCCGTCGGTGCTGACCGCCACCAGGCCGGCTCGGGCGGAAACCGCGTAGAGGTTCGATTCGCCTCGGGTCAGCCCGCTGGTGCCGTCGAGAGACGCGTGCCAGAGGACTTCGCCATCGCTCGGGCGCAATCCGTAAAGCCCGCCTGAGAAAGATGCGGCGAACAGCTTTCCGCGCCAAACCGTGGGGCTGGCGTCGACGTCCACGAATTGGTCGGAAGCGGCCGCGAGTGAACGCGACCAAAGGAGATTCCCGCTGTCGACCTGAAGAGCCACCACGTACCCGTCGCTGAACCCGGCGAACACAGCGTGACCTTCCTGGTGAGGAACTGCGTAGCCGTGAATGGTGAAGCCTTCCGGCGTTTCGCGCTCGTACTGCCATCGCATCTTGCCGTCGGCTGGATCGACCGCGAAGACCCGATCCGCAGCGGTGGCCAGGAACAGGGACTGCTCGCCGATCTCGGGCGCGTGGTCAATCGGACCTTTGAACTTGTTCGACCAGCGGAACTTTCCGGTCGCCGGGTCGACCGCGTATAGAATTCCGTCGTCGCTGCCCACGTACACCTGTCCGCGCCAATGGTCATAGCGGGCTTCCCCATCAACCCCGCCCGTCATGGCCGTGCTCCACACGATCGCACCGGAGCCGATATCGACGGCTACGACCGAACCTCCGCGCGATCCGAGCACCAGGCGCGAGCCCACCAGCGCGCCGGTGGCACACTCCTCTGGGTGCGGGTCCGACGGCGGATAGGCGTGAATCTGCGTGTGCCAGCGCATCTGGGCCACGCCAGCCGGGTAGTCGTGCCGTTCCACCGATTCGCGGCGTACCGTCGCGGTCGAGCAAGCGCTGACCAGCAGAATCCCCAGGAAAGCCCCGGCGAGCCGCCCCACGACCAGGCCAGAATGCACGTGCGCGAGGCGCCCCGTCACAGACTATTTCTCGGTGAGGAGGGCCAGGCGGTCGTCGATCTGCGAGCGCAAGGTCGTCTTTGGCGCCTTGTCGAGGATCTCTCGCAGAATCTTTTCCGCCTCCTTGCCCTTGCCCTGCTTGTCCAGAACGCGCGCTTCGGAAAAAAGCGCGTGGTCGAGGTAAAACTTCGAACCGCGCTGGCACTCGTCGGCCAGGCTGGTGAAGGCGCGCAGGGCATCGTCAAGCTTGCCCTCCGCCTCGCGGGCGACGGCCACGCCCTCGAGCTCGACGATTCGCAAGCCAGGGTCGGTTTCGTTGGCGGCGAGGCTTCCATAGATCGACGCGGCCTCGGCGGCGTTGCCAAGCACGAGTAGGCGGCTCGCCTTGTCGGCCAGCGCCTTCCGGCCGAGACCTTCGCTGCCGAACTGGGCTAGGAAGGCGTCGGCCTCCTTGTTGGCGGCCTCCAGGCGCTCCTTTTCGGTCTTGAAGCGGGGAACGTCGCTGTCCTCGGTGCTTTCGGCCTTCGCCGCGCCTTTCTCGGGCTCCTTCTCTGGCAGGAGATCGGCGTTAGCGATGCGCTCGATGCGCTCGAATGCCACCGTCGCCTTGGCTGCAGCGCCGTGACGGTAGGCGGTCAGACCCCACCCCGCGCCGATGCCGACGGCAGCGGTAATCAACAAAGCGATGACCCCGCGCCGTCTCTTTGACAGCATTTCGCCCAAGTGCGTCCAGAAGCTGACGAACTCGTCCGGGCGCTTCAGTTCTTTTTCGAGTGCTTTTGCCACGGCCACTGGGAATAACAGAGCCGTCGTCGCGGGTCAATGCCGCTCTCCGGTACAAGCGGCCACATTTCGCGTAAAGTGCCCGGCCGATGCGGTTGTTGCTCGCCCTTTCCCTGGCCTCGCTTGTGCCGGCTTCCGCATTTGCGGTCGGCCAAGATGAGGCTAGTCTGTCGCTGGGGGCCGGTTTTACCGTCGAGCATCAGGGGGAAAGCCGCCCCGGAGCAGCAGTCGAGCTCAGGCTGTTGCGTGGACTCTCCGACGCCTGGGCGGCCAGGCTGGGCCTGCAGGCGGCCCTGGCTCCGTCATCGAGCGGTAGGTCGGCAGCCAGCGTGCTTTCGCAGGCCGCGGGGTTCACCTGGGCCGTGGACATCGTCAACTGGGTGCCGTTTCTCGACCTGGGTTTGCTGGCGGCCGATGCGCGCGGCGGCGGTCATGGGGCAAGCCAGCGCCTCGGTGTCGAAGCCGGGCTGGGTATCGACTATCTATTTTCACGTAGAACGGTCGCGTCGATCCTCGGTCGCGTCGACTACTTGCCGCTGCGCCTGGCCGGCACTGATTCGCCCCGGCCCGTGGTGGCCAGCTTCGTGCTGCACCTCGGACGCAGCTTTTGACCTACGGAAAAAATCCGTAGCTGATGCTGCCCGTGACGAAGGGTCCGTCCATCGACTCGTGGGCGATGGGCGGAGCGTAGATGCGACCGACCAGCTTGATGTTGTTGCGCTGACCGAGCAGCAGCGCCGCCTCCACCCCAAGGAGCAGCATCGATTCGTCGTTGAGAACCAGCTCGGTGGTCATCGTCGTCCCGCCCGACTGCTTGGTGCTTACTTCGGCGACGTTCTTGCTAAACCACATCTGCGAAATCGCGCCGGTCGGCGCAAGGTACACCCGCCAGAAGGTCCTGATAGGCACGCTGACCCCGGCACTGATGGTACTGGCCTCGGTCGCGTACGCGTTCGAGGCACCGGTCGGAAAATAGCCGACTCCGTAGGCCCCGAACGTGAGGTCGACGGCCAGGCCTACCCGGCTGGCCAGCCCCTTCCAAAGCGAAGCGCCGACGAAACCTCCGATCGCAGTGATGTTGTGGTCGATGTTCAGGACGCCCACGCCGAGCACGGGCGAGATCTGGAGCTCTCGCCACCAGTGATCTCGTTCGGCCGCGACCTTCTCGGCTTCAACCGCGGCCCGCTGATCCTCCGGGCTAAGGCAAGTGGAGCCGGCGCACCGGTAGCCCCAGCCGATAGGACACGACTGCCAGCACGCCGGGTCGTAGTCGGGTGGCGGCTGGGCCGGATACGCGCCAGGCGGCGGATACCCAGGCGCCGGATACCCGGGCGCGTAGTACGGCGACGGTGAGCCAGCGGGCGGGTAGTTGTAGCCCGGTGCGGGCGAACCAGAAGCTGGATAGTACGGCGGTGGTGTCGGACCGGCCGGCGGATAGTAAGGCAGCGCCGGCGAAGCGGAGGCTCCGGGGCTGGGTCCTCCGGCCTGCGCCGGCGCAGCGGTCGGATTCGCCTGCGGCGCTGGCTGTTGTGATACATCGGCTGCCGCTGGTTGTGGCGGTACGCCGCCGCCAGTCGCAGAAACAGTTGAGGAACCAGTCTGCGGTTGGGCAAAACCCGTAGAGGTCCAGCCGAACCAAACAAGGCCAACGAACAGCAACGGCGCTCGTGTTTTCAAAGGACATCCCCCTGGTTCGAAGAGGCGCCACCATAGCACGATCGAAGCGCGACTCTGCGAGTAAGGGGTGCCCACCGCATCTCGTCGCCGGCACGGGCACCTGCGTTCTGACCTTGACGACGGCTTGCACCTGGCAGTATCGAGGGAAGGTGCGTGCATCCATCGTCCTGACGTCCGTATTCCTGGGGGCCATCGTCGGCTTCGCCACACCAGCAAGCGCGGCCGGCATCGTCGCCGTGGCGGAGCCCAACGGCGCCATCGCGCTTCGCGACGGAAAACGAGGAGCCCTTGCGAGCTTCGTGCCCAAGACTCAGTCGAACCAGCGAGGTGCCGCAGCCGCCCGCGAGCGCAAGGTTTCTGGCCACACAGTGCTGGAAGTCCGCCTGCCGATCTCGGGCGAATTCCCCGGCCGCGAAGAGGTCTGGATTGCCGAGCTCACCAACGCGGGCGCCAAGGTGATCTGGTGGGATTTGACTGGCGCGCTGGATCCGGACGGCGAAACCTCGACGGTTGCCGAGATAGGCGAGGACGGGATCGAGGTGTATCAGAAGGCGGCGCGACTTTCTCGCTGCGACGGACTGCCGGTGCGCGTTTTCGCGAAGGTTTGGGATTTTGCCAGCCGCGCTTTCAAGGCGAAGGGCCCCACCGTCCCCGCCCCGGCAACCGCCACGGTGCAAGCCAGGCGCGGCGGTGCGCCCGAGGGCAAACCGCTGGGCGGCTTTAACTTCGCCGCGGCCTCGACCTCGCTGGGCGCGGCCGGCGACGTGCGCCGATTGAGGCCGCCGGTGGCGGTCAACGACGGCAATCCGGCCACGGTCTGGTCGAGTGAGGGCGATGCCCGCGGGCAGCTTCTGACCGCGCGCTCGAGCGGAGGATTCCCCATCACCGGGCTGCGCCTACTGCCGGGCGATCCGAGCAACGAGCGGACTTTCCGTTCAAGCGGCAAGCCGCGCAAGCTGTCCCTGATCTTCGGGAAGAACCCGTCCGACAACGTCGACGTCGACCTCGTCGAAGACAGCGACAGCGGCGTGGCCCGGTCCAAGGTGCCGTTCTGGATCGCCCTGCCAAGGCCTGTCGCCTCTGACTGCGTGACGGTGATCGTGCGCGAGGCCACGTCCGATAAGGTTCCCACGTCGATCGCGGACCTGGACGTGATGACAGATCTCGATGGTCCCGAAGCGGTGGATCGCCTGGTTGCGAGCCTTTCGCACGACAACGCCTGCGAGGCGCGCCAGCCGCTGCTTGTTCGCCTCGGCCAGCCGGCGTTGGCTGAGACCGCGGCAGCCGTTGCAAAGGCACCTGCTGGGATGGGTCGCCAGTGTCTGTTGGAGGCCCTCGATGCGCTGCTCGCACAAGGAGCATCGGCAACGCCCGAGGTGGGCGTGGCGTTGACCGCCGCCATCGAAAGCGCCTCGGCCAGCGAAGAGAAGATCGTCATGAAGCGGTTGCCCGGCATGGCGCCCCCGCCGGTCGATACGGTCGCAGGAATCCTGCAAGATCAGAAGCGCCTCCAGCCCGATCGCCTACTCGCCGCGCGGGTGCTCGCGGCCATCTCGGGCGACGAAGCTAGCAAGGCACTGCTGTCGGTCGTCGGACAGGGCGACCCGTCGATGCGGCGATAGATACGCGAGGTGGCTTCGACCTTGAAGCCTCCAGCCGCGCTCGCGGCCAAGGCTGCCCTCGATGCCACCCCAGCCAACCAAACCGCCCGACGCGCGGATTTCCTTCTGGTGTTGGCGGTGCTATCCAAGGACGAACCGGCTGCTCGGCCCGCCGCGCTCGCCAGTCTGGTGGCGGCGCTCGATGGCAAGGCGAGCTTCGAGGAACAGGCGCGAGCTATCTGGGGACTTGGAGCGCTAATCGGCATGACGGAAAAGGATCCTGCCGTGCTGGCCAAGTTGGTCGACGTGCGCGCCCACAATGCCGATGGGGTGCTTCGCTCCTTCGCGATTGAGGAAATCGCAGCCTCGGGTGATCCCGCCGCGACGCCCGCCCTGCGCGCCGCCCTCGATGACGCCGATCCGCGCGTGCGCGAAACCGCGGCAGCGGCGCTGGGACGCAAGCGCGACCAGGCGTCGGCAGATCTGCTAATCGCGGGCGCCAAGCAGGAACCGTGGCCGAGCGTTCGTCGCGCCGAGATCGCGGCCCTGGGCGAGCTATGCACGCCCGCGGGTGACGAGATCATCCAACGCGCACTCAAACGCGACGTGGACGACGTCAGGCAGGCCGCCCTGGTTGGGCTCGCGCACTGCTACGGCGGCAAGGCCAATCAGGCCTTGCTCTTCATGCTGGGTCGCCTTCCGGAAAGCGCAGACATGCGGTCGCTGGCGGCCCGGCTGCTCGGCGAGCGCAAGGATCCTTCGACGGTTCCTGGCATGGCCGACGCGCTGGCGCGCCTGGTGCGCGAAGCCGAGGCTGACATGTCGCTGCTCACGGTCATCGCCGACACCGCGATGGCACTGACGGCGATCCGCACGCCGGCGGCGATTGCAGCCCTGGCCGGTCTTGTTTCTGAGCAGAGTCCCACGGTAAAACGCATCGGCATCGACGCTCTGGGAATCGTCTGTGACCCGGGCGCGGGTGCAGCCGCCCTACGCGCGGCCACCCAAACCAAGGACGAAGCCGTCTCCATTCCTGCGGCGGCGGCCGAGGCCCACTGCCGCGATCGTCGGTAACGCAACTCGCCAGCGTCGCAGCGGTTGACCGCTGCATGTGGAGCATGCAAGAAAACCATCTGCATGCTCAAATACGCACACGTTCAAGAATGGGTCGATCGCATGGCGGCCATGTGCCAGCCGGACAGTGTCTACTGGTGTGATGGATCCGAGGAAGAAAAGCGCCGTCTGACCGCCGAGGCCATCAAGAATGGCGAGCTCACGGAGCTGAACCAGGCCGAGCTGCCGGGGTGTTACCTGCATCGAACTGCGACCAACGACGTCGCGCGCACCGAGCACCTGACGTACATCTGCACCAGCTTCCAGGGCGACGCCGGCCCCACCAACAACTGGATGAGCCCGCGCGAGGGCTATCGCAAGGCGCGCGAATACTTTTCCGGCGCGATGAAGGGCCGCACCATGTACGTGGTTCCTTTCGCGATGGGGCCCATCGGCTCGCCCTTCTCGAAGATCGGCATCGAGCTCACCGACAGCATCTATGTGGTGCTCAACATGCGCATCATGGCCCGCATGGGCGCCGAGGTGATGGATGCGCTCGGGCCCCAGGGTGAGTTCACCAAGTGTCTGCACAGCAAGGCCGACCTCGACGTCAACCGCCGCCTGATTCTGCACTTCCCCGAGGACAACGCCATCTGGTCGGTGGGCTCGGGATACGGCGGGAACGTGCTGCTCGGCAAGAAGTGCCTCGCCTTGCGCATCGCCACCGTGCAGGCGCAACGGGAAAAGTGGCTGGCCGAGCACATGCTGATCCTCGGCATCGAGGAGCCGGTGGGCCGCGTGGAGTACATTGCGGCGGCGTTTCCAAGCGCATGCGGCAAGACCAACCTGGCCATGCTGCTTCCGCCCGAGGGTTTGAAAATGAAGGGCTATCGCATCTGGACGGTGGGCGACGATATCGCGTGGATGAAGGTCGACACCGACGGACGGCTGTGGGCGGTCAACCCCGAGATGGGCTACTTCGGCGTGGTGCCGGGCACCAACACGAAGACCAACTACAACGCCATGGCCACTATCAAGCGCGACACCATCTACACCAACGTCGCGCTCAAGCCCGACGGCACCGTGTGGTGGGAAGGGCACGACGACCCGCCGCCCGCGCAGGCACTCGACTGGCAGGGCAGACCGTGGACCCCGGGCACGAAAGACAAAGACGGCAAGGCGGTGGTTTCCAGTCACCCCAACAGCCGATTCACCGCGCCCTTCACCAACTGTCCAACCCATTCGTTCCGCTTCGACCACCACCACGGCGTGCCCATCTCGGCCATCATTTTCGGCGGCCGACGGGCCACGCTAGCCCCGTTGGTGTACGAAGCCCTGAACTGGGAGCACGGCGTGTACGTGGGTGCCAGCATGGCCAGCGAGCGTACCGCCGCACAGTTCGGCGCTTTGGGCGAAGTCCGTCGCGACCCCATGGCGATGCTGCCGTTCTGCGGCTACAACATGGCCGACTACTTCGGCCACTGGCTGGACATGGGCACGCGCATCCGCCGCCAACCCAAGATCTTCCACGTGAACTGGTTCCGCACCGACGACAAAGGCAAATTCCTATGGCCCGGCTTCGGGGAGAACCTGCGCATCCTGGAATGGATCCTTGCGCGCTGCCGGGGCGACGTCGGCAGTGTCGATACACCGATCGGGCTGGTGCCCAACCCGAAGGACATCGACATGACCGGGCTCGACCTCCCGCCCGAGAACATGAGCAAGCTTCTGTCCATCAAGCCCAAGGATTGGCTGGCAGAAATCGATGCCGTTGGACAGTTCTTCGAGACCTTCGGCACCCGCATGCCTGACGAGATGTGGCAGCAGAACGAGGCCCTGCGCAGCCGCATCCTGTCGAGCGGGAAGTAGCAAAAAAAAAGGGGCGTCACCTCGCAGTGATGCCCCTTTCGATCGTCCGGTGGTGACCGGAAGCTGAGACGGGAGCTACTTCTTGCCCTTCTTTCCCTTCGCCGGCGCGGCGGGAGGCTCTTCCGCCTTGGGCGCCGCAGCGGCAGCCTTGGCAGCATCAAGCTCCTTCCTGGTCGCCGTCAGGGCGGCTTCACTGGCCTGCAGCCGAGCCTTGGTCGCGTTCAGCTCGGCCGTCAGCGTGGCCGCCGACTTGGCCGAGGCCTCGGCCGCCGTCGTCTGCTTGGCAAGAGCATCCTTGCACTCCTTGTCCTCGCAAGCGGTGCTGACGAGGAGCATTCCACCGAGAACCAGAGCCGATAGCGCCTTGAGTGTACGGGTCATTGAGATCTCCTTGTTGTGTAAACGGAGGGCGTCTGGCGCACTCCACCAAGTAATTCGCAGCCTATCTACGTACGGAAGGGCACGGCTGTCAAATGCGCCCGGCCCCCCAAAACCGAACCCACGCGCGGGGCTGGATTGCGGGAACGGCTTCGACTATCCTGCAGGCTATGAAAAAGCGCGTTTACAACTTTGCTGCTGGACCCGCCACGCTTCCCTACGAGGTTCTCGAAGCCTCCGCCGCCGCCCTGCTCGACTATCAGGGCAAGGGCTATGGCATTGCCGAGTGCAGTCACCGAGGCAAGGAATTCGACGCCGTCCTGGACGAGACCATCGCACGCTGTCGTTCCCTGCTCGCCATTCCCGACACGCACGATGTGCTCTTTCTCCAAGGTGGGGCGACCCAGCAATTCGCAGTGATCCCAATGAACTTCCTCTCCGGCCCCGCCGACTACGTGGTCAGCGGCGAATGGTCGAAGAAAGCGGCCGACGTCGCCAAAGGGCTCGCGGGCGACAAGATTCACGTGATTGCCAGCAGCGAGGCGACCGCGTTCGACCGGCTGCCGTCGCCCATCAATCCCGACCCGGCCGCTGCCTACCTGCACATCTGCTCGAACGAGACCGTGCACGGCAACCGCTTCGTCGAGT
>CAZBIU010000127.1:0-16967 GCA_964491625.1 uncultured Myxococcales bacterium
GGTATGCCGCTCTCCTCCAAGGACGACCTAAGCAGCTTTAGCCGCGGGTCCTCCGCTTTCTCGTAAGAGTTGACGAGGACATAGAACCGGCCATGGAATTGCCTGAGATACTCCCTTTGAGCTTTCTTAATGATTTCCACTGTCAGCCGTACATTTGGGGACGAGGTGGAGAATGGAGAATCAAAATGGATGAGCCGCAAAAAGTTGGATTTGTTGAGGAGCTCGTAGACCCACGTAACAAACGGCCGGCCCGTCCTGAACGATCCATGCCGTTCCAATTCCCCAGCGGAATTGATCCTGTAGTAGGGGAAATCATAGGACCAAAAAGCGGAGAACGCTCCGGTAGCCCTTTGTACGTCCCAAACGCCGTAATAGTAGATGGCTACCCCTTTGCGGGAGGAGACCTCGTCGGGTAGGCGTCCCGACTCCAGTGCCGCCAGCATGTTTTGCGGCCCGTAACCATGGACCCCGTAATTGTAAACATTGGCCGCAGTTTTCGTGCCCAGCATGTACTGCAACGTATCCTCATCTCTCAGGCCTTCACCGTAGGGGTGTGAGCAGCCGAAAAGGATAAGATGATCCCGTCCTGGCAGATATGGCTGTCCCACGGTTCTGCGGCCGTATTCGTCTGTCGTATAGTCGACGTCGTAGACGACCTGCCCGCCGGAATAATACTTGCGCGCGTGATGGCGGTTGTTTGGCTTGAGGACGTAGCCCTGATCAGGGTTCCGCTCTACGTCATAGAGGTGCTCGGCAATCACTTTGCCCGGCCGGGGCACTGACAGGATCACGTAGGAGACAACCTCCACAACAAGCAGGGCCAGCGCCATCGAGAGCAGGACCACTACGAATTTTGCCACGATCCGCAAGGATCGGTTGGATGATGCCATGAGCTGCGAGGTGTCCGCCGTGCGTCTACTATGAAGTGCCTGGCGGGTCAAGAGTCGATCGCCCCGGACATCGCGTTGGGTTTTCCACGCCCGAAAGATGTCGACTTACTCGGCTGAGGTTGCTTTCCTTGCTCGCCGAACAAGGTGCATCTTCTCACATTCAAGCGAGGGCTCTTCAATGCGCTGTGGCTGTAGCAAGCTGGCGGCGACCGCGCCTCTCGGAATCCTTCTCCTCACGGTGACGGACGCGCGGGCGCAAAATCCGATCATCCAGGAGGGATCTGGCGACCCTTCGGTCAAGGTCTTCGACGGCCGGGCGTATGTCTACGGCTCGCATGACTTCTCCCCAAGCAACACGACCTGGATCATGAAGGACTGGAAGGTGTTTTCCAGCGCCGATCTCGTGACCTGGACCGATCATGGCGTGGCGCTCGACGACGACTCTCTTCCCTGGCGAGGCGTAACCGATAGGGACTTCGCACCCGATGCAATCTTCTACAACGGCCTTTACTACTTCTATTTCTCGCTGGGGGACGGAACCATCGGGGTCGCCGCCGGGGCGTCGCCGGCCGGGCCTTTTACGGACATCCTTGGAAAGCCGCTGATCAACAAGTCCACGACGCCGATTGGCAACATCGATCCGATGGCCTTCCAGGATGTCGACGGATCGCGCTACCTGATCTGGGGTGAGGACGGTTGCTACATCGCCGAGCTGAACGACGACATGAAGTCGTTCAAGGGCTCACCCCAAAAGGTAACGATATCGGGCGCACCTAGATATAGGGAGGGCCCCTTTGCTTGGATGTACGGCGGCACGTACTACCTGCTCTATTCGAGGTGCGGCTCGCTCTGCAGTGACACTCTTGATTATGCCGTCGCCAGCTCCATCAAGGGTCCCTACACGTACAAGGGGACAATCATCGGCCACTGCAAAATGGGCAACGAGCATGGCAGCGTGTTTCAGCTCAACGGCCAGTGGTACGTCGCCTACCATGACCTTTATCCGACGCAATACTATCGCAAGACGAAGCTCGAATTCATCCATTACACGAACGACGGCGAGATTCCGAGGGTGTATCCCACCGACTACGGTGTGGGGCGCTACGACGGCACCAAGCGGATCGAAGCCGAGAACTTCTTCGATAAATCCGTCGGCATCCGATACGAAGACTGCACGGATGAGGGGAATGGCTTCGACATCGCCGACATCGGCAACAGTAGTTGGCTAAAGTACCAGAACGTCGATTTCGGTGTTGGCGCCGATTCCTTTCAAGCGCGAGTTTCACCGGGCTCGGGCGCAAGCAGTATCGAGATCCGACTCGGCGGCATCGACGGCGCGTTGGTTGGGACCTGCGATGTAGCCGCCGGTGACGGCACGTGGACGACGGTCGGCACCGGGCTACGTGGTACCGTGACGGGCATCAGCGACGTCTTCCTGGTGTTCAACGGCGAGACGGACAATCTCCTCAGACTGAATTGGGTGCGCTTTACTTCGTCGACCGACGGCGGCTCTGGGAGTGATGGTTCCGACGAAGTCGAGGCAGCTCCCGCCTGCAAGGTTCCGCCCGAGGCCGCAGGCTGCTCCTGCGGCCTTGGTAGAAACCTTGGGCTTGCAAGGGGAGGCTTGCCTCTTTGCATTCTGGCAGCGCTAGGCCTCCTGCAGCGACCACGCATTCGTTCGCGACGCATCAGGTCCGTTGCGGCACGCGGCCCCGCTCCTGGAGCAGGCAGCTCTCCGCGGCCAGAAGCTGTCCCACCTTCCCGTAAACTTGTGGCAAAATCCCCGTTTCAAACTCCTGGATGAGCTGTGACCGATATCCTTGGTATTTCCGCCTTCTACCACGACAGCGCAGCCGCGCTGATCAGGGACGGCCAAATCATCGCAGCTGCGCAGGAGGAGCGTTTCTCCCGCAAAAAGCACGACCACCGATTTCCCGTTCATGCCATCGCCTACTGCCTGGCAGAAGCCGGAAGCACGGCTGAGACAATCGACTACGTCTGCTTCTATGAAAAGCCGCTGCTGAAATTCGATCGCCTGCTGGAGACTTACCTGTCCTATGCACCGAGGGGGTTTCGTTCCTTCCTCCACGCCATGCCTCTGTGGCTCGGGGAGAAGCTGCATCTGCCGCGTGAGATCCGTCGCAACCTTCGTGGCCGCGACAAGCCCTACCAAGGCCCGCTGGTCTTCGTCGAGCATCACGAGTCGCATGCAGCTTCGGCGTTCTTCCCTTCACCGTTCGAGGAGGCCGCCATCATCACTGTCGATGGAGTTGGAGAGTGGGATACGACCACTTGGGGCGTTGGGTCCGGAAGCCGCATCGAAATCAAAGAAGCCATCCGTTTTCCGCACAGTCTTGGGCTTCTCTACTCCGCATTCACCTACTTCACGGGATTCAAGGTGAACTCCGGAGAGTACAAGCTGATGGGGCTTGCCCCCTACGGCCAACCGATCTATGCGGATTTGATCCGGCAAAAGCTGATTCAGATTCGACCGGATGGGTCCTATCGGCTCAATATGGAGTACTTTACCTATCCGCATGGCCTGCGCATGACCGGCGATAGGTTTGCACGACTCTTTGGCGGTCGTCCTCGTCGGCCCGAGGACCCCATCACCCAAAGAGAGATGGACATTGCGGCCTCCGTCCAGGCCGTGACGGAAGAGACCATGCTGGCAATAGCGCGCAACGTCCACGAGAGAACCAAGCAGAAGAACCTCTGCCTGGCCGGCGGTGTCGCCTTGAACTGCGTGGCCAACGGCAGAATCCTGCGTGAAAGTCCGTTCGAACAGATCTGGATCCAACCCGCAGCGGGGGACGCAGGGGGTGCTCTCGGCGGGGCGCTGTTCGTATGGCACCAGTTGCTCGACAATCTGCGGAGCGTCGACGGCAGACGTGATGCCCAAAAAGGCTCGTTGCTCGGGCCCCGTTTCGGCTCGGACGTGATCCAGTCATTCCTCAGGGAGAGCAAGGCGTGCTTCCGGCGCCCTGCGACGGAGGATGACTTGCTCGATCAGGTCACGGATTTGATGATCGCAGGCAAGATCGTGGGATGGTTTCACGGTCGCATGGAGTTCGGGCCGCGTGCTCTCGGTTGTCGAAGCATCATCGGGGATGCCAGGAACACCGAGATGCAGGCCACCATGAACCTGAGGATCAAGTTCCGCGAATCATTCCGCCCCTTCGCTCCCTGCGTCCTTCGCGAACGTGTGTCGGACTACTTCGCCATGCGTGCCGAAGAGGACAGTCCGTACATGTTGTTGGTCGCTCCGGTCAATGAAGAACATCGAACGAAGCTGACCGCAGAGCAAAAGGAATTGCTCGCGGATCCTGATCTCTGCAAGCGAGTCAACGTGCCGCGCTCGACCGTGCCGGCCATAACCCACGTGGATTACTCGGCCCGGGTCCAGACCGTGGACGAGGAACGGCACGGTCGATACTTCCGGCTCATCAAACGTTTCTCGGAAAAGACCGGCTGTCCCGTCGTCGTCAACACAAGCTTCAATGTGCGTGGAGAGCCGATCGTTTGCCGGCCAGAGGAAGCGTTCAACTGTTTCCTCAACACGAACATGGATGTCCTGGTTCTCGAGGATTTCCTCCTCGTCAAATCGGATCAGCCCCCGGATGTCCTGCGAGCGGACCCGAGCAAATACCTCTCGCAGTTCGAGTTGGATTAGCCAATGCGGACGTTTTCTGACCTCAAGCGAAAGCCGTCCTCGAGCGACATGCGTGGCTTCCGGTGGATCATGTCTATCGGTGGTCCGGCGGTTTCGCTCTTTCTATACTTCGTAAGCCAGCGACATGGTGCAGCTCTGGCGACTCTTTGCGGAGGACTCGCACTGGCTCTCCTGTCGTTTGTCCCCGGCGTGGGAAAGTGGCTTTTTGTCGGCTGGATGGGTTTGGGACTAATTCTGGGTCGTATCACGACCCCAATACTTCTTGGCGTTATCTGGCTTGTCCTCTTCATTCCCTTCGGCATCGTGTTTCGCGTCCTTGGCCGCGATTCCATGAAGCGGCGATTCCCCGGTTCCGAGGCCAGTTTCTGGGAGTCACACGCTCCAAGTCGGGAAGCCCGCAAATATCTCCGACAATTCTGAAAGGCTGTCAGTTATGGATGAGCGAGGAAAAGGCAGTTCGCGCGACGAGTTCACCTCTGCGGCCAAACAAACGAAATCTTCGTTGGTGGGTGATCTGCTGGGTCTCTTGGCCCAGAACAAGAAATGGTGGCTCTTGCCCCTCGTTGTCGTTCTCATTGGGCTCGGCGCCCTCGCGATTCTGGGAGGCACTGCCGCCGCGCCATTCATCTATACGTTGTTCTAGAGCGAAGTTCGCAAGTGATGCTCGATCTGGAGCTCCCCTTCGTGAGCTTTCGGCGTCGTCGATGCCGCGTATCGAACGCGGCTGCAGCCGCAGCCGTGACGCTGATGCTCGCTGGCGGGACGGCGCCACCCGCGCGCGCGGAGCCGGTGCAGGCGCTCGGGCGTTTCGAGCGCGAGTGCGTTAGCGACGCCCTTGCGCTCTTGGGACTGTCCGTCGACCCGAGCCCGGACGGCAAAGTCATTGGCCGCATCTACGTCGTCAACCAGGATGTGTTCTCGCAGCACGATTGGCACTTCCAATTGCTCAATCTCTTGCACCGAACCACGCGCTCCGACGTCATCGCGCGCGAGCTGCTGGTGTCACCGGGCCAGCCCTGGGACGCGGCGCTGGTCGACGAGAGCGTGCGCAACTTGCAGACGTCGCCGCCGCTCTTCTTCGCAGACGGAACCGTGTTCGGGGCGCCACAGCTCTCCAGCGTGATCGCGCTCGTGCCTGTGGTGTCGGCCGTCCCAGGAAACGTCGACCTGCTCGCGGTCACGCGCGACGTGTGGAGCCTGCGCTTCAACACCGAATTCCAGTTTCAAAGGAACCTACTGTCGCAGCTCAGCACGTCGATCTCCGAGAACAACCTCTTCGGTTGGCGCAAGCAACTCGCTGCCGGTTTCCAGATGGACCAGGGCCGTTTCGGCATCGGACCCAAGTACTTCGATCCCAACGTGTTGGGCACGCGGCTCACCTTCCTAGCGACCGGCACAGCCTGGTACGCGCGTGATTCGGACCACTACGAAGGCGACAACGAGCTCTTCTCGCTGCGCTACCCTCTGTACTCCATTGCGAGCCGGTGGGGCGTCGGCGTCGACGTGATTCACCAGGATGCCGTGGTCCGTCACTTCTGCGACGACCTGGTATGCACGAAGGACGTCGTGGGAACGGTAGTGCCCTTCGCCTACCGGAGCCGCATCCTGACTACCGACGCCAATGTGGTGCGGGCGTTCGGGCAGGAAATCATCCAGCTCGTGACCGCGGGCTACCGCGTCGAGAGTCAGCGCTCGCTGGTGCTACCCGACTTCCCCATCGACCCGGACAATCCCGCCCTGGCCAACCAATTCCTCGCGGAATGGGCGCCGCTGTCCGAGACGCGCTCCGAGCCCTACCTACGCTACGAGCTCTTTACCCCACGCTACGGCGTGACCCGCGATCTCGACACCTTCGACCTGCGCGAAAACCGCCGGATTGGGCCCCTCGTGGCCGCAGAGATCGGGGTCGGAATCCCTGCGCTCGGGGCCGACTTCCTGGCATACCCGGTGAGCGCGACGGCGGGCTGGGCGTTCGCGCCCTGGGGCTCGGGATTTGGCGTTGCGCAGGTGCAGGCGTCCGCGCGAATTCGACCGGAACAGCTCATCGACCAGCGACTGTCGGCGCTGCTTTACTTCGCGTCGCCATCCATCGCACGCGCCGCGCGGGTGGTGGTGTCGGCAACGGCTGATGCGATCCGCGCCGACAGCTACCGGACGCGTTTCTTTCTAGGTGGCGACAGCGGTCTGCGTGGTTACCAGATCGGCGAATTCCAGGGGACAGTCCAGGCCGTGGCCCACGCGGAAGTTCGCTCCGCTCCGCTCGCCGTGTATTCACAGCGCATCGGTGGGGTGGTCTTCTACGACGTGGGCCACACGGCGGAATCGTTCGACGGTCTTGTCCCGCACCACGACGTCGGGGTTGGCCTCCGCTGGATGATCCCGCAGCTCGGCTCGTCGGTGCTGCGCATCGACTGGGCGGTGGCGACCCAGTCGGGTCCGTACACGCAACCCGGTCTGCCCGGCCGAATCACCGCGGGCTTCGGGCAGTCATTCTGGCTGCTCCATTCGCCCGCGGGATACAGCGAGCAATACCAATAGGGAGCCGTAATCAGCGCGCGACCACGGTGGCCCATCCGTTGCCGGGCATCGCAAACTGGAGTTTCTCGCCAGCGATGGCCACGGTCATGGTCTTCGCAGATCCGGAGTTGTACATGACTACGACGAGGCTGCCGTCCGGGTTTCTGAACCCCAAAGCGTCGCCCCCGCTGGTCGCGACAACTCTCGCGCCCGTGGACACGAACTGCGAGAGATGTCGGAAGACGTAGTAGGCCGGCGTGACGTTCAGGATCTTGGCCTCGGCGTCCACCGTCAGCAGCGCATTTTGGGGCCAGACGCGGGTGGTATCGATGCCCACGCCCACTGTGTCCAACACCATGTTCCACGCGCTG
Organism: uncultured Myxococcales bacterium; assembly: GCA_964491625.1. Classification (GTDB taxonomy): domain Bacteria; phylum Myxococcota_A; class Polyangia; order Fen-1088; family Fen-1088; genus Fen-1118. The sequence continues at coordinate 7,452 of CAZBIU010000127.1, forward strand.
TACGCGGTGACGCCGGCCTTGATCCAATCACGAATGAGGCCCCAGCTCTCGACGGCGTAGGCGTGGTCGTTGGGCGCCTTGTCCGCCTTGAACGTCGACGTCTCCCACGGATAGTTGCCGCACTTGTGCTCGGACTGCCAGATGGGCAGATGGTACGGCTTGACGTTGCCGACGTTGTCTATCATGCCCCACTGAAATCCGAAGACGTCGATGAAGCTGCCCGCGCTCGCATCGCCCATCACGCTGCTGACGATTGGGCGATCCGCGCCGCCGCCGCCGTTGAAGGTGCCGAGCACGATCTTCGTGGTCAGCCCCGCGTCCGTGACCAAGGGACCAAGGTGCTGCCCGACGAGCTTCCTGTAGACGGCTGGCGTCCACCCGCAGGTCGGGTAGTTTCCCGTGTAGTTCGGCTCGTTCTGCGGCGAAATGGCTTCGATGCGAATCCCCTGCTGCGCGTACGCCTGCACGAACTTGATCAGGTATTGGGCGAACCCATGCAAGGTGGCGTCGTCGTCCTTCATCGATCCGCCATCGAACGGCGAAGGCACCTTACCGGACGAGAACGGACCCTGCTTCATCCACGTCGGCGGCGTCCAGGGACTGGCCCAGAAGCGAATGTTGGCCTTCACCGCCTGGGCTGCCTTGACGAAGGGAATCAGCATCTGCTTGTCGCGGTCGATGGAGAAATCCGCCAGCGTAAGATCGTTCGCCGTCTCGTCGAGTGTGTAGCGATCCATCGCGTAGTCGCTTGCCCCGATGGGAATGCGGCCGAACGCGAAGCGCGCCCCATCCTCGCCGTAGAGGAGTCGGATGGCCCTGTCCTGCTCGCTCTGGCTAAGCATGGACAGATAGTGCCAGCCCATCTCGTTGAAAGCGCCGCCGAACCCCTCCCAGTCCTGCGCGGTGGAGCTGTCCCTTACCGTCACGTCGACGTTTCCACTCGTCACCTCGGTGAGCTGCCCGTCGGTCTGCCAATAGGAGCCCTCCGCGGAGGTGACCAAAGTGCTCCCAGTGGAGCCGCCCGTGCCGCCATCGACGGTACCGACCGCGCCCACCGCCGAGCCATCCACGCAGGTGCCCGCGCTGCAAACCTGGCCCGGGGCGCAGGCCACGCCGCAGCCGCCGCAGTTGAATGCATCGTTGCCGCTGGTGACGACGCAGGCGGTTCCGCACGGGGTCTCGGCCGCCGAGCAGGCCGAGGTGCACACATTGTCACCGCACAACTGGCCCGACGGACAGGACACTGCGCAGTCCCCGCAGTGGCTGGCGTCCGACGGGACGCAAGCGCCGTTGCAGACCATCCCGGACACGCACTGGCAAGCGCCGTCGCGGCAGATCTGTCCGGTAGAGCATGGGATGCCGCAGCCGCCGCAATTCTCCGGATCGGTCGCGACGGCGGCGCACCCTTGTCCGCAAGCCATCTGATCGACGGCACACGCCCGCCCGCTCGGGCCGGTGGCGTCCTTCGAGCAAGCCGTGGCGAAAAATGCGATGGCTAGCGATGCAAGAAACGCTCTCACCGGCAACGGCGCGCCCTTTGCCTGCGAAGGCCGAACGCCACCGCCGCGAGCCCGACCATCAGCAAGGTTCCGGACGAGCTCCCATCGCTGCCCGTGCCGACGCGACAAGAACAACCAGACGAACCACCGCCGGCGGTGGACGAAGATCCGCCCGAGCCGGAATTGCCGCCGTTACCGGAGCTGGGATTGCCGTTGCCGCCCTGGCCGCTGTTGCCGTTGCCGCCCTGGCCGGGATTGCCACCGTCGCCGGTGTTTCCGCTGCTGCTCGAACCGCCGTTTCCGTTGCCGCCGCCCTGGCCGATGTTGCCGTTGCCACCTTGGCCGGTGTTTCCAACCCCGCCTGATCCCCCGCTCCCGTTGCCAGCCGCGCCGGTACCGCTGCTACCTGCGCCGCCGTTCCCGCTGCCGGTTGCGCCACCACGCGCGCTGCCAGCCGCACCACCAGCGGCGCTGCCGCCGGCTGCGGTCACGCTGCCGCCTGCGCCGCCGCGAGCTGTCCCACTCGCACCGGCGCCACTGCCGCCGGTAACGATCGGCGAGCTTCCACCGGCGCCGCCGGGTGCGCTGCCACTTGCGCCACCGGGCGCGCTGCCGCCCGCGCCCGTGCCTCCGGTCGGAGGCGGGGTGTTTCCCGCCTGGAACTTGATGTAGTTAAGGTGAAGCGCACCGCCGGCAACCAAATACAACGGGCTGGAATCCGAGAATCCCGTCGCCGCTTGGCTCAGGGTGCAGGTCTGGGTTGCCCATGAACCGGACGTGTTGCTCACGGTGCACTTGCCGAGCGACGTGCCGGTGGCCGACCCCTGAAGCAGCTCCAGGGTCGTATCGGCCGACGATTTCACGCGAAGCTGAACCGTGCCCACACCGTCATCAGTGAAGTCCACGTTATCGAAGAACACGTAGTCGCCGCTCTTTCCGAAGGAGATGGATTGTCCCAGGGTGACGCTGTCGCCGCTGTCTTCTTTGGTGGCGCCCGAGACGCCGTCGTAGTCCTCGCCCTCGATTTCCACCAGGGCGTCGCGCCCCATCAGCGGGCGCTTGGCGCTGAGGATGACGAGCATTCCGGACTGCTTCAGCATGGACACGGTTGTGCTGAACGTAGCGTCGGTCAGGGTCTGCTTGGTGGTCGAGACTGCCAGGTGCTGTGCCTGGTGCATCTTCTCCCAGTCGGACTCTGATGGACTTGTAGGACTGCCAAGGCCGGTCCAAACGCTGTAAGGATTGCTGTTTTTCTCGTCCACGGTGTAGGTGGTAACGAAGATCTCCTTACCGGCGAGAGCAGCGGGAAGATTGCTCACGGCGATGGCTTGGCTGTCACCCGAGCCGCTGGGAGTGTTGAGCGTATTGTTGTAGTCGTACAGCAGGATCTGCAGCGAATCGCCGGCGTCAGACATGGTAGCCATCAGGTTGATGCCACCGCTGGTGTCACTGCCGCCGCCACCCGAAGACAACCGGTTGGGGCCGAGGTAGTTGAGCAGCTTGAAAGCATTGAAGGCAGCCTTGCGCATGCCTTGCACGGTCATAAGCCCGAACACTTGACCGAAGGGCTGGCTGCTGTGGCTCAGCATGTACGAATTGGCTGTCCCGCTGGATTCGTCGAAGACGTCGGACAATACCCAGTACGATGCCACATCAATCTGGGGCGTGTCGCCCGAGTTCACGTCGGTGAGCAGCTTGATGGACTTGAGAATGAACCCGACGTTCCAGTGGTTATCCATGCTCTTGACCACGTCGGCTGGGTTACCACCCTGGCCCGAGTAGGACGAGTTCCATTCGGTGTTGAACGACTTCACGGCCGACGTGGTGTAGCCGCCACTGGTGATTTGGCTCCTTCGCGAGTTGTTGTCGTTGAGGAGCCCGGAGGCATCCGCGGTGGTGGAGCTGGTCTTGGTGCCGTCACCGCCGGGGTAGACGTGGGAAGAGGCGAAGGCCACGGGTGAGCCGGCGGTCTTGCAATGCTGCAGGAATGCGGCGATCTTGCTTGGGCCGGTTGTCGCCGGCCCGCCGACCAGGGCGTTCGGCAGCACCGAGGTAATCGCAGACGCCGCGTTGTCGTACAGGGTGTAGTACGCGTTCATGTCCGTGTTCTTCCAGAACCCGGAATAGTCGGGCTCGTTCCACACTTCGATGTACCAATTCCCGACGTCGCTGGCGCCGAACTTGTCCACGCAATGTTGGACCACGGCCTTGATGAAGTTCTTGTACGCGGTGTTGTCGCTGGGCGGGCTGTGCATGTCGCCACCCGTGGCCAGCGCCGTGGGCATGAAGTCCAGCTCCAGGATGGGGCGCATGTTCGCCGTGCTGATGGCCGTCAGGTAGGTGTCGAATTTCGTGAAGTCAGGGGAGCCCGACGCTTTGTAGATGCCCATGTCGTCATTGAGAACGCCATGGCCGCGCACGCGCTGAAAACCAGCCTCGCGGTTGCCGATCTTGTAGTGCGTCTGCAAGTCCGAGCGAAGGGTCAGGCTGGCTGTGCCGGTGCCGACACTGGCAGACCAGAAGTGCGGATTCCCCGCGGTCTTCTTGGACGCGTCCACCGTGATAGTGGCCGCGCTGGCGGGCCATCCGGTCGCAAGGGACAACAGCCCAAGCGCGGCAGCCATCGCCAGGTGCCCGTGCCCAAGGGAACGGAGACTTCGCAGAATCACCAGCGGGTGCGCATTGCAATGAGATCGGGTCATGGTCGAGGAACCTCCTTCGAGGGAAACGGACGCTCTCAAGAGCTAGTTCCGGCTTGCGCCAGAACTGGCTCCTACGCTAGCACGAAAGCTCTCTACACCAGCACAGAAGCTATGTCCGACCTGCAGCCCTCGCCCCCATGCTGGTGAAGAGTGAATTGGCCGCCCCGCGGCGGGACAGATGCGCAGGTCGGCGGGATTCGGAGGGCCTTCTGGGTCGAAGAGTGATCAGAGTCACCCGAGAGGGCGTCGGATTCCCCCGGGATGACTGCACGTGTGATGCCAGATTCGCCGGATTTGCGGCGGATTATGGCGGAGCTGAAACCTTTTGAACAGGCAGCTATCCAACGCTCTACAAGGCGATGGAACCGGCTTGGCGCGAATGCAGGACCCCGCTCTCATCCTGTTGATCTGGCGTCATCCGCCGGACAACCCGGACCGCTGGGGAGAATGTGATGGCACTCGAAAGGTGGATGAAGGCGATGGTTTCACGAAGTGCAGTTCTTGTCTTCGCGCTTGCTTGGCAGGCCTCCTGCGGAGGAGGCGGCGGCAGCGGCGCCGGCGGAACGACTATGTCGCTCGCGGGCAGCGGCGGAACCGGTGGCGTCATCGGGCAGGGCGGCGTCGTAGCAGGATCGGGAGGCTCGCTCGGCGCCGGTGGCGTTCCGGCAATGGGCGGAGCCACAACTGGGACCGGCTTGCCGAACGGAGGCGGAACGCACGGTGCTGGCGGGGCGATGAGCCTTGGCGGAGGGATGTCCGTGACGGGAGGTGCGCCTGCTGGTGCTGGCGGCGCGGTGGGCCGAGGAGGGGCCACCTCTGGCGCGGGCGGAGTGCTCGCGACGGGAGGCACGATGGCGATGGGCGGGACCACTGGCGTGGGAGGATTCCAGGGCGTAGACGGGGCGGCCGGGCCAGATGGACCGAGCCCCAACCGCGATTCGGGTGGCTTGGGCGTTGGCGGGATGATGGAAATGGGCGGCATGATCGGGATGGGTGGCACTATGGGGATGGGCGGCACTATGCGAATGGGCGGGATGATGGAGATGGGCGGCACCATGCGAATGGGCGGCACCATGGGGATGAGCGGCATGATGGGAATGGGTGGCACGATGAGAACGGGCGGCACGATGGGAATGGGCGGAGCCACCGGGGCCAGCTGTCACGCGCCGGGCATGCTGCAGGTTGTGAACAGCGGCATGACCGCCTACCTAATCGACGGTGTAGCCAATCCTGATCTCACCTTCTGCCGAGGGAGCACGTACACGTTCGTAGTGAACGCACCTGGCCACCCCTTCTATGTCAAGACGGTACAGGGTTCGGGGACGGCCAACGCCTACATGGACATGGGGCTAACCGGCAACCCCGCCCCTAACAGGGTCGGGAATGTGACCTTCGTCGTTTCGGCAAGCGCACCAGCCACCCTCTTCTACGATTGTTCTATTCATGCGGCGATGGCCGGGACCATTCACATTGTTAACTAGTCTATGCGTCGGCGAGCTCAGGAACGTGACCGGGCTGCCGCCCGCGCGATAGAGAGGCCTGCTTGCTTTCCACCAGGACACGCGGCTGGACCGAGCCACTGCACGCGACGTGTGTCCTGGCCGCCTGCGGCCTGTCCTTGATCCTGCACAGCCCGGCGCCCTGGATCGCGTGTGTCGGGGCGTCCTTTGTGGGCTTCGTGCTCGCTTCGGCGGACCGCTGGACTGCTGATGGCAGTTTCGGAATTGCCAACGTCGTCACTTCCCTGCGGCTGACTCTCGTCCTCGGCCTCCTCGGCGCTGCCCGTTACCTGAGCGACTTGATGCTCGCATCCGGCATGGCGGTGGCCTTCGCACTGGATGCGCTCGACGGGAGACTCGCCCGACGATTCGGTCGTGCCTCGCCCTTCGGCGCCCTCTTCGACATGGAAGTGGACGCGGCTTTCGTGCTGGCGCTCGGTTACTTGCTTGTGTCACGGGCTGGCCTCGGGCTGTGGGTACTGATTCCGGGGTCCTTGCGTTACGCCTACGTTCTTTGTGTTGGGCTCTTTGTCCCGTCTGGCGTCCAGGACCGCCGTTCGCAGCTCGGTCGCATTGCGTTCCTTGTCAGCACCTCGCTTCTGTTGCTTTCCTTCCTGATGCCCGCGCCGTGGCGAACATGGTTCGCATTCGGTGCGACCCTGGTCACGTCGGCCTCCTTTGCGCGCTCGTTCGCGCTCGGCTATCCGCAGGTCTGGGCAAGCGTCCGCCGCCTCGCGACGTCGCCGCGCGCGGCGCTGCCAACTCTCGTCTTTGTCGCATGTTGGTCGTTTCTCAACCTGGTCGTCAACCTGCGCTACCCTGCGCCCGAGCCAAGCGGCTGGTATTTCTTTCCCTCGCTCGATGTGAGCATCGTGCTGGCCGTTCTTGCCGTGATCGGACTTCTGCACGTGCGTCTTGCCTGGTGGATGCGTGTTCCCGTGTTGATTGTCTTCATTGTGGTGCGCACCCTTCGCATTGGAGACGGCATCACCGGCGTCTATTTCGACCGACTGTTTACTCTCTACACCGATCTCCCATTGCTGCCGGACCTGCTGCGATACGCGCGCGCCACCTATTCGCGAGCGACGTTCCTGGCCGGCCTCGCCCTCGCCGTGCTTGCGGTTTTGATCTTCGTGATTGCCGTCGACCGGGCCCTTGCATACTCGGCTGCATTCCTTAGCAGATCCAAGCACATCATCACCTTCACACTGCTGGTGCTACCCTTCGCGGTGGCCTCGATCTTCGCCACGCACGACACCCGCTACAACAAGCGCTACGCCGGAGCCTTTGCCGCCAGTGTCCTGCCCCGCCTTCACCGAGAAGCGCGGTTTCTGCTCAATGTGTACGATCGTCGCTCTGACGAGGCAGAGGCAATCGCCAAAGTGCAAAGGGAGCTACGACAGACGCCGTCCGACCTCTCTCGGTTACACCGCGCGAATGTCTACCTGTTCTTCGTGGAATCCTACGGCGCGACTGTCCTGGATAGGACCACGCTGAGACAGCAGGTGGTGCCCGCCCTGCAGGCATCCGAATTGGCCCTGGCTCACAATGGGTTCTCCATGGCTTCGGGTCTGGTCGATTCCGCGACCTACGGAGGAATGTCCTGGCTTGCGCATGCGACGTTCCTCACCGGCGTTCGCACGACGGATCAGCTGCAATATGACCTGCTTGCCCTCGCCCATCCGCGCAGTATGGCCCGAATTCTTCGCGACGCGGGGTATCGGGCGATTCTGGTCGAGCCCAACACCGAAAGAAGATCTCCCGTGGGCGACGCGTACGGTTTCGACACCACCTACGGCGCCTGGGACTTTGACTATGCCGGTCCCGCCTTCGCGTGGGCGACCATGCCGGACCAGTACGTTCTCGACTACATCCGCCGCAAGGTCGTCGACAAGCAGCCGGCGCCGCTGTTCATGACCTACGTGCTCGTATCCAGCCATGCGCCATGGAGTCACGTGCCGACCTTGGTTGCCGACTGGTCGAGGATCGGCAACGGACGCCTCTACCATACTTTGCCCTTTCATCGCGCCTACACCAATTGGCCGGATTTCTCGAATGCCTCGGCGCCCTACGCCCGAAGCATCGTTTATGATTTGGACGTTCTCACACACTACATGACAACGTTTGTGAGCGACGACGCCCTCATGATCGTCTTGGGCGACCATCAGCCGGTGTCGGAATTGACCGATGGTTCACAGTCTTGGGCTGTTCCCATCCACGTCATTAGTCGCGACTCGGCGTTCGTCGAACGGTTCCTCGCCCATGGCTACGTGCGCGGGATGGTTCCTGGGACCAGCCCTTCGCCCATGCAAGACTTTCTCCTGACGTTCCTGCGCGACTTTTCTGGAGGATCCGACAATGCACGTGTCAATTAGCAGAGTGCCCTCTGCCGAAGATTCGGTGCTCCTTGAAGCACAAGCCTGGCTACTGCTGCGCGCGCTGGCGGCCCGCGCGAGCAGCGGACAGCCGGTCACCTGTCGCTGTGGCGTGCGGCTCGACCCGGCCAACCAACTCCAGCAAGTTGCGCTCGGGCGCGGCTGGATCGACCTGCATCCGGGCGCGGCGAAGAGCTTTGTCGCAACCCTAGCGCTCCCACCATCGGTGGAACATCTATTCGAAATCTTCCTTCCACTGTGCGTGGGCGAAAGCGCCGCCGACTTCGTCGTCGCCCATGTGGGGCAGAGCCTCGACGGCCAGATCGCCACGTCGACCGGGGCGTCCTGCTTTATCACCGGTCATCAGGATCTCGTGCACACCCACCGGTTGCGTGCACTCTTCGATGCAATTGTGGTCGGGCGCGCCACCGTGGTGTGCGACGATCCCAGGCTGACCACCCGACTGGTTCCGGGGCCTAACCCTGCGCGCGTGGTTCTCGATCCCCGACGACGATCGCCGGTCGATCGACATGTGTTTCGAGATGGGGCCGCGCAAACCCTGCTGATGTGCGGTCCATCCAGCGGAGGCGGTTTGTCCCACGGGCAGGCCGAGGTCGTCGAAGTGATGACGGCTCCGGGAGACCTGATGGAGCCGGCAGAGATCCTTGCGTTGCTGCGTCGGCGAGGGTTGCGTCGCATCTTCGTGGAGGGTGGTGGCGTGACGGTTTCAAGCTTCCTCGGAGCTGGTGTCGTGGATCGCCTCCACCTTGCGATAAGTCCCATCATCCTCGGGCAGGGACACCCCGGACTCACGTTGCGCAAGATAGACGGGCTGGATCAAGCCCTTCGACCAAAGGTCCGCCGATTCTCACTCGGCCAAGACCTGCTTTTCGATTGCGAGTTCCAACCGGTTCGCAGCTATGCATTGGTTCGTCGTACCTGACGTTGACGGTCCAGTAACCGGCGGCACGCAATACAATCGGTTCCTGGTCATGGAGCTTAGGAAGCTTGGCTTCGGCTGTGAAGCCATATCGCTTGCTCGCGCTTGCACGATGTTGGCCGGGTCGAGCCCCGCAGACTGCTACTGGCTTGATTCGCTCTTCCTTGCGAAGCTTCCGCAGTTGGCTCGGGCCGCGCGGCCGGGGGCGGCGCTGGGTTTGATCGTGCATTTCCTTCCGTCCCTGCTCGACTGCGGGGGCGACCTGTCGTCGCATCGAATCGAGGTGGCGGAAAGGGCGGCCCTGAAGTCCGCCGCCATGTTCCTCGCGCCGAGTGAGCTCATGGGACGCGTGGTGCGACGGTTTGTCGTCCCCCATCGCCCAGTCCTCTTGGTCGAGCCGGGCCGGCTCGCGCCCGGACCTACCGCGCGGCCCGCGCAGCCGATCCGGGCCATTGTGGTCGCGAACCTCGTGCCCGGAAAGCGGATCGTTCCCCTGCTCGA
>CAZBIU010000128.1:0-16849 GCA_964491625.1 uncultured Myxococcales bacterium
GCGCTCGATTTCCTCCGCCAGGGCATCACAGGGAAGAAACAGGAAGCGGCGTCGTCCTACGCGTAATACCGGTCGAGCACCGACTACCTCTACCAAAGGAGCGGCGATTGATAGAGCTTGAATTTGTCGGCGGTGCCCGAGGGGTCACCGGTTCCAAGCACATCCTGCGCACCTCGCGAGCGGCGGTCTTGCTCGACTGCGGGATGTTCCAGGGCCACCGGCGCGAATCCAACGAGCGCAACCGATCACTCGGGATACCGGTCGACGAGCTCGACGCGGCCGTGCTCTCGCACGCGCACATCGACCACGCGGGCCTTTTGCCATTGCTGTACAAAAAGGGCTACCGAGGTCCGGTTTACGCGACGCCGGCCACGCGCGACCTGTGCACGCCGATGCTGCTCGACGCGGCCATGATTCAAGAGGCCGACGCCAAGCACATCCACAAGTTGATCGAACGCGAGGGGCTCCCCATGGAACCGGTGGAACCGCTCTACAACCACGAGGATGTCACTGGTATCTTGGGGCAGATCGTCGGCCTGCCCTACCGGCGCCCGCACATGGTCGCGCCGGGGGTGAATTTGAAGCTCCTTGACGCGGGCCACGTGCTCGGCAGCTCGATTGTGGTGCTCGACGTGGAGGACGACGGCAACCAGGTGCGGGTCGCCTACGCGGTCGACCTCGGACGCAAGGGGATGCCCATTCTGCGCGAGCCTGAAACCCCAAGCGGGGTGAACTGCCTCATCAGCGAGAGCACCTACGGCGACCGCATGCACGCCCCCATCGAAGAAGTCGACGATGCGCTGGCCGAGGCGGTGAACCGCACCATCCGACGCGGCGGCAAGATCTTCATCCCCGCATTCGCGCTGGAACGCGCACAAGAAGTTGTCTACGCGCTCAAGCGCCTGCGCGCCGCCAAGAAGGTGCCGACCGTACCGGTGTACGTCGATTCGCCGCTCACAGTGAAGCTGACCGACGTCTTCAAGATGCATCCCGAGTGTTACGACAAGCAAACCTACAACCGCTTGGTCGGCGGAGATCCACCCTTCGAGTTCGACGGGCTTCATTACGTTTCCGACAAGGAAGAATCCAAGGCCATCGCCGCGCAGCCCGGCCCGCACATCATTATCGCCGCGAGCGGCATGTGCGAAGCAGGGCGCATCTTGCACCACCTGCGCGAAGGGGTGGAGGACCATCGCAATACCATTCTCATCGTCGGGTTCCAGGCCCAGCACACGCTCGGGCGGCGCATCGTCGAACGGCATCGCGAAGTGAAGGTCTTCGGTGTCATGCGACGGCTTCTCGCCGAGGTCGTCGTGCTGAACGGATTCTCCGCGCACGCCGACCAGAAGGACCTGCTCGAGTTCACGGAAGCAGTCCGCGAGCACGGCAAGTTGCGCCAAGTCCTGCTGGTCCACGGCGAGCCTCCCGCACAGGACGCCTTGATGGCGAAGCTTGCCGAGCGCGGCTTCCCGACGGTGACCGCGCCGGGCCCAGGACAGAAGATCCGGCTGTAGAGCATCGAACGGTTTGAAGGCCGAACAATTTCCGGATTCTAACCACGGAGACACAGAGACCACGGAGTCGGAGCGCCGACTACGGCATGCCCATCGGCACGATGGAACGGGCGATGTGCATGACCAGGGTCAGGATGGCGGCCAGGGCGACGTACATGGTGAGCGCGCCGCGGTCGCCTTGCTTCGGAGCTTTGCCTCCCGCCGCGCGCAAAGACCCGGCGGCGGCGATAAGGAAGTAGAGACCGTCGCCAGCGAGAAAAGCCAGCCCCCACAGCGCTGCGCACGCCCATCCCCGTTGCCGTCGGTTGAGCGCGTTCCAGGCTCGGCCACCGTCGAGCTGCCAGACCGGCAGAAGGTTGAACATGTTGATCCATGCCCCCACCGAAGCGATGGCGATCCACGACCGCCACGGCACCGCGAGCCCGACGCCCAGAAAGCCAAGCGCAGCGCCGAGGCCCCACAGAGGACCCGCCATGCCGACCCGCGCGTCTTCGGCTGGAGAGCGCGGCGACTGGCGCAAGCGAACGAAGGCGCCCACGCCCGGAATGAACATGGGTGCGGTGGCTGCGATACCGTAGCGGCGGAGCCACGCCACGTGTCCCATTTCGTGAACATAGATCGACACGATCAGCCCGGCGGCAAACTTCCAGCCCCAGGCGGCGGCATAGACCCCGAGCGCGAGCGCCATGGACAAGAAGGTCTTGGCCTTGAGCAGGCCGAAGAGAAGCAACTTGCCCTTGCCAAGCAGAAGGACAAGCGCCCACTTGAATTTGAGCAAGAGTACGCCGACGGCGCCCAGGGCGACCGCAAGGCCTGACTTCTTCTTCCCGCTCGACTTGGGTCTGGTCGCCGGCTCCGATTCGCCCTTGGGCGGAAGGCGCTGCTGTGCTTCGGCCAGCATCTGGCTGATACGGGCATGCTGAACCGTGCCCCGAGGCAGCAAGGCAAGCATGTTCGACCAAGTCTCAGCGCAGCTTTCGAGCTTGCCATCGCGCTCGGCCTGCGCGGCCTCGGCTGCCAATGCCTTCAACCGTTCCGCATGCACGAGCGCCGCACACGACGGACAAGCCAGAAGCGACACCGCCAGCTCGCTCCCGCATTGGGGGCAGACTCGGCGGGGGGAGCCCGCGTCGGGCTGCGCGGGGAAGGTCACGGCGACCCAGGAATGACCGCGTCAGGCGAAGCTGGCGCAACCAGCCGGAAGGGACCTGTCGCGACCACCCGACGATTGAACTTCCACGCCTCGTAGAGGCCGATGCCAATGATGATGATGCCCATGATGTTGCTGACCCCGGCCAGGAACGGAGCGATCAGCGCAAATCCCCACATCAGGGCCAGGAAGGCCAGCAACGCAACCGGCGCGGGCAAGCTGGATTTCGCTGGCGAGCCCGAAGTCGCAGCGGCATCCGTGCCTTGCCGTCCGACCGGAGAATCGGTCGCGCTGGTGCCGGCCGTCTTCGCGGCGTGATTGTTCGCGCCCTGGACGAAGTCCTTGGCCACGATGGGAACGTAGCTGGTGGTGATAGACAGGTAGGTCAGGACCATGGCCAGGGTCTGGTACTTCCAACCGCCGCGCCCGCGCGAGCCTTTGCGCACAGCCTTCCCGACGCCCACGCCGACGACGATGGCGATGAGGCCTATCTCGTACCCGGTAAAATGAATGATCAAGGACCAGATCACGGTTCCCATGATGCCGGCGACGCCGCCGAAGAGCAGCGCGCGCAGGAAGCGCCACTTGTCGGGCATGTCGCCCGTCAGCAGACCGCGGCAGCGCGGGCACACCACATGCCCGCCGATTTCGAAATACTCGGCCGCGATGACTTGTTTGCAGGCTTCGCAGGTCTTGAACGCAAGCGGCCCGGCGAAATCGGCCTTGTCGAACTGTAGGGCTTCGGGCTCGGCCGAGCGCGGGCCGGCCTGGGCCGACTCCCTCGGGCTTCCACCTTCCATCGCAGACGGATCGCTTGCGTTCGTCACGCGTGGATTGTCCCTTGGATCAAGGCCGGCGTCAAAGGGGCCGCGGGCGCGACACGCTACCGTGCCGCCGCAACCGGCAGGCCGAGGCGATGCCGTGCGCCCAGGGACAGCCATTCGCAGCCTTGGAGAGTCGCCGTGGCTTGCGCGGGATCGAGCGCGGCCAGTGGGCGCGGCCACGACCGCATGGCGCTCGGAGAGACGAGCACGAAGTGGCGCGGCAGCTCGGACCAGATGCTGCCCGAGATGTCGGGGTTCCAGCGGGCGTGCTGAAGCTCGGCGAAATCGAAGACGAAGGCACACGCCTGCGGATTGGCCGCCCGCAGGTCGCGGTAGTGGCGCAAGAATGCCCCCTCGGGTGGCAGGCCGTGGTAGCCCGGCATCCGCCTGCCGAGAATGGTTTGGTCCAAGGTTTCGTAGCTCGCGACTTCGTGGTTGCGCCAGGCCAGGCCGGTGGCGAGCTGCCAGGCGACCAACAGAGCGAGCCCGAGCGCCAAAACCCTCTGCTTGCGCAGCGACGGGGACAGTTCCCCCAAGGTAGATATCAGAAAGAGAACAAGAAACACGGGAAGGAAATCGGTTCGCTTCAGGTAGGCGTATTCGACGTCCCGGTAGACCGAGGTGAGAAACGTCAGCGCCAGCAGAACCACGGCAAAGAAGAAGGCAGCCCATCGCTTGGTCCGGCGCGACCACCACGCTGAGGCTGCGAGCATTGCAAGCTCCACCGCGACGATCACGCCGCCAAGCGCGACCAGTCCCGCCGTCGAGGTCACTGGCCTGTGATTGCGGAAGAGATGCAGCGACCCGGCGATGCCGATGGTACGCAAGGCTGCTTTTACGTCGAACACCTGGGCAATGAGAGCCGCCTTGGTCTGGGGAAAGGTGCTGGTGGGCCGGGTGGCGAGATACGCCAGGGATTGCCGCCAGGTCGATGAGAACATCGCCAGACAGAACAGCGTAAACAGAACCACGCCAACGAAGAATGCGAACCCAACGAGAAACACGTCGACCGTCCGACGCCCCAAGCTCCCTGCCCGACCACGACCCGGAAGGCAGGCCACCAAGAACAACGGCGGAAAGAGGTAAAGGATCCCCTGTATCGACAGCAGGAAGGCCAACGCCGCGAGCAACCCGCCAGCGACGCTATCGCGCCAGCCCCAGCGCGGAGCGCGTACCGCACACCAGCCCAGCAGCACGATGGCCGGCGTGTTGAAGACGAGGTTGTCCTCGAGTGTGAAAGTGAGGAACTGGGTGACGAACGCCGTGCCCCACACGGCAACCAGCAGCGCGGAGAGCAATCGGCTGTGCGTGAGCCTGAGCCCGACATAGGCCAGGGTCCCCGCCGAGATGGAGAACACGGTCGCGTTGAGAAGGCGGAATCCGTCGGCCGGCGTGCCGTGAACCAGGCGGACGACTGCGCAGGCCGCGAGATACAGGTATTGCAGGCCGGCATGCGCGGTCCAGGTTTGGCTCGACCACACCATGTTGCCGGCCGAGACCATGTGAAGGTAGGTGCCGGCGTCCCAGTTGATCTGAACCAGCCAACGTGGCGACGTCGCGATCCACTGCAGCAGCCCGGCCGCCGCCGCTGTGCATAGGACGAAGGGTGCGGGCGGCCATCGGCGCCGCCTCCACGGGGCGCTTCGAGCTGCGTTCTGGTCGTCGGGTGCGGTGGGCCGGGTCATCGGGGCGGAGAATAACCTTGTGACATCACGCTTTCACGGGTTTCCGTAGGCTGGCACCTGCCCCACGGACTGGCTCGGCAATGGCGTCGCGGAGACATCCAAGGCCTCGTCGTGAGAACCGGGAACGTGGAAACGCCGCAAGAAACCACCCCCCAATAGCTGGAAATTGGCATGCTCAACTCGCCGGACGAACACACTCCTATGAGACCGAGCTAGCGTTGGTTAGCCAGCATCACCGTTTGGAGGTGTCTCATGGCACGCATGCAATTGGCGCTTTTAGGCGCCGGAATAATCTTCTTGTTGCCCGTCACTGCGTACGCGGTCGACTGCTTCGTGGACAGTGTCAGCGGTGACGACGCCAAGTCGGGCCTTTCCGAGGCCGAAGCCGTCAAGAGCCTGGCCAAGATTCCAGCGTCGTGCACGACCGCCAAGTTCAAGCGCGGCAGCGTCTTCAACATCCCCTCGGGCAGCAAGAATTACGCGGTCAACCTGACCGGCGGCAAGATCAAGGTCCTCACCAACTACGGCGACGCGAGCCAGCCGTTGCCCCAATTCATCAAACCGCACGAAGTCAGCAGCGGCGCCGTGTTCTCCAGTTTCTCCCAGATCACCATCGACGGGCTCTACATCTCCGGCTCGCGCAGCGACGCACAGATGAGCACGCTGGCCGACGGCATCTGCGTCATGATCGGGGGCGGCACCCAGGCACAGCCAAGCGAGGTCAAGAACTGCGAGATCACTCTTTGCGACATCGGGATGATGACCTCCGGCAACTACGTGCAAGTGCACGACAGCTACGTTCACGACCTGTCGATCAGTGTGGACGCACCTCCCGGGGTCGATCCCAATGCCGTGGGTGGCGCGGAAGGCATCTTCGTCAACAGCTCGCACGTCAGGGTCCACCACAACCGTTTCGTCAATTGTTCCACCGCAGCCCAATGGGTCAGCAATACCAACGGCGGCGGCATCCGATGTGACGGCGGTGCTACCGAGGTGACTGTCGGCTATGCCAGCGAGGTCACGGACGTGGAGATCGATCACAACTTCTCGTACAACAGCTGCGGCTTCTTCGAAGTGTCCAGCATGTTCAACACGGGGTCGGGCGACTATGTAAAGGGAAAGTTCACCAATTCCGTGTTCCACGACAACGTCATGGTGGACAGCGGATGGATCTCGCTTCTGCAGGTCAACAACACGAAGCTGACCAACGTCCGGTGGGAGAACAACACCATCGTTCACCACGACATGGGGACCGCCACGGCGGCCGACGGGGTCACGCAAATCAACCTGAACGACTTCGGCAGCTCGGGCATTCAGGCAATTGCGTTCAACAGCACGTCGTCGGGCGTAACCGGCGGGGGCGAAATCAGTCCGGGCGACATCTACTGGACGAACAACCTGTGGTACTTCGACCCCAAGGTCAAACCCTACAACCAAATCGATGTCACCCACCGGGGCAGCGACGCGCTTCTTGCGAACATCACCGTGACGGGCGATATCGTTGTCACGACCGATCCCGGCTTCAAGGACATCACATCCAGGTCGGACCCGTCGGCCTACGACCTGGTTCAAAGCAGCATCGCGATTGACAAGGGCGTGAGCGACACCAGCGTCACCCAGTACGTTACAACGGACTTCTTGGACCGACCGCGGCCGGCCGGCGCCGCGTATGATCTCGGCGCGTTCGAGTACGGCTCGACCGGCGGACCTGTGGGAAGCGGTGGCCAGAGCGGCTCCGCCGGGACGTCCGGGACAGGTGGTGCGACTGGTGCCGGTGGCGCGACCACCACGGCGCCCGCGACTAGCAAGGGCGGCGCCGGAGGAAACGCGCCCGCCACGCCGACGGGTGGAACCAGCAATGCGCCCGCAACGCCTGCAAGCGGCGGAGGCGCCAACGGCAGCGGCGGACGGACCGGAAGCGGCGGAACGCCCGGCCATGGCGGCGGCACCTCGAACGGCAACGGGGGCAGCGCGACCGCGACGACGGCGTCCAACGGTACCGGCGGTAGCCCCGCCGCAACGACGACATCCTCTCCGAACAGCAGTGGTGGCGTTTCCGGCACTGGTGGCGACACCACTGTCACCACGGCCGCCGCGAAGGGCGGCTGCAGCTGTGAGCTTGGCCAGAGGCCCGGCGCCTCGCCCATGCGGATTGCCCTGATCGCCGTGGCCGGTTTGGTCCTGCGCCGACGGCGCCGCGACTGATTCCCCGCCGAGCCCCCACGATCACAGCCCCAATCTCGGGGCAACCGCAGCGACGCCGCGAGGCTGTCTTGCGCAAGCCCGCGCCGCCAGGGCCACCAGCTTCGCGCAGCGGTTCTTGGCTTGGTCGCAGCAAGAGCCGGGCTCCCGATGGTTGCCCTGCCGGTGTAAAGGCAAGATGATAGAAAGGCAAATTCCACCCATGCAGGCAGCGAATGACAAGCCGAGGGCAACGGGGCCAACCTGGTTATCCGGTCGGGGCCTCGCGCTGCTTGCCGGCGGTCTCGCGACGGCGATCATGCTGTGGTCGCTGCGCTGGTATTTCTCGCCGCACCTTTTGGCCGGGCACCATTCGGAATACCACGCCCTTCGCGTGCTCCTGGTCGCCGACCTGTGGCGAAACGGACAGCTCATCCCGCGCTGGGTGCCCGAGCTGGCCGGTGGCCTCGGATATCCCCTGTTCATCTACTACGGGTGGCTGGCCTACGCCTTCGCGGCAGCGCTAGAGGTGCTTGGCATCTCTCCCGTCACCGCCATGAACACCGTCGTCATCACGGCGGCCTTGTGGCAGGCGGCGGGATCTTGGCGGCTCGGGCGTGAGGTTGGCTGCCGCGCGGGCGGCTTCGTGGCGTGGGCGCTCTTTGCGCTGGCGCCCTACCAACTCGCCGACCTCTACGTCCGCGGCAACTATCCAGAGTTTATCGCGGGCTCGTTCGGGCCGTGGGCTCTCTTTGCGATGCTTCGCTTCGTGGCCGGACGCGGACGGCCGTATCTGCTGGCCTGTGCGGCCCTGCTTGCTGCCATCGTGCTCTGCCACAACATCAGCGGCCTCACCCTGGGCGCGACCATCGCCGCGGTCGGGCTGCTCTTTGCACTGACCCGGCCGGCGCCCGAACGAAAGGCCGGGGTGACGCGAGCCCTGCTTGCACCGGTCGCCGGCGTCTTCCTGTCGGCACTCTTCTGGCTGCCGATCGTCTTCGCCCGCGGCTACGTGGGGTTGGCCAACGACTTCAGCGCCTACCTCGACTACCGACAGCACTTCCTCTACCTGCACCAACTCGTCGCCACTGCCTGGGGCTATGGCTTCTCGGTGCCTGGGCCCGACGACACCATGCCTTTGCAACTGGGCCTCGCGCAGGTTGCCTCGCTATTGCTCGTGCCGATCGCGGTGGCGCTTTCGGGAAGGCACGCGACCCGCCGGCGTGCACGTCTCGCTGGGATCGCGCTGCTTGCCGCTCTGCTTGCGTTCTTGACCACGGTCTACGCCGCGCCCATCTGGTCCGTCGTGTCGCCGCTCGCGCTTCTGCAGTTTCCCTGGCGGTTGCACCTGCCGGGCACGCTGGTGGTGGCGGTGGCGGCCGCCTTCGCGGTGCGGGTGCTGGTGGCGAGGTATCGGCAGCGCTTCCGCAAGGCGGGGCCCGCGGTTGCGCTGTCCGTGTGCGCCGCGCTCGGGTTGGCAGCCGGCTCGCTTCGCTACTGCCAACCGAGCGCGACCTACGTCTGCGACGAAACCTGCCTGCGCAAGCTACTTGCCGTGGGCTACTTCACCACCAGCATTCAGGACGAGTTCCGTCCGATTTGGGCAAGCGATCTCAAAGCGCTAGCGCAAATCATGCGCAGCCAGCAGGTCTCACTCGGTGACCTGCCACTGCCCGAGGTCAAGCTTCCCAGCCACGACTTGCGCTGCAGTTTCTCCCTGCAGGTCCAGCTTCCCAAGCCGGGCGAGCTGCGTCTGCCGATCTATTGGTTTCCGGGATGGTCGGTACGCAGCGACGGCGCGGCCCTGGCTTCCTACCCATGCGCTGGCACCGGCATCCTCTGCGCCCAGGTCGGCGCGGGCGCCCACAGCATCGCGGCCGCGTGGCGCCCGACCTTGGTGTATCACCTTGGGGTGGCCATCAGTCTGGCCACCCTGGCGGCGCTCGTCGCGTGGATGCTTGCTGCCAGGGTCCACCAAGACCACAGAGAAGGACGGGGGGGACGGATCGGGGAGGTATAGCCGTTTGTCCTTCTCTGTGTTCCTGGTGGACCCTGAAAGCCTCCTTCACACCAGCCGGTCGAGCAAATAGGTCGCCACGGCATGCGCATCGCCGCGCACGCCTTCCAGCGCGTTGCACTTGCGAGTAACGGCGTCAAGGACCCGCAGCACATGTTCCGGCCGGCGCTGCGCCGCCACGGCTTGCTTGAAAAGCCCCAGCAAGGATTTGCCGCGCGAGAGCAGCTTCGGCTTGAAGCTTGCCCCTGCCTGGTACGGCGCGAACACCACGATGCCGACCGGCAAGGGCCCCGCCTGCGGCACACCACGAAGCTCGTCGAGCAGACACGACAAGCCGGCGTACTCGCCATTGCACTCTGGCAGGCGCGAACGGTACGGCTGCACGGTGCCGCCGTCGAGAACCGCGTAGTCGTCCGAGTAGTAGGTGGCGCCACAGGCGACCAGCGCCCGTACCAGGGTGCTCTTTCCGCTGCGCGGGCCGCCCGGAATGATGATCGCGCGGTCACGCCAGCCGACCACGCCGGCATGGACGAAGACCCGGCGCTGCGAACGCTCGGCCACCAGCCAGTTCAGGTTCTCCTCGAAGGCATCGGCAACGTCCGAGGGCTCGGACGAGCGCACGAGCGGCCGACCATCTGCGAGCAGGAGAAAGCTGACGTCGTCGCCGGGCGTTGCGGGCGGGATGGTGCGGAACGCATAGCTGCGCACGTTGTTCTTGCTGCTGGTGGGGGCAGCGCCGGGGGGCAGACGGTCGAGCAGGAGGTGGTAGGCCGAGATGTCGTCGGCCTGGATAGCCCAAGAGACGCCGAACGCAGCGTAGCGGCCACGCGCGACCCAAGCATCCTCGGCCACGGATCCGTGGACCGGGCGAGCATCAACCCGCCGCAGATCCAATTCGCCGGTCGCTGGTCTGTCTTCCATCGTGGCCCCCTCTCGATAACGCTTTACTTGGTTGAGATGAGAATACGGTGGAGTTGGTCGTTTTTTGAGTCACGGCCCGGCCGATATTCTTGTCGGCTTGCGGCCAGTCGCCGCGTAGTCCCCAGTCCTACAAGGTCGGCGGTGGCGCGAATTCCGCCCGAAAAACCGAGCGCCCCGGTCGACTTTTCAGCGAACGCCCCTGTTTCCGAACCGAATTTGCGCGCTATGCTTGCCCAAAATGTCTGAAGCAACCCCTCGATGCCTACTTGTAATCTTCGGCGCATCCGGCGATCTGACCAAGCGCAAGCTGGTCCCTGCCCTGTTCGAGCTTGACCTTGCCCACCTGCTTCCCGACGGCCTTGGTGTGCTTGGCATCAGCCGAAGCCGGCTTGGCAGCGAAGGCTTCCGCGATCGCTGCAAGGCCGAGTGTGCGACTCGGCACGGCTATTCGGAAGGTGCCTGGCAGCACTTTGCCCAGCGTCTCGACTACCTGGCTGCCGACGCCGCGAACAGCGCCGACTGGCCCGGTATCGGCGCGGAGCTGCAGCGCCAGTGCGAAAGGTGGAGCACGGGCGGCAACGTCGTCTTCTACCTCTCCGTCGGACCCGAGCTTTACGAGCCCATCATCGGAAACCTCGGTGCCTCGGGATTGGTCAAGAGTGACAAGGCCTGGTGCCAGGGCCAAGGTCAGGCCGCGCCACGCCAGCGCATTGTGGTGGAAAAGCCCTTCGGATCGGATCTAGCCACGGCCCAGCATCTGAATCAGGCCATCGGCAGGGTCTTCGACGACGAGGACGTGTTCCGCATCGACCACTATCTTGGCAAAGAGACGGTGCAGAACCTGCTGATCTTTCGCTTCGCCAACCTGCTTTTCGAGCCCCTGTGGAATCGCCGCTACGTCGACAACGTGCAGATCACCGCGGCCGAGACCGTGGGCTTGGAGAATCGCGCCGGTTATTACGATGGTGTCGGGGCCATGCGCGACATGATCCAAAGCCACCTGCTGCAGCTTATGGCGGTGGTCGCGATGGAGCCTCCCAGCGCCTTCCGCGCATCGGATCTGCGCAACGAGCAGCGCCAGGTGCTGGAGGCGGTTCGCCCCATCGTGTACGAGGACGTGCCCGGAATGGCGGTGCGCGGGCAGTACGGCCCCGGCGCGGCCAGTGGGCCGTGGACCAGCGGCTACCTTGACGAGACGGGCGTGCGACCCAATTCTGGTTGCGAAACCTTCGCCGCCATGAAGCTGTGGATCGACAATTGGCGCTGGGATGGCGTGCCCTTCTTCTTGCGCACGGGCAAGCGCATGCGGCGCAAGCTGACCCAGTTCGTGATCAACTTCAAACCGGCGCCACACCTCTTCCGCAGCGCCGACAACCGGCCCCTGCGCCCGCGCCACAATCAGCTTGTGGTGAACGTGCAGCCCGACGAAGGCATCAGCTTCCGCTTCGAGGGCAAGGTGCCGGGCCAGGGGCTGCACCTGCAATCGGCGCTGCTCGACTTCGACTACCAGGCGCAATTCAAGTCGGTCCCGTTTGAAGCCTACGCCATGCTGCTCATGGAAGCGGTCGGCGGCGACCAGTCGCACTTCAAGGATCGCCATGAGGTGGAGGCCGCCTGGCGCATTGTCATGCCCGTGCTCGACTACTGGCGCGACCACGGACGCGAGGGACTTGAAACCTATTCGTCGGGAGGCTGGGGTCCCGCGGGTGCAGATGCGCTGATCAAGGCGTACGGCAGGTGGCGCAATCCCGAGGGTGACGGGTCGCGGTCCGCCTTGCCCAGACCGATGGATCCCGGAATTCTGGGCGGCGGGATCTAGATTCGATGTCAGGGGGAATCGCGGATCCAACCGCACGCGGGTCGCAGAGCGGCCTCGGCGGACAACAGGTGATCGCAACCACACCCGAAGAGGCCGCGCGTGCCATGGCCGACCGTTTGGCCGAGCAGCTCGACCGTCGCCTCGGGCAGAGCAACCTGGTTCACCTCGCGCTTTCCGGCGGATCGTCGGGCACGCTTCTGTGCGACGCCTTGGCTGCAGACAAACGCCTGGAAGCGCGGGCGTGGAAGCGGGCCCACCTGTGGATGGTCGACGAGCGCTGCGTGCCCGACGACGATGCACGCTTGAACTTCGCGCTGATTCGCGACCGCCTGGCGCCGTTGCTCGGATTGCCCAGCGAGAATCTCCATCCAATGCCGGTGATGCTTCCCGACGGGGCCGCGGACTACGCGCGGGCGCTGGCAGCAGCCCTTGCGCAAGGAAGCTCGACGCCTGGTCGCCTGGACGCGGTTGTCTTGGGCATGGGCCCCGACGGCCACACCGCCAGCTTGTTCCCGCATTCGCCCGCCCTCGACGAGCGGCTTCGCCTGGTCGTGCTGAACGACGCCGACACCGTCGTGCCGCCCCGGCCGCGAATGACCATGACCTACCAAGTGCTCAACCGGGCTCGCCTGATTCTCCCCCTGGTCACCGGCGCCAGCAAACGCCCTGCCCTCGCCGCCGCGGCCAGCGGCAAGGCCGATTTCCACGCCCTGCCCATCTCCGGCGTGGTTCCCGATCCCGATTCGCAGATGATCTGGTTCCTCGACCGCGCGGCGTGGCCGGGGGGTTAGTGACCCGGTGTCCAAATCGTCTTGCTAAGATCTGCGTTGTGCAGGAACATGCTCTGCGTCTACTTATCCGAGACGGATGCCATGACCTTGCTCAAATACTGCCTTCTCTTTGTCGCCTTGCTCGCTACCGCCGGTACAGCCTGGGGCAAGGACCTCGAGCGCCGGGAAAAGACCGCCCGAGCGGCCTGTCTATCGGGAGACTACGCCAAGGGCGCCGCGATTCTGTCCGAGCTCTTCGTGAAAACCGAGGATGCGGTCTTCATCTACGACCAGGGCCGCTGCTTCGAGCAGAACCGTCGCTGCGAGGAGGCGATTGCACGCTTCGAGGAGTACCTGCGGGTAGCCAAGAAGCTCAGCAAAGCAGAGAAGGCCGAGGCGCAGAAGCACATCGCGGATTGCCAGAATCTGGTGACAAAACAAGCGACCAGCGCCACGCCCGGTGGCACAGGGCTGGTCTGCTCGGCCGACCAGGGGCGGCGATCCTTGCCGACCTGTACCTGGACACCAACAACCCGACTTACCTTTTCAACCAGGGCCGCTGCCTCGAGCAGAACCATCGCTATCAAGACGCCATCGACCGCTTTCGCGAGTACCTAGAGAAGGCCAAGGGCCTGAGCGAGCAAGACAAGGGAGACACAAACCGACACATCGCAACCTGCGAATCGTACTTGCGGGAAAGGCCCGCCGGGGCCACGTCGGAGGCGCCCAAGCTGGCGGTAGAAAAGGCGCCTATGGTGGAAAGCAAGTCGGCCGAGGTGATCGCTGGCCCGACGCAGCCCGGTGACAGCCGACCGGGCAGCGGGCTTCGCGTCGCCGGCTCTGTGGTAGCTGGGCTGGGTGTGGCCGGGCTGGTGACCGGTTTGGTGCTGGACCTCAAGGTCCGCAGCATGGCGCACGATCTGGAGGCAAACTGGAATTCCCAGACCGATGCCACTCGAAAGGATTACACGACCGCGGGATGGGTTGCCTACGGGGCGGGCGCAGCCTGCGTGGTCGGGGGAGCGGTTCTTTACTATCTCGGCTCGAGTCGCGGACAAGGTTCGGTTTCCGTAGCGGCGGTGCCAGCGGTTAGCCCCGACATGGCCGGAACCTTCTTGGTGGGGACTTTCTAATGAGTCGGCGATCTGGCCTCCGAATTGGTCACGTCTTCGGCGTCGCGGTCCTCGCGCTGGGCTGCTTCCCCGAGCCCGACCTGAGCAAGGTCAAGTGCTCGACCAACGACTGCCCGACAGGTTACGCGTGCGTGAATCCTCCCAATGGCCGCTGCGTGCGGGCAAGCGACGGAGGGCCGGCGCTGGACGGTTCCGGGACCGATGCGCCGTGGGCAGGCAACTCCGAGGCCGGTGGCGTAGACGTGGCCGGCGTGGATGGTGCGAGCGCCGACAGGTCGGCATACGATGGATTGGGTTCCGTCGATGCTTGGATTTCAGATATGCCGCTCGATCAAGGAGCAATCGTATCCATCGATTCATCCGACGTCGCCCCATCCGACAGCCCCGGCCAGGGCGGCAGCGGAGGCGGCATCGACGGAAGGACTGGTGCTGGCGGAACCGGCGGCACTGATGCAGGCATCGTTCTTGTTGGGGACGCCGATCCCTCTCGCGCCGACGGAGCCGACGTGCCGGCACCAAACAGCACCGACGCACCGGTCGTCATCGGCGGCGCTGGCGGCGGACCGGGGAGCGGTGGAACTCCGGGATTAGGAGGCACGACGGGCAGCGGCGGGATGCTCGGAAGCGGTGGCGCTGGCCCAGAGGACGCCAGCATTGGCTCTGGCGGCGGAGGTGGCGGTGTATTGGGAAGTGGCGGCATTGGTGCTGGCGGTGGAAGTGGTGGCGCTGCTGGTGCCACCACGCCAACCTCCACCCGGACGACCACCACCACGGTCACCGGAACAGGAATTGTGGTCGCTGATGGAACGAATATCGGGACTCAAACTATGACTGTAGTTGGCACAGTGGTGGCGACTATCACTGACAGCGGAACCGGAACCGGGACCGCGACGTCAGCCGGCACAGCCCCCGACTCGACGGTGCAGGCGGTGACCATCACGCGCACGGTTTGGTGGACGGGCACCAACACCCAAGTGGTCATGGCCAGCGCCACGCTTTCGCAGACGCTTACCGGAACTGGGATTGGAACGGCCATCGGGACCGGGACTGGGACTGGGGCAGGAACCGTGAGCGGGACTCTGCGGGGCACCGCTACCGCAAGTGGATCCAACTCGGCGTCTGGAACGCAGACCTACACAGCGACTGGGACGTGGAAGAATTCTGCCGGGGTCACCAGTACCGAGTCCACAACCACATTCACACAGCTTGGGGCTGGGTCAATGAATTGGTATTCCATCGCCGTCGATCAAAACAGCCACAATGTCTATGCCGCTGCAAATCAGATGGACATCTATGAACGGACGGGCGGGACGGGTAGCTTTACCCCACTCGGTGCAGGGGCAAGCAATTGGGTTTCTATCGCCATCGATCAAAGCAACCGAAACGTCTATGCGGCCCTCGACGGCCTTGACATCTACAAGCAGACAGGCGGGACGGGTAGCTTCACCCCGCTCGGCGCGGGGGCGAAGTACTGGATTCCGATCGCCATCGACCAGACCAATCACAGCATCTACGCGGGGGCAGATGGCGGTGACATCTACAGACAGACGGGTGGAACCGGGAGTTTTGCCGCGCTTGGTGCGGCGGCGAATTACTGGCGATCCATCGCCGTCGACCCAAGCAACCATAACGTCTACGCTGTGGCCTTCAACGGCGACATCTACCAGCAAACAGGCGGGACGGGAAGCTTCACCTCGCTCGGGGTGGGACCAAGATACTGGTATTCCATCGCCGTCGACCAGGGCAACCACAACGTCTATGCGGCGGCCTACATCGACGACATCTACGAACAGGCTGGTGGAACAGGGAGCTTCACCCCAATCGGAGCGGGGTCGAACAATTGGTATTCCATCGCCATAGACCAAAACAACCACGACGTTTATGCGGTGGTCCACGGCGGTGACATTTACAAGCAAGCAGGCGGGACGGGGAGTTTCAGCCCGCTTGGTATCGGCGAGCAGAATTGGTCGTCCATCGCCATCGACCAGAGCAATCACAACGTCTATGCGGCGGCCTACGGCATCGACATCTACAAGGGAGGCCCTGTTTACCAGCTCACAGTCACCGCCACGGCGACCGCGACCAGCACTGCAGGTCAGACGCTATCCAACACAGTGACGCTGACCGACACGCTTTCCGGCACCGGTACCGGTACCGGCACCTGGACCAACACGGCGGGCGGCTCCTGAGAGCCCCTCACCTTTCGGGTCGTCACCGGCAACTTCGCCAACCCAGCACCGACATGCCTGCGCGATGAAGGCGCCAGATTTCTGCGCAGATGCCCGGCCATGTGCAGGATCACTCAGTTGCTGCGTTCACGTCTCGTGTACCGTTGGGCGACTGGATTCGCGGCGTCCCTGTGCCTGTCGTACCTGCCGAGACCCTCAGCTTGCACTGTGCGGAAACCCAGGTCGAGATCCTTGCCCTCACGCCGCCCATTTTCACGCCCGGTGCGGCGTTGGCGACAAGCGCACGCTCGACGAACGGCCGATTTATGTGCAGGCGACAGCCCAAAGGGGCGCACATTTTCATGGCGCCCCTTCCTCTAGCCTGAGCGGCAGCCGCGGAGCTGTGCCTAGTTGCAGAGTCCGGCGGCGGCACCGGTACCGGTCGGTGCGCCGTTGGTGCAGGTGCAGGTGGTGCCTTGGAAACGCCAACACCCAGACAACGCTCCGCTTGCCGGCAGCTGCGTCCCACACAGAGTCTGGCAGGCGGCGGCGGTGGCCGCGGTCGGCGTGGCAACCGTGGTGACGCCACAGCCCGTTCCGGTGGCGGCAGCGCACGTAAGTAGAGCATTAAAGGTCGCGGTCACGGCCGAATCCGCGGCCGTGGACG
>CAZBIU010000129.1:0-16839 GCA_964491625.1 uncultured Myxococcales bacterium
ACGCCGCGGGAGCGCTCACGCTGTCGCCTTTGCGGTTGGGGACTCCAAGCCACGCCTGCGTCGCCTCGGCCTCGACCCGAATAAAATGGTCCCAGTAGATGGCGTTTCCGAGGTAGGTCACGCCCGCCCCGAGCAGAAACGCCAACGCCAGGGCGCCCAAGCCGAGCCACCGTCGCCGGCCGGCCAGCGTTTCCAGCCAGTCGTCCAGCAGAAAACCGGCCGGCAAGAAAAGGACGGGAAGCGCGAACACCGTGTAGCGTGGGCCCCACGCGTAGTCGCCCGCCCAGGAGATCATCTGCGCGTGGATGTAGAGCGCCGGCAGAACGGTCAGCACCATCGCCAGGACCAGATAGGGAAAGCGCTTGGCGAAGCGACCGAACGCGAACAGCGACACCAGGAGCGGCGGGCTGTAAAGGAAGATCGATTTGCCAGGTGACAGGAGCATGCCCCACAATCCCACCAGCGCATTTTCGTGCAGGCCCGGCCCCGCGGCGATCCCCACCGCCGAAACCGCAACCCCGTAGCCCGTAAAGGTCAGGCTGCCCCAGCGCAGGTAGTTGTACCAAAGGTAGAGCGCTCCGAGCGGAATCGCGCTGGCGCTGGCGGCGGCAGCCACCACCACGACGGCACGCCAGTTCCTGCGTAACGACCAAATCAAGAAGAGGCCGGCGCCCGCGGCCGACACAAGAAACACCGGCTTCGCGTTGACCAGAAGACCCATCCACACACCGAGAATGGACGCGCCCCGCCAGGTCGGCCGCTCGCGCACGTCGAGCACCTTGCCGAACATCCCCGTAAAGCAGAGCATCTGCAGCGCCTCCGAATACGCGTAGCGCGAATACACCCAGACCGACGAGGCGAAGGCCAGCGCCAGCGTCGTCAGTGCCGCTGCCAGCGGGCGCATGCCGAGGCGCCTGCAGATGCCGAAGAAGAGCACGCAGCAAAAAGTCCCGAGCAGGGTCGGCGCCAGGTGCGCGGTCAACCGCCACGCCAGCGCCCAATACTCGGGGAACCACACCGAGAGCTTCCGCTGCAGCGCCGCGCCCGGCACGTGCACCAACACCTGCAGGAGCGGTGCAAGGCCGTAGAGCTGACCGTCCTTGCCATCTGGCAGCGTCGGTGGCCAGCGGGTCTCGGGGTGGAAGTTGTGCGCGTGAACAATGCTGTCGGCCACCTCCCAAACCGGCGTGGCATCCCCCCACGGCCGAGCGCTGCTGGTCGAAAAGAAGTAGAGCGAAGCAATGGCCACAAAAAGCCACACCTCGGCACGCCACCGTGCAGGGAAGATGCGATCCATCGACGGTGCGCATGATAGCCGATCGCAGCCGGTGCCGGAACTGCGGCCGAGGCCAGACGCGTGGCTAGGTTGTGGCGATCACCACATTGAGCGCCCGCAAGACTGCCACCAGCGAGGCTTTCACGATGTCGCGGTCCCGCCCTACGCCGAATGCGCGCCTGCCACCCTCCGCTTCCAGCCTCACGTAGGCCACTGCCTCGGCGTCGGCGCCGCCGCCCATCGCGTGCTCGCTGTAGTCGACCACGCCGGCCGGCTTTCCAAAATGCGCCACCATCGCCGCGACGAAGGCGTCGATAGGGCCGCTTCCTTCCCCGCGAACCGCCACTTCTGCGCCCGTATCGGCTACGCGCGCGCTTACCTGGCAGCGGCGTTCGCCCTTGTGCTCGACTTGGTAGTCGGCCAACCCAAAGCGACCGGACGCGGCCAAGTACGTGCGCTCGAAGATGTCGAGCACCTCCGCCGGCGCCAATTCCTTGCCGGTGGCATCGGTAATCTCTTGCACCCGCCCACTCAATTCAACCGCCAGCTCCTTGGGCACCCGATAGCCGAAGACATGGTCGAGCACATAGCTCACACCGCTCTTGCCCGACTGACTGTTGATTCGGATGACGGGCTCGTAGGCGCGCCCAACGTCGGCGGGATCGATCGGCAAGTACGGCACCTCCCACAGGCCCCCGGGCTCGCGCACGCGGGCCGCCACCCCCTTTGCGATGGCGTCCTGGTGCGAGCCCGAAAACGCGGTGAAGACCAGCTCGCCCGCGTAGGGTTGCCGGGCGGGCACGGGCATTTGATTGCACGCCTCCGCGGTCTTGACCAAGCCTGGCAAATCCGAAAAATCCAACCCAGGCGAGATGCCCTGAGAATAGAGGTTCAGCGCCACGGTCACCAAGTCCGTGTTTCCGGTCCGCTCGCCGTTACCGAACAAGGTTCCTTCCACGCGCTCGGCGCCCGCCAGCATGGCCAATTCAGCAGCCGCCACCGCACAGCCGCGGTCGTTGTGGGTGTGCACGCTCAGCACGATCTGATCGCGACGGCGGAGGTGCGTGTGCATCCACTCGATCTGGTCGGCGTACACGTTGGGCGTCGATGACTCGACCGTGGCAGGCAAGTTGACGATCATCTTGCGCTCTCGCGACGGATTCCACGCATCCGCCACCGCGTCCACCACTTCGACCGCGAAGTCCAGCTCGGTGGCGCTGAAGCTCTCGGGCGAGTATTCCAGCACAATTTCCGTGTCGGGCACCTCGGCGGCATGCTCCATCACCTGGCGCGCGCCCCGAACCGCGAGATCGCGCACCTCGGCCCGCCCCATGCGAAACACCACCCGCCGCTGTAATGGATTGGTCGAATTGTAGAGATGAACGATAGCTCGCCGTGCGCCACGCAGTGATTCGACGGTCCGCTTGATCAGTGATTCGCGGGCCTGGGTCAAGACCTGGATGGTGACGTCGTCGGGAATGCGTCGCTCTTCCACCAGGAACCGGACGAAGTCGAAATCGGTTTGCGAGGCGGCGGGAAATCCCACTTCGATCTCTTTGAATCCGATGGCGACCAACTTGTCCCACAGGCGGAGCTTGCGCTCGTGCCCCATCGGCTCGGCCAGCGCCTGGTTGCCGTCGCGCAGGTCCACGCTGCACCACACGGGCGCACGGTCGAGCTCGCGCTGGGGCCACGTGCGCGCAGAAAAGTCGGGGGTCGTCAGGGGCTGGTACTTTCGGGCATCGAACATTTGCGTCTCCTTTGTCTTGGGGTTGCTCGGAGACGGCCCTGGCCCAGATAAACCAAAACCCTCTCCGGATTCCGCGAGAGAGGGTTTGGTGTCGGCGCTTGCGCTCAGACCTCTCTCGCGCTGCTAAGCAGCAGTCCCGAGAGAGGAAGCAGAGACGTCAATCGCATGTGTACCGGTAGAATGCGCTGAAGATCCACGCTCGTCAAGTACGACTCTTCAATCGGATGCCCAGTCGCGCCTTGCGCAGATGTCGGCCAGCGACCGTTCCTCGGCGGAGCCCGGTTCGGGCGCAGCGGCGTAGCGCCACTTCACCTCGGGGGGCAACGACATCAGGATGGATTCCGCGCGGCCGTCCGTGCGCAAGCCAAACAACGTGCCGCGGTCGTAGACCAGATTGAATTCCACGTACCGTCCTCGGCGCACAAGCTGCCACTCGCGCTCGCGTTCGCTCCAGGGCTCGTCGCGGCGACGTGAAGCGATGGTCAGGTACGCATCCATGAGATGCGTGCCGAGATCGCACACGAACGCGAACACCCGCTCGGGGTCGCTTTCCCATGCGCTCGGGGTTGGCGGCTCCGGCTCGCCCGCCGTTCGTTCGGCGCCTGCGCCAAGGTAGTCGAAGAAGATGCCGCCCACCCCGCGCGGCTCGTTGCGATGAGGGAGGAAGAAGTAGCGATCACACCAGGGCTTGAATCGCGAATAGAGCGAGCCTTCGTGACGACCACAGATCTGCTTTAGCGACTGGTGGAACAGCCGCGCATCTTCCGCAACCACATAGTACGGCGTCAGATCCGTGCCGCCGCCGAACCACGCCGACGAGCCGCGACGAATGAAGCGCAGGTTGGCATGCACGGTGGGAACGCGCGGGCTCTGCGGATGCAGCACCAGCGAGATCCCGGTGGCGCGAAACGCGATTCCATCGCCCGGCAAGCTCTTGGCGAAGTCCGGCCGCATTTCGCCGAACACGTCGGAGAAATTCACGCCCGCCTTTTCGAACAGCCCCCCATCCGCCAGCACGCACGATCGCCCTCCCCCGCCGCCCGGCCGTTGCCACGCGTCCTCGCGAAACGCCCGTCCGTCCGCCGCTTGCAGCTGCCCCACGATGCGGTCCTGCAAGTCGCGAAAAAATGCGACCGCCCGCCCTTCCAAGTCGCCGGGTGAAGAAGTGCTCATAGTCAGGGGTGAGCCTACCATGACCGTTTTCCAGGTCCCGCGGCAAGGCGTCGTCTGCCGGACATTCCGCAGACGTCCTTCCGACTTTCGCTCCGCCTGTGAGGTGTCTCATGTCGCTCCGCTGGCAAGCATGTCGGCCAAGGCTTTCGCGTCCGCGACGTTGACTGAGACGCTGTCTTCGTTCGAGTTCGGATCCGCGGTCACGACCACTTCGAGGTCGAGCGCGGGGACCGAGTACGCGAATTGGCCGCCGTGGCCGGATGCCGTGAAGGCCGTGCCGTCGGGGACGAGCCACCAGAGAAAGCCGAAGTCGAAGCTGGTGTCGAAATTCGGCTTCACCTGGAACGAGGTGGCCACGTCGATCCACGCGGGCGAAACCAGGGCGCCGGCCTCGTGGCGTTTGGCCCGCAACGCCGCCTGGCCGAAGCGCAGAAAGTCGCGCGGGGCGAGAAACAGGCCGTAAGCCCCGTAGGCCAGGCCGTCGCGGTGGTGGAGCCACTCGAAGCGCTCGACCCCGATACCCGCGAAGAGGTGCTCGCGTGCGTAGTCGTCCAGGGTTCGGCCGACCGCCCGCTGAACCATGGCGCCGGCCAGGTGCGCGGAGGCATCGGTGTACTTGAAAACCGTCCCGGGCTCTTGCGCCATCGGTTTGCTGAGGATGTGGGCCACGCTGTCGTCCGAGTCGCCGTACTCCATCTCGAGGGAGAAGTCGGAGTTGGGAAAGTCTATCCCCGCGCGCATGGAGAGCGCGTCGCGCAGGCGAATGGCGCGCTTGCCGGGGTCCTGGGTCTTGTCGGGGAAGAGATCGCCGACGGTCACCTCCAGCGAGGCAAGCTCGCCGCGATCGATGGCGATGCCCGCGAGCGTGGAGGTGACGCTCTTGGTGGCTGACATCAGGGCAGCCACGCGGGTCAGGTCGCCACGGTCCGCGATGTAGGCCTCGGCCACCAGGATTCCGTGCCGAGCGACCAGCAGGCTGCGAATGTTGGGCAACTGACCTTCGTCGAACACGCGACGGTAGGCTGCTTCGACCGCGCTCGGATCCAGGCCCACGTCGGCGGGCGTACCGACCGGCCAGCCGTCGTCGCGGGCCTCGGGGGTCATCTCGAACGGGCGCTTGAGGCGCCCCTCGGGAAGGCAGCCGGCAAGCGAGGCGACGGGGCCTCCCAAGGTGGTTCCGACCGCAGCCGCCCCCAGCCTTCGCAGCAGACTTCGACGCGAAAATCCGTGTTCCATCTTTGGCTCAAAAGACGTGGCGAAGCTCCACCCGCACGGTCTCGCCGAGCGCATAGAAGGGACGCGGCTCGGCGGTTCGGCGAAAGAACACATCCAACCCGAGGCGCATGCCGGAGTGGGGACCGAACTGGCGGTCGTAGGTCGAGGTCAAGGTGGGCGCGAAGAGATCCGTGGGGCCGGCCCAGCTTGGGTTCCGGTGGGTCAAGGCAGGCCAGCGGTAGACGTAGGGCAGCGGCTCCACTTTGTAGATGCGCTCGCTGGGCGGGCGCGAAAGCAGCCCCACGACGGGAAGCTCGAACGACGCACGCAGGGTGCGGCCCTGCCAGGGATGCGTCTCCAACACCACGGTGGGCGCGATGGAGTGCGACGTCATCCAGTACAGAAATGAATCGTCCCAGTCGTAGTAGTACGCGTCGATAGATTCGTAGCGGTAGGTGGCACCCACCAACACGTGAATGCGCCGGTCGGCGCGGAGCCGCGCCAGACACGCGTAATGGGCGCTCTGGGTGACGACCATGCCGCCGTCGCCGTAGCGATCCTGGAGCAGACCGGCGCCGAGCTCGATGCCGGCGCGATGAAGCCATCTGCCCGTGTCCACCTCCAGCCCCACCATCAGCACGGCTTGACCGCCGTTCCAGCGCAAGGGCCGCAAAAGATCGTCGCGCAACTGCAGCGCACCCAGCGCCAGACCGTAGTCAAGCGCAGACGAGCGCTCCTCCGAGGCCGAGGCAACCCCCGACGGACCGGCCGCGAGAATCCCCAGAAGCCCGGCGAGGCAGCATTTCGCTGCGGTCACGTTGGTGCTCATGTCCATGCTGCTGTGCGTGTTGTCATCAGTCGCCGTGCCAAGCTGCGGGTGAAGTTGTCCTCGTTCTCGACGGTTCTGGCAATGCTTTCTTGCGCCCACACGGTCGATGCCCGCGGGGCGACGAGAAGAACGACCTCAAGACGTGCGAAAATTGGCTCCCGGCCTCTTGAGAGCAAGTGGCGCGCGTCTTCGTGGAAACCGCTGACGGATGGTATCGGCGCCGCCATGTTGAGCGTGGCCTGCCGCCCCGCGAGACTGGCGCCGTGGCCGTGACCCAACGGGTTCGGACACTACAAGACTTCGATTTTCGCCACGTGCCCGGTCGTCCTCGCCAGCTTGGTGTCGAGTGTAAGGAGAGGCACGCGCAGGGCCTCTGCCAGGGCGACGTACATCGCATCGTACGCAGAGAGATTGGCCCGCAAGACCCACGCGCGGGGCAAGAGCGGGCCGTCTTCGTGCAAGAAGAGTCCGAGGGCCGAAAGGTCTCGCAGCGCCTGCCGTCCGCGTAGATCCGTCACCTGCCGCGATAGATTCAACCTCCGGAGGACATGGCACACCTCCACCTCAATCAAGTGCGGCGCGTGCCAGGGCTGTTCCTCCTCCGCGAGGCGCGCATGTATGTCGGCCCCCCGCCTGCCGCCGAGCAGGAGTTCCACCACGACCGAAGCGTCAGGTACGATCAGTGCCGATCCCTCACTTCTCGTAACGTCGACACGATGGATACACGTGTGGCAACCGGTCGCAATTTCGACAGCCGCGCCAGGATCTCCCTCGGGGATGGCCGCAGACTCGTCCGTTCCAGTTCAGCCAGCAAATAGTCGGACAGCGACGTGCGCGACTGTCTGGCAAGGTCTGTCAGGCGTCGATGCACGTCGTCGGGAACGTGTCTGACCTGAATCATCTTGGACATGACCTTAGGATACCTGCATGTGGTCAACATGCAATCAACCTGATGTCGGTGATGGCGTCGACCACGCCCAGGAATGCGGCTTCGTTGGCCTTCTACATGCAGGCGGACCTCGCCGCGTTGTTGGATGTTGCAACCGGCAACGGCGTTTCTTGGTCGAGCTCAAGGCTTTGGGGCTGCTAGCCTTCGAGCCATGGCATCGACGACCGTGACAAGAACTCTTGGCGGGACGGGCGCACAGGTGTCGCCGGTGTCGCTCGGCGGCGAGGGGATTC
The DNA here is from genome assembly GCA_964491625.1 of uncultured Myxococcales bacterium. GTDB lineage: Bacteria > Myxococcota_A > Polyangia > Fen-1088 > Fen-1088 > Fen-1118. Next base: position 7,426 of record CAZBIU010000129.1, read on the forward strand.
TGCGCACCACCGGACGCGCGCCTCAGGCGGTGCCGGTCATTCTCGAAGCGCTTCGGCTCGGCGTGCGCTACTGCGACACCGCGCCCGCGTACCAACAAAGCCAGGACTACTACGGCGAAGCCTTCCGCGCCGCCGGCAAGGGCAGCCGCGAGAGCGTTCTATTGGCGTCGAAATGCCACGAGCGCACGCGCGATCGGGCGCTCCGGCTCCTCGACGATTCGCTTCGCCGCTTGGGCACGGATCATCTGGACACGTGGCAGATGCACGACGTGCGCGAAATCGACGAGCTGGACGTGCTCACCGGACAAGGCGGCGCGCTGCAAGCTGCTCTGCAGGCGAAGGCCGATGGTCGCATTCGCTTCATCGGGGTGACCGGGCACCACGATCCCGAGGTCCTGCTCGAGGCCATGCGACGCTTTCCCTTCGACACGGTCTTGGTGGCCATCAATCCCGCCGATGGCCGCCATCGGCCGTTCTTGCCGACCGTGGTGGCGGAAGCACGCAAGCGCAACATGGGCGTGGTGGGGATGAAGGCTTTGGCCGGCGGACGACTTGTCGGGGCGGCGGCCTCGATCGATCTTTTGCGCTATGCCGCAACCTACGCCGATACCGTCGTGGTGGGGTGCTCGACGGTGGACGAGGTGCGCGCCAATCTGGCCGTCGCTGACGGATTCGCAGCCATGACCGATCTCGAAAAGCGCTCGCTGGAGAAGCGCATCGCTCCCCACGCGCGAGACTACGACTACTTCAAAGGGTGACGGCCACCAGGCGCGAGGCTCGACATCAGAACACCATGTCGCGTTCGTTGGTCTCTTTCACCTTCGCCAGGCGCTCGAGCAGCTTCTGCTTCATGGGCGAGTCTTCGAGCTTATCGAGCTCGACCTGAATCTGCGCCAGGCCTGACTTCGCGGTCTCCGGGCTGGCGTAGTCGACCAGGTATTCCATGAAGGTGGTGAGAGCGTTGGGCGTGCAGAAGCGCTTGATGAAACCGGGGATGGCGAACTCCATGAAGTGCTCGCCGGTGCGGCCCAGGCGATAGCAGGCGGTGCAGAAGCTGGGCACGTGGCCCTGCTCGCTCAATTCGCGAATGACCTTGTCGAGCGATCGCAGGTCGCCGAGCGAGAATTGTTCGCGCTCCATGCGCTGGCCGCAGGTCTGTTCGGTGTAGCCGCCGAGCTCGATGCACGATCCGGCGTCGATCTGCGATACGCCGAATTCCATCGCGCTTCGGCGCAGCTCTGCGGTTTCGCGCGCGGTGAGAATCAGGCCTGTGTACGGCACCGCCAGCCGCAAGACCGCGATGAGGAACTTGAAATCCTCGTCGCTGACCAGGTTCTGCTTGCTGATCTCCATGCCGGAGGCGGGCCGCAGGCGTGGGAAGCTGATGGTGTGGGGTCCACAGCCGTAGCGGCTTTTCAGAAAGACCGCGTGGCTTACCAGGCCAAGCACGTCAAAGCGCCAGTCGGCCAGGCCAAACAGCGCGCCGATGCCGAGGTCGTCCTGCCCGACCTCGAAGGCCCGGCTTAGGGCATCGAGTCGCCACAGGTAGTCGCCCTTGGGCGTCCCGCGCGGGTGCATCTCGGCGTAGACCTTGTGGTGGTAGGTCTCCATGAAGATCTGGTAGGTGCCGATGCCGGCCGCCTTGATAGTCTTGAAGCCCGCGTGATCGAAAGGCGCGGCATTGACGTTCACGCGCCGGATTTCGCCGTGGCCGACCCGCGTGTCGTAGATGTCGCGAATGCAGGTCGCAATGAAGTCGGCGTCGTAGCGCGGGTGCTCGCCGAACACCACGATCAGGCGCTTGTGCCCCTGCTTCTCCATGGCCACCACCTGCTCGCGGATCTCGTCCATGCCCAGGGTCCGGCGAACGGCGTCCTTGTTCTTGCGCTGGAAACCGCAGTAGGCGCAGTCGTTGACGCACAGGTTGCCGAGGTAAAGCGGAGCAAACAGGACGATGCGATTGCCGTACACGCGCTGCTTGAGATCGCGCGCGGCCGAAAAGACTTCTTCCCGCAGCTCGGGATCCCGCGCGTGCAACAGCACCGCGGCTTCCTCGACGGAGAGCGCCTGCTTGTCGAGTGCCTTCGCGATCACGTCGCGCAGGCGCGCAACGTCCACCAGGCCGGCGCCACCCGCCAGTCGTTCCAGGCGAGCGTCATCGATGAAGTCTTCCGCGTGACGGCTCAGGGTTTGCGATAGCGGTAACATCTAGAACTTCCTTTCCTGCTCGCCCAAGCGTAGCGCGCCTGGGCTGGACGGCCAGCGGAACCCGCCGCTTTCGCGTAGGCGGAGGCCGGCTTTGCCGGCCGCAGCCAGTGCGCGCGAGGCCGAGCGTAGAGAGCGGCGGGTTGGACTGGTGGCAGGGGCCTCGGGTTTAGAAACCCTTTGAGGGTTCCCATCATTGTGGATGCGAAAAGAACATGCTCTGCACCTGGATCCCTTTCAGGCGCCGAAGCTCGTCGGACAGGGCGTCGATTTCCTGGTTGCTACCTACCGCCTCGATGAGGATGAGGCCGTTCGGCGACGCAGAGTCTTCGCTCACGTCGTGCAAACCGAGCCGGGTTCGGATGTTCTTGCCATACTTGCTGAGAATCTGCTGCACTTCCCCGGCATGGGTTGCTCGGTCGGTGATGTGAATGCCAACGATGCGATGGTCTTTCATGTCTATGTCTTCTTCTCTGGCAGTGTTGCCTTGAGCGTGACGGTGAACGTGCTGCCCTTGTCCGGCTCGGACGAGACGGTGGCGTCGCCGTGATACATGCCGGCGATGCGCTTCACGGTGGCCAAGCCTAACCCGGATCCTTCAATTCCACGGGTCTGCGCGTTTTTGATGCGGACGAAATCGTTGAAAAGCTTGGCGGCATCCTCCCGGGTAAGCCCGAAGCCAGTGTCGCGAACCACAATCTCGAACACGTCGTCGTGCCGCGCCAGCTCGACCCCCACCGAGCCGCCCTCGCGATTGTACTTGATGGCGTTGGTGAGGAGGTTGTTGAAGATGATCTCGATCTCCGCCCGAACCGCAACCAGCTCCAACCCCGCGCTCGGCCCCAGCTCCATGGTGACCTTCTTCGCTTCGGCTTGCGCGCGCAAGTTGTCCATCGAGTCGCGCGCCACATCGCCCAGGCTCACGGTTGAGAAATCGCGCGCCTTCATGCCGGCTTCCAATCGGGTGACGTCCAACAGATCCAAGATCAGCTGGCGCATGCCCTGGATGCGCGCAATCGACCGTTTCACCACCCGTTGCAGCGTATCCTTGTCGGTGACGACCCCGTCGAGAATCGAGCCCAAGTAACCCTCGACCACGCCAAGCGGCGCTTTCAGCTCGTGCACCAACACCCGGATGATTTCGAATCGCGTCCGTCGCTGCTCTGCGGCCAGCTTCTTGGCCTGCCGGCTTAGTATCAGATCGCGCGTCGCGCGCCTGACCGCTGATTTGATTTCGTTGGGCGTGAATGGCTTGGGAAGAAAATCGAAGGTTCCGCCGCGGGTCGCCTCCACCGCCGTGGTCACCGATGCGTACGCCGTGATCATAATGGTCAGTACCGGCGGCTCCAAGCTGCGGGCTTCTTTCAGAACGTCGAGGCCTCCAATCCCCGGCAGTTTCAGATCCAGCAGCAAGATATCCGGCGGTCGGTCGTGCAGTCGGTCGATGGCCTCTTCTCCAGTACCAGCCGATTCGATGAGATAGCTGGTCTCAGCCCCGATGTCCGGAAAGCTAGCCACGTACTTGTCCAGCACGCGCGCGACGCCCAGGCGAATCCCTTCTTCGTCGTCGACAACCAGGATCCGTAGCTGCTCGGGCATCAGCCAATCCTTTCCTGCACGTCGGTCGTGACCTGGTTGTGCGGAATCGACACCTTGAAACGCGTCCAGGTGGAACCGCGGGTGGGATCCGAATTCGATTCGACGGTGATATCGCCTCGGTGCATTTTCACGATGCCGTACACGACAGCCAGGCCGAGACCTGTGCCCTTGCCTATCTGCTTGGTGGTGAAGAAGGGCTGGAAGATCTGTTTCAGGTTCTCGGGGGCAATGCCGGTGCCCGTGTCGTGCACGCTGATGACCAGGCGCTCGCCTTCGTCGTGGGTCGTGATGGTCAATCTCCCGCCGTCGGGCATGGCGGCGAAGGCGTTGCTGTACAGGTTTGTGAGCACCTGAATCATCTGCGCCGGATCGCACTCGCATTCGGGGTGGATGTGGGCAAGGTCCAGGTTGATAGTCACATTCGCCGGCAACGGCAGCCCCGCCAGGCTTCGCTTGACCAACTCCTCGATCCGAATCGGTTCAAGAAGGAGCTTGTTCTCGCGCGCGAAATCGAGCAGGTCCGAAACGATACGCTTGCAGCGCGTGGCCTGGTCGCTGATCAGGGTCAGCTCCTTGCGAATGCCGGACTCCTCGCCCGCCTCCTCACGCAAAAGGTGCGCATACAGCAAAACCACGCCGAGCGGATTGTTAAGCTCATGCGCAACGCCCGCCGCAAGCTGGCCCATGCTGGCCAACCGCTCCGAGTGCATGAGCTGCTCCTGCGTGCTCTCCAATTGACGGTTCGATTCGGAAAGCTGCCTCACCGTGTGGTCGAAGCGGTCGATGACGTACGGCAGGCACATGGTGGTTTCCGCCAAGCCACGGTAGATGGCGATAGCGTGCTCGCGGCAAGTGGAATAGCCACAGGCGCGACAATCGAGCTCGTCGGTCTCGTCCTCCTTGCCCATGCTGCGCAGGATGTGGCGAATTTCGTCCTCCGACGGCGTGATACTGCGCTGGTCGAAAGGCAGGAACCTGCGCGACAGATCCAGGTTTGCGAAACGATCCATCTGGGCCTGCCATTCGTCGGCGTCGCGGTTGTGCTTGCTCTCATTGGCATACTTCGCGACCCGTGCCCGACGACGGAACGTCTTCTCTTTGGTGGTCATGCCCGGTCCAGACACGCAGCCGTTGCAACACAGCACCTCCACCAGCCCGAAGTCCACCTCGCCGCCGGCGAATTCCTCGATGGCGTTGATGAAGGAGGCCGGCCCACCGTGTGCCGCAACCGCCTCGGTGCTGTCCAGCTCCTCGCTGATGCCCGCTGCCTGGAACAGGCCACGATTGAGCGGGAACAAGGTCCCGGTACCGGCATGAGGCGGATCGAAATCACTGGCAGCCACCGAGGCCGCCGTAATGTCTCTGGCCACGAACATCGCGCGCAACTCGGCGAAGGTGATTACCGCGTCCACCTCCCCGGCCAGCTCTTCCATACTGGCCTCGACTTTTTTGGCCAGGCAAGGCCCGATGAAAACCATGCGCAAGTCGGGCCCATGCATCTCGCGCAGCACGCGCGCGGTGGCCACCATGGGCGATACCAGCGGGGCCAACTGCCCGACCAAATCGGGATAGTAGCGTTCCACATAGCCGACCACCGCCGGGCAGGTCGTGGCGATGTAGCGCTGTCCGGAAGCCCTCGAGTCGAGCAGCTTGCGATATCGATGGGCGACCAGATCGGCACCGAATCCCACCTCGGTAACCAGCGCAAAGCCCAGCTTGCGCAGCATACCGACCCAGACCTGGGCGTCGTTTTCGTCGATGACGTCGAAGAATTCAGCGGGGAAGCTGGGCGCAACCAGCGCGGCCACCTTCGGATGGGTGGCCAAGAGCGCTTCGACGTCCGGGACGGTGTTGACGACCTTCTTCGCGCCGCGCGTACACACGCGCACGCAGTTGCCGCAGCCGATGCAGCGATCCGCAACGATCTCGGCCTGCCGGTCGAGAATGCGAATCGCCTTGGCCGGGCAGCCGCGAACGCAGCTGTAGCAGACCTTGCACCGGTCTTTCACGGTCTTGGTGAAGCATTTCGGCTGCGCGATGGTCATGGACATCTCCATCTTCGCATGCCGTTTGCCTCACCGAGCCCGCAATCTGCACCTTCTAGTGGTGAGCCGCCGCAGCAGCGGCCTGTCCCAGCCCGAGCAAGCGGCGTATTTCCATGCGCAGGCGTTCGGCCACCACGGGTTTGCTCAACATCGCATCGGCTCGCACCCACGAGTGTTCTTCTTGGTTGCGCGGCCTGAAGTCGAGCCCGGTGATGGGCGTGACGTTCGACACGATGATGACCGGCAGGTCGCTGTAAAGACGCTTGAGTTGGTTGCACAGCACAAAACCGGCGTCCTTGTCCTCCATCATCAGGTCCAGAATGGCCAGGTCGGGCCGGACCGTCAGAATGGTCTCTTCCGCCTCGGCCACGCTGCTTGCTTGCACGACGTTGTAGCCGTCCGCCTTGAGCAGGATGGCGTACTGGTCGAGGATGTCCAGGTCGTCGTCGACTACCAGAATTGTCTTTGCTTCGTTCATGATTACACCAGGACCTCTCTCTGTGCGTAGTGCGTATGCAGCAAGTGATGGCTCTTCTCGCCGAGGGGGGCGCCCAGGAATTCTTGGTACAGGCGCTTGACCGATTTGTTGTCGTGACTGACCCGCAAGCTGGCGTCCTTGTCGAGATTGTACAGCTTCTTCATGCGCGCGATCACCGCCTGCTTGTCTGAATGCAGCGGCTGGCCGCCGCCGTTGATGCATCCACCGGGACAGGTCATGACCTCGATGAAGTGCAGGTCCTTGCGGCCCGCCCGGATCTGCTCGATCAGGGCTCGTGCGTTGCCGAGGCCGCTGACTACCGCGGCGCCGACTTCGACACCACCGATGTTGGCCTTCAGCTCCTTGGCGCCTTCCAAACCGCGCAGAGGAGCCACGTCCAGGTTCGGCAGCTCCTTGCCGGTGATCATCCAGTGCGCAGTGCGAACCGCGGCCTCCATGACGCCGCCCGAAGCCCCGAAGATCTTGCCCGCGGTAGACCGCTCGCCGAACGGCGTGTCCGCGGCTTCGGGCTCGATCCCGACCATGCCCACCCCGCTCATGCGCAGAAGCTGGGCCGCCTCGCGCGTGGTCAGGACCAAGTCCACGTCGGGCACGTAGTTCTGGGTCATCTCGGGCCGGCCGGCTTCGAACTTCTTCGCCGTGCACGGCATGATCGAGACGCTGACAATCTTGGCCGGATCGATGCCTTCGCGCTCGGCGAAGTAGCTCTTGATGATCGCACCCAGCATCTGCTGCGGGCTCTTGCACGTCGATACGTGACCGAGCATGTCCGGGTAGAACTCCTCGATGAATTTGATCCAGCCTGGTGAACAGCTGGTGAACATCGGTAGTTTCCCGCCGGTCGTGATCCGCTGCACCAGCTCGGACGCCTCTTCCATGATGGTCAGGTCGGCGGAGAAGCTAGTGTCGAACACCCGCTTGAAACCGGCCCGGCGCAACGCCGCAACCATCTGTCCGTCGCAGTCGGTGCCTGGCGCAACCCCGAATTCCTCCGCCAAGGTGACCGACACTGCAGGCGCGTGCTGCACGACCACGTACTTGTCGGGATCGCGAAGCGCGCCGAGCACCTCGGCCACGTACGAACGCTCGATCAGCGCGCCGGTCGGGCACACCACCACGCACTGGCCGCAGTTGATGCAGCTTGAAGTGCCGAGCCCGCGCGAGAACGCGGTCCCGATCACGGTCTTGCTTCCCCGGCCGACAAAGTCGATAGCCGACACGCCTTGGATGTCCTCGCACACCCTGACGCACTTACCGCATAGGATGCATTTCTCGGGGTCCCGCGTAAGCGACGGGCTCGACACGTCGAGCGGTCGCTTGCTGCGCTAGCCGTGGTACTCACGCCGGGCAATTCACAGGTCGCGCGCCAGCCCCTGCAGGTCGCAGTTCGAGCTGCGCCCGCAGTAAAGGCAGTCGTCCGGGTGATTGGCCAGCAGAAGCTGCACGATGGTGCGGCGGGTTTCAAGGGCGCGCGGCGAGTGCGTGCGCACCTTCATCCCGTCGGCAACCGGGTACGAGCAAGCGGTGAGCAAGCCCGGGAATCCCTCCACATCGACCACACACATCCGGCACGCACCACTCGGCGTCATCCCTTCCATGTGGCACAGGGTCGGGATGTCGATGCCGTTGCGGCGGGCGACCGTCAAGATGGTTTCGCCCTTGTCGGCATCCAGTTTCTTTCCGTTGATTTCGATGGTCAGCATGATTGTTTCTTCCTGATAGCCGCCGCCATCAAAGGGGTCGGGTGAAGTCCAAGTCACAGCGCAGGCACCTTCTGGCTTCGTCCGTCGCTGCCTGCAGCGACAAGCCCATTTCAACTTCGACGAAGCTCCCGCGCCGCTTGGCGACCGGAACCATTTCCTCGACGGCGCGCTCGATGAGCGATTCAGACTCGTCGTCCTCGTCGCTCATCACCGGCTCGATGTAGATGGAAGGCAGCTTCACCTTCTTGATCAGCTTCATCTGTCGCCCCGTGAGATAGCGGTCGATCATCGTGGCGGCGCGCTTGCCGTCGGCGATGGCTTCGATGACACCGGTGGGGCCGCGAGCCACGTCGCCACCGCTGAACACGCCGGGCCTGCCCGCCGCGAGCGACTCGGGGTTGGTTTCGATGGTGCCCCACTTGGTGGTGCGCAGACCCTGGAAACTGTCGGCTTCGGGCTGCTCGCTAATCGCCACGATCAACGTATCGAGCGCAATTTCGAACTCGCTGCCCTTGACCGGTACCGGCCTGCGACGGCCGCTCGCATCGGGCTCACCAAGCTCATTGCGGACAAGGCGCATGCCGGTCAGCTTGCCGCCTTTCGACAGCACCGCGACGGGCGCCACCAGCTCCACCAGCTCGATGCCCTCTTCCAGCGCGGCGTGTACCTCCTCCGCAAACGCCGGCATCTCCTCGCGAGTGCGGCGGTAGAGGATAGTCACCTTGTCGACGCCCGGCTGGCGCAGGGCCACGCGGGCCGCATCCATGGCGGTGTTGCCGCCACCGATGATGCCAACCTTGCCCTTGCCGAGCTTTTCGTCACGCAAGTTGTTTGCCTTCAAGAAGGCCATGCCCGGAATCACGCCGGCGACGTCTTCGCCGTCGATGCCCAGGCGCTGGCTCTTGTACGCCCCTATCGAGACGTACACGGCGTCGAAGCCCGAGGCCAAAAGCCCGTCGACCGTGACGTCCTTGCCGAGCGCAATGTTGCACTTGAGCTCGATGTTCGCGTTGAGCAGCGAGGCGATTTCCTTCCTCACCACATCGCGCGGCAGACGGTAGGCCGGAATGCCGTTGAAGAGCATGCCGCCCGGTTCGTTCTCCTTTTCGAACACGGTGACCCTGTGGCCCTTGAGCGAGAGGTAGTGAGCCGCGGTGAGGCCCGACGGACCCGCACCGATGACCGCGACCTTCTTCGACTTGTCGCCCGCAGGTTTGACCGTGATGGTGAAGCTCGACGGATCGACATGATCGACCACGTAGCGCTTGAGCGCGCGCACCGCGATGGGCTCGCCGCCGGTGGCGCCGCAGCGGCAGACGTCCTCGCAGGGGTGGCTGCACACGCGCGCGCACACCGACGGGAA
>CAZBIU010000130.1:0-16815 GCA_964491625.1 uncultured Myxococcales bacterium
GGGCGCGGTCGGGTTTCGGCACACGACCAGATCTGGGGGAGAGCGAGCCAGAAGGCCCGGTCAATCCCGCGCAGGCGTGGGCGGGCGGAGGAACGCCGGAGGTTGGCGAGCTACGGGAATTGCACCTGAACAGGAACCGTGCTGTCGGTATTCGAGCCGTTGCCGAGTTCGCCGTCGGAGTTGTCCCCCCAACACTGCACACCATTGTTGACCACGGCACAGGTATGTGTCTCATCCGTGGCAATCGCTGTCACGCCCGACGTAAGCCCCTGCACTTGAACAGGAATGGGACTTCCAGTCGTGGTTCCATTGCCCATCTGCCCGTGCTCGTTTTGACTCGTGTCACCCCAGCATTGCGCTCCGCCGCCAACTGCCGCACAGGAGTAGATATAACCAGCAGCAATAGCCGTGACCCCCGACGTAAGGTTCTGCACTTGAATTGGAACAGGACTCTTGATCACCGTGCTATTGCCGAGCGCACTATAGCCCTCGCTACCTCCCCAGCACTTCGCTCCGCCGTTGACCACGGCGCAGGTGAATCCGTAGCCTGTTGAGACGACCGTCACGCCGGAGGTAATGCCCTGCACCTGGACGGGGACATGGCTTTCGGTCGTCGTGCCGTCACCGAGCTGGCCCTCGCTATTCCAGCCCCAGCATTGCGCCCCGCCGTTGACGACGGCGCAGGTGTGGTCGTCACTGACGGCAATGGCGGTCACGCCTGAGGTGAGGCTCTGCACCCGAGCGGGCACGTGGCTGTCGATCCTCGTGCCATTACCGAGTTGACCTGCGTTGTTGCAGCCCCAGCATTGCATACCGCCGTTGACCACGGCGCACGTGTGTCCCGCGATGCCGCTGTCCTGGATAGCGCCTGCGGCAATCGCCGTGACGCCGGAGGTGAGCCCCTGGACTTCAACAGGAACGCGACTGTCCGTCGTCGTGCCGTTGCCAAGCTGGCCGTAGCCATTCCAGCCCCAGCATTGCACGCCACCGTTGACCACCGCACAAGCATGTCCCATTCCCGCGGCGACAGCCGTGACACCGGACGTGAGCCCATCGACTTGAACGGGAACCTGGCTGTCGGCTGTCGTGCCATTGCCGAGCTGGCCGTAGCGATTCCAGCCCCAGCACTGCGCGCCACCGTTGACGACTGCGCAACTCACTCCCTTGCCAACGGCGATCATCGAGATGCGCGTACCGGTACCCGTGGTTCCTCCTACCCCCGTTGTGCCGCCTGTGGCCTTCTCGCCGCCGGTACCGCTGGATCCGCCCGTGGCCTTTGCGCCCCCGGTGCTGATGGCTCCGCCCGTTCCCTTCGTCCCTCCACCGCCGAGGATACCGCCCGAAGACGTGGCGCCACCGGTGGCCTTGCCGCCGCTCCCGCCGGTCACGCCTCCCGTGCTGGTGTTACCACCGGTGTTGTTGCTTCCACCTCTTCCTCCTATGGTCGAAATCCCCCCGGTGCCCGCTACACCGCCTGTGCCTATTCCTCCCGTCGCGGACGTGCCTCCGGTCTCCACCGCGCCACCCTCGCCCGTTCCGCCCATAGTCGCCACGCCGCCGGTACCCCGTGATCCATCGGGGCTTGCAGGACTATCTGGCGTTTGAGCGCTGTCTGCAGCCTCCCCGCCAGTTGTTTCGCCATTCGGCTTATTGCCGATGGCTTCGTGGTCGAGGGCAGTCCGCCCACACCCGCCCAGACAGAAAAGCAAGGGTACAATCCGTAAACCGAGGCGCTTTCTAAACATGATGGGATTACCTCAGATGGTGCTACCACACTGCCCGCCGACAACTCGACCAACGGTAGCACAGCTGTGTGGGGGGACATTTCGCACTTTCTGTGGCACATGGTCCGTTTTTCGGAGGTTTCCCCCGACGGCGAGATCTAACGGCACGAGCCGAAGAAAACGCTCACCGAGTTTGAATATGTCGCGGCGACCAGGTCCAGCCGGCCGTCGCCGTTCATGTCTCCAAACGCAAGCCCTTGAGCGTCGACCGGATAGTCGAGCTTGGGCGCCAGCGTGCCGTCGCCGTTGCCGAGCAACAGCGTGATCGCAGAGCCTCCCCATCCGCCGGTGTAGTCGTCCTGGGTCACCACGTCCAGGTTGCCATCGCGATTGATGTCGACCAGTGCGATCCTGTGCGCTCCCCACGGGGTCGCGTACTCGACCGGATCGGCGAAGGATCCGTCACCCTTGCCGAGCAACACGTTGACGCCGCTGATCGCGAATGCCTCGACGGTGACAATGTCGAGCTGGCCGTCCTTGTTCAAGTCGCCTAGCGCGACCGAGCTGACGCCGTAGCCAGTCCCGAGATAGTCGCCCCGAGGCGTGAAGGTTCCGTCGCCCAAGCCCAGGAGAACATGCAGGCCCACGGTGTTCCCGCTGCCTGACGCATAGAGGTCGCACGCGACCGCCAAGTCTAACCGGCTATCGCCGTCGAAGTCACCCAGCGCGACCGATGCCGGCCCATCGCAAACCGAGACGACGTTCGTGGGGGCGAAGCTTCCGTCGCCTCGTCCTAACAGAATGGCCACCGAACCTTCTCCGCTGTTTGCATCGGCGTGGGCAAGGGCCAGGTCGAGCTTGCCATCGCCGTTCACATCGCCGAGCGCCATCGCCGTCGGTTGGGTCTTGGCGTCGGTTTGCACCGTCCTCAATGCCCCGCCGCCCAGCAATACGGTCACCGTGGTCACATCGCTGCTCACCGTGACCACGTCAAGACGGCCATCGCCGTTGACGTCGGCCAATCGGACCAAGCTTGGATTCCCTGGAAGACTGTAGTCGGTGGGAGCGGCAAGCGTGCCGTCGGCCTTGCCGAACAACAAGCTCACCGCGCCGACGCCGTCCCTCGGCTTGCCCACGGTAGCGACGTCGAGCCTCCCATCGCCGTCGAGGTCGCCGACGTCGATGTCCGCGGTGTCGTGCCCAACCGCGTAGGCGGTCTGTGCGAAGGTGCCATCGCCTTGCCCGAGCAGCACATCTACGGTGCCGGCGGGCTCCGGGCTCCACGCCAGCACGATGTCGAGCTTGCCGTCCCGATTCATGTCGCCGAGCGCGGCCCATGCCAGGGGTTCCGGTGCTGGAAAGTCCGTTTCCGGTGCGAACGTTCCGTCCCCATGCCCGATAAGTATCGAGAAGGCCGCCGACACCCAGGCCACGATGTCCGGCTTGCCATCTCCGTTGAGATCGCCCAGCGCGAGTTCGGGAGACCACCACGCTGTCGGATAGGACGACGGTTTGGCAAACGTCCCATCGCCGCCTCCGAGCAGAATGGCAATTTGCTGGGCGGCACCAACTACCAAGTCTAGCTTGCCGTCGCCATTCATGTCGGCCAGCGCGGCCGAGGTTATCGGGCTTCCGATCGACAAATCCACTCCGGCGTTGAGAGTTCCATCCCCGTTTCCGAGCATGACGGTGAGACCGGCCGAGGTCGCGGCGACAAGATCCAATTTGCCGTCGTGGTTTACGTCGCCGAGAGCCAGGGACGACGGGCTGCCGCCGGTCGGAAAGGTGACCGCAGTCGCGAAAGTTCCGTCGCCCTTTCCGAGCAGCACGGCCGCGGAGCTCGATCCGCCGTTGGCCGTGGCGATGTCCAGGTGCCCGTCGCCGTTGAAATCGCCCAAGGCGACGAACGACGGATCCGAGGCTGCGGTCTTACTCGTCGCAGAGCTCTCGACGGAATAGTCGACGTCGTCCGAGAACGTGCCGTCGCCCTTGCCCAAGAAGACGCTCACCGTGCCGGTTGCAAAGTTGGCGGTCACGATATCCAAGCTGCCATCGCCGTTCACGTCACCCAACGCGATGGAGGCCAGGTACTGTCCACCATCGATACTGATGATCGGTGAAACCTTGTAGCTGGTTGCGCTGCCCAAGGTCCCGTCGCCATTTCCGAGCGCCACGACCACGGTTCCGTATTCGTTCGATGCGACCACGTCCAGCACGTGGTCGCCGTTTAGGTCTCCCAGCGCGACGAAGTTTGGGCGTGAGTCGAAATCGCCGGTGTCAGCCAACGGCAAGAAACCGCCGAACATGAGCATTCCGCTGCACGAAATCGGTCCGCTCCCGTCGACGCCGGGTTGCTGGTCGAAGCGCGCCGGACCGCTTTCCTTGGCGCCCACGTTCCCGTCGTGGGCATCCAACCCGGCGTCGCGACCGGTGCCACCGCTCGAGCTGGTGCTGCCGCCGGTATTGCTGCCCCCGAAGCCCGTCACGCCGCCGGCGTGGCTCCCACCCGCACCACCGCTCCCGCCTGAGCCACCGCGATTTCCCGCGTCCGCGACATCGCTCGCCATGGACGCATCGTGGCCGGCTACACCTCCGGCCGAGGAGGTCACGCCACGTCCGCCTTGGCCGCCTTGAGTGGTCGTGCCGCCGCCGGCGCTGCTCCCGGCATTTCCACCGGTTGCGCTGGGCGCTCCGGTCTCTTTCGCATCCGCGCTCGATGCCGAAACATCGATGCCCGCATCCTTGCGAACGCCGCTAACCAACGAGCTTCGGTCGCAGCCAACGAGCATCGCGATGGGCCACAAAACACCGAGGTAGAGCCATCCGGAAGACCGACACTGGTTCTTCATCCCGGTCGCATTCTGCGCTAGCGCCAAGCCGGGCGCAACCCGCGGAAATGCATGCGATTTCTCCTGGCAGGGCCTCACTCCAGCTCTGTGCCGACGCGGAGCTGGTCCAGGTACTTCGCATAGCTGAAGGTTCGGTCACGTTTCCGGCCGGTCGCTTCCGTGAGGACCCCAACCTCCTCAAGCAAGGCGATGGCCTTGGCCGCCGTCGGCTTGGTGGTCTTGAGGAGCTCCACGATTCCCGCGATCGTCACGATCGGGTGGCGCGGAGCTCCTCGAACAGCCGGGAAGCGACCACTGACGCTCTGCCAGTCACACCTGCATGGTCATCCATTTCAAGGAAAAGAGACTGTTCATCTGTGACCTCTCCATGGCCTTCCGTGCCGGTGGCCTAGCCGTTCGCGTTTGCGCCTCGTTGCCTCTATTAGAACTGCGTGATGAACTTCCAGGCCTCGGTCGGAATCCAGTTGGTACCGGATTCAGTGGAGACGTCCGTATGCGACCCGTTGAAGGTGCAGATCTTTGTGGGATAGCCCTCCTTGCACCCTGTGAAATCCACGCACAGGTGGTTGCCTGAGGTCCAGGTCGGGATGGTACTCGGCACAGTGCAGCCATTGTCGGTGCCATGCTCGATGGCGATGTACTTCGAGCCTTGGGTCGTGCTGCTCCCGTTGATCCATGGACACGTGGTGTCGCTCATGCCGGTGGTTTGCATCCAGGCGATGGGCGCGTGGGTCTTGGTTGGTACGTAGATGTTGTAATTGGCAGGGGCGATGCCCACGGCCGCGCGAAGATCCTTCTGGTGGTCCACCGAGAGGCTATAGGTTTCCATCCCTCCGAAGCTGAATCCGATCGAGAAGACGCGCGATTCATCGATGCACAGCTCCGATTTGAACAGCTTGAGCATGTCGTCGAAGAAGGTATGGTCCTTGTCGTCGCTCCTCCATGGCATTGAATCCGTGTATCCTTGGGGCGCAACGAAGATGGTGGTATTTCCGGTATCCTGCGCCTTGAGCCAGTAATACCCGTCGTTGTTGGCGCATTGGGTGTCGCTCGATCCCATGCAATGAAAGTTGAAGATCAATCGATACGGCTTGTTCGCGTCGTAACTGCTCGGGATGTACATGATGTATTCCCGACTGAGGGTGGCACTGGTCATCTTGTAGGTGGTGTTAGCGCCGCTCTTGAATGTCGAGAGAGCCGTGCCACAGCCGGTGCTTGGAACGGCAGGATTTCCAAGCGGATACCCTCCAGAGCTGCCGGCGGTTCCAGTGGTGCCGCCCGTGGCGGTTCCAGTGGTGCCGCCCGTGGCAGTTCCAGTGGTGCCACCCGTGGCAGTTCCAGTGGTGCCACCCGTGGCGGTTCCCGTGGTGCCACCCGTGGATCTTCCGGCTGTGCCGCCCGTGGCGGCTCCAGTGGTGCCACCCGTGGCGGTTCCAGTGGTGCCACCCGTGGATCTTCCGGCTGTGCCGCCCGTGGCCGTACCCGTGGTGCCGCCCGTGGCCGTTCCGGCAGTGCCGCCCGTGGTGCTTCCTGTTCTACCACCCGATGCGACCCCGCCGCTGGAGGTGACCCCGCCGCTGGAGGTGACCCCGCCGCTGGAGGTGACCCCGCCGCTGGAGACAATGCCACCCGTGGCAGTAGATTTGCCCCCGGTACTGCTGCTGCCACCTGTCCCTGAAGCAATGGTTCCGCCGGTACCGCCGCCGCAACCCAAGAAAAGGCCAAGGAGCGCGACGATAAGGGGCCTGCTTGTAGTACCCGCTTGTGTCATTTTGCTGTTCCTCCGTGTTCGCCGAAGTCTGAGGGCAATGTACCGGCAAGTCTCGCACAATTCGATCAAATAGGATGATATTTACTTCTTTGGCCCCCTGCAGCGAAGGGGGCTCGCCCCGTTTATGAACGTCACCGTCGGTTGCTCGGGACCGATCACCCCGGTTGCCGAGGCAGGCGGGGCCAGCGGCAAGGGTGACGCCAAAGCGCGACGTCGTTTCTATCAAAGCGACTGATTTCGTCTAATTGGGCCACCCGAGGCGATCGCTGCGAGCGCGATCAAGAAGCCGCGCTAATGCCCGATCGTCTCCACCCACATTTTCAGAAGCACCGTGGGGTCGAGCGAGAATCCCCAGTCCGCGCCGAAGTACGGCCCGTTCCACGTCGCGCTGTCCGGCTTGAGCTGGTCGACGATCCATCTCTTGCCGTGGCGATGTCTATCATCACGAAAGCGTCATCAGCCTGGGCTTGCAAGCAAAAAGCTCAACGATATTGAGGCAATCGAAGTTGCGTACACCAAACGTGCTGAATGTCTGCGCACACAGCTCGGCAGCGAACGGGAGTTAGGCTCTGTCGTAGATTCGCTGGTAACGGTCGGCCATGATCTCCGACGAAAAGCGCTGGTGAGCCACCGACATGGCCGCGCGGCCCATTTCCGGCCAGCGGTGGCATTGTTCCAGCGCCTCGGCCAGACGGGTAGCAAAGGCCGTGTCCTCCATCTGGGAAAGAAAACCGGTCGTTCCGTCCTCGATCATCTCAGGTACGCCGCCGACCTTCGTGGCTAAGACCGGAAGACCCGTCGCCATGGCTTCAATCACGGCAATTGGATGCCCTTCCACTTTCGACGACAGTGCGAAAAGATCGAGGCCGCTAAGTAGCCTGGCGACGTCATTGCGAAGGCCCAAAAAACGCACGAACTTGCCATGCGCATGTAGGGCAGCAAAGGACTCGGCTACTCTTCGCTCAGGTCCGTCACCGATGATGACGAGCCGTAGCTCGTCACTGAGATGGGGCAAACAACTGCGCAGCAAGAGGCCCAGATTCTTGCAGACCACAAGACGACAGACGGTCCCGATCACCCGGGCATTCTCGGGCACTCCAATCTCAGCGCGAGCCTCTGCCCGCCAGGAAGGGTGCGGCCCGTAGCGGCCGAGATCGATGCCATTCTCGATAATCGTCAGTTTCGGCTCCACCGCCAGTTTCAGTGCTCGAGCATTATTGGCGACTTGGTTCGATACCGCGACAAAGCTATCGACCAGGCGAACCGCCTGACGGCGAAGCCAGATTTGGCGTGGCGAACCTTCGTCCTGTCCATGGCGCGTCGTAACAACAGTGCAACCGTTCAGCTTTCCAGCGAGCGCTCCGTAGATTAACGGCAGATGGTTGTGGGCGTGCACGACGTCGACCTCATGGCGGCGAAATAGGCGCGCAAGTCGCGGTACTAAAGTAATGTCGAACCCGGGACCACGTTTCGGAACGTGCACTACTTCGATTCCCGCCCTGGCAAAGGCCGTGTACAACGGCCCCGGCTCAGACTGTTCGAGGGTCACTGCCACGACACGATTTCCCCTGGCACACTGGCGAGTGGCCAATTCCACGACCATGACCTCCTGACCACCCACCTGAAACGAAGTGAGAACCTGCGCTATGACCATTGCGAGACACCCCCCAATTCAATACTTGCCCCTGCTGCAAGGAGAATTCAAGACCTATGATGCTGCAATAGCCGTCCTGTGTGCGCAGACCTGTCGCACAAAGCGTGCACACAAGTGCGCCATGCTCAATATCATCCGCAGCGGCGCTTTCCGTCGGTGAGCGCAGGAATCCGCAGTGCTCGCCACCCTCGGCTCGGCTCTCCGAACCCGTGCCGAGCTTGCCCTCGAAAATCTCGACCTCCGCCAGCAGCCTGGTACGCTGCGCCGGTCCACGCCAAGGCCTCGACTGCGCCCAATTGATCGCGTCTTCTGGCTGCTCCTGTCCCGGATCTGGCCCCGCTGGACACGCGCACTCGTCGTGGTCCAGCCATACACGGTAGTCCGCCGGCACCGCGCCGGCTTCCGTCTCTGGTGGCGGCGGAAGTCTCGCTCTCGCACCTCGCGCCGGCCGGAAGGACATCCTCGCGCTCGCTCGGCGCCAAGCGATCCGTGATGTCCTTCCCCAGCGTCGGGCGTCCCCGCAATCATGACCGCGTCCATTCGTCGTCTGGGCGACAAGTACGGCCGCATGACGATTGTTCCCGGCCACGCCCGGTCGATCGAGAGGGCGCGGCCTACCAGCACCCGCTCGATTTTGCTGAGCGCGGCGACCAAGTAGGGCGTCACCAAGCGGCCGCAGCCCAGTGAATTGCAAAGCAAGAGGCGGAGTGCCGGGCACATTTCGGCGGGGTAAGCTCACCCGAGTGAATCGCAAGACAGCAAATTTTCGGGCGCTGGCGCACGCCGCGGCTGTGAAGAACGACCCGCGCTGGGCGGCCGTGGTCGCGCGCGATGCGCGGGCGGCGTTCTTCTACTCGGTCAAAAGCACGGGGGTGTATTGCCGTCCGTGTTGCGCTGCTCGCCGCGCGAAACCCGAAAACGTCACCTTCCACCTGACCCGGGCCGACGCCGAACGCTCGGGCTTTCGTCCATGCAAGCACTGCAAGCCCGATCAGCCGCCGCTTAGGGAACGCCAGGCGGCGCGCGTCGCGGAGCTGTGCCGATTCATCGAGAACCGCGTGGAGGCGCCCACCCTGAACGAATTGGCCAGCCACGCGCGGTTGAGCGTCTTCCACGTGCAGCGACTTTTCAAGACGGTAACGGGCGTGACACCCAGGGCCTATGCGGCGGCCCATCGCACAAAGCGCGTGCGAGCCAGATTGGTCAAGAGCGGCACCGTGACCGAAGCGATCTACGGCGCTGGCTTCAACTCCCAAGGCCGCTTCTACGAGACGTCGAATCGCATTCTGGGCATGACACCCACGCAGTATCGCGCGGGGGGCGCGGATACCAAGATCAGGTTCGCCATCGTGGAGTGCTCGCTTGCGTCGCTACTGGTGGCGGCGACCGAACGGGGCGTGTGTGCGATCCTCATGGGCGACGAGCCCGAAGAGCTTGCCCACGATCTCGAGCGCCGTTTCCCGCGTGCGCGCATCATCGGCGCGGACACCGCGTTTGAGCGCCTGGTCGCCTGCGTGGTCGGCCTGGTGGAGAAGCCGCAAACAAGCGCGAAGCTTCCCCTCGACATCCGCGGCACGGCGTTTCAGCAGCGGGTTTGGCAAGCTCTATGCGCGATTCCGGCCGGCAAGACCGCGACGTACACCGAGATTGCTACGGCCATCGGTGCGCCCAAGGCGGTGCGGGCGGTGGCACAGGCGTGCGCGGCGAATGCCTTGGCAGTGGCCGTTCCCTGCCATCGCGTGGTGCGCACGGACGGCAAGCTCTCGGGCTACCGCTGGGGAATCGAACGCAAGCGCGCACTGCTCGATCGAGAGGCGCAGGGGTGAGGTCATGGCCACCTGCGGCCAGGGAGCCGAGGGAAACTTTGCGGCATGCCATGGTGTTCTCCTTTGTCCTGGCCGCACTCGTCGATGGGGGCTGCGACGCCAGCCGAAGTGCCAGCTCGATCCACCGGGCAGCAAGAACTCATAGCTCGTATTGCAAATGCACAAAGAATGGTCTTCAATGTCCTGATCCGTAGCTGGAAAGGCGCGCAAGTAGACAAAACACAGGAGATCTCATGCGAAACCGCCCGATCAGACTCGCAAGCGCGCTGGTGTTCGCGTCGATGATGGCGACGGTTGGCTGTGGCAACAGCTCCAGCGGTAGGGGTGCAGGAGGAAGCTCCCTCAGCGTGGGAGCGGGAGGCAGAGGCGGTGGGCAGGCGGGCGCAGGCACGGGCGGAGGATCCGTCAGCGGCGGAGATGGCGGTGGAGGTGCAGGTTCAGGTGGAGTTGATCGCACAGGTACCGATGGTGCAGTGGACAGTCCGACCGGTTCGGGCGGGAGCATCGGTACGGGAGGGAGTCGTGGTAGCGGCGGGGCCTTGGGTTCTGGCGGCAGCGGCCAGGTTGGCTCGGACATGGCAGATGGCCCCCCCACCGGGGTACCAGCCACTGGCGCACACTCTCAAGCGTCCATTCTATACCCCGCGCAGGCAACCGGCATTGCGACCGGGGTCCTGGCGACGCAGGCCAGTGGTAGCGTGCTGATCGTATCTACAGTGAGAGGAGACGCTACTAGGTTTGCTGGGCACCAACCGACAGACAACAAGGGGAATACCTACTCGCAGTTGGGCACCATCCCACGATTTCCCGAGTTCCCCAACGCGGGCGCGGCCATCTATGCGGCCTTGGGAATCGCAGGCGGCAGCGGTCACACGGTCACCGACGACAACATCGCCAACGACGAGCTGACGATTCTGGCCGTCGAGGTGATGAACGCCACGAGGATTCAGGAAGAGGAATCCTCGGTCGATAGCACAGTCTCTACGACCCACACCACGCCCTCCGTGACCACCACCGGGCCGGCGACGCTTGTTGCTGTTTGCTGGCCGGGATCCGTGGCCGATACGACCTTCTCGGCCGTTAGCAACGGTTTTGCCTACGTCGAGAAGCAGCCCCTTGGCGCCGATCAACCTCAGGGTGCCATGGCTACGCTGGACGTTTCCGCACCGGGCACGTACAAAACCACGTTCACGATTTCGCCTGCAGAGACCGCCGTGATGTTCCTGGTTGCGGTGCAGGGCAGTGCTATCGCATCGACCATGCGCCGGATGGGCTCGTCCTCTGGTCACCGCGTCTGTTCTAATCCGGGATACGGAATGGATTAGAATATGGGTACCAGCCACTGTGCGAGAGTTGACAGAGGCGGGCTCTGCGAAGATGCTTACGCGACCGTGCGAAACCAGCAAAGTGCGTCGGCGTCATGTGGTTTGGGCCGCATCGGCCGAATTCTGATAGTCGCGGGTCTCGCGGTGGCGCCCGCCTGTGCGAGCTCGCAGTCGGAGGTCCCGGTCATTCACTCGCGTGCGGCCGTGACCCCGATCCTCCGGGCTTGCCTGGTGGTGTTTCAGGGACAGCTCGACTCGGCCGCCGCGCAGACACTCCGGCAAGCGCTCGGCGATGCCTTGGAGAAACGGACCTCGGCCATGGTCAGCACTCTGGTCAGCGGCCCCGAGCTCGAAGACCCGGACGGATGCGCCGACATCGGCACCTTTGCGCCCGACGGGATCATCCTCATCAGGCCCACCGGTGAGGTTTCGCACGAGGAAGGCGGGACTGTCTCGATCACCTACGACGTTCAGGTCAAGGCGCCCAAGGAGAAGCGCATCGTTTGGCATGCACACCTGGTGAGCGAGTCCGGTCCCGAGGTCATGGCGCGCGACCTGGTGGAGAATCTCACCACGGCAGGGTTGCTTCCCCGCAACGACGGCGGCAAGCCCGCGCCCGGGAAGACCTAAGCACCGACCAGGGGCGCGCCGCCGGCCGCCTCACGCCAGTAGGTGGGATCCCGTCCTGCCATGGGTGACGAAGACGCCGGGGGCCAACATTGCCGACCTCTGCTCCCTGGTCGCCACCTGTGCAGCGAACGGCAAGAATCCGCTCGCCTATCTGACCGAGGTGCTCGGCCGGATCCGCTCGCACCCGAGCGACCGGCTCGACGAGCTTCTGCCCCAGAGCTGGAAACTGTAGACGATCACGCCGAACGAGCTGGGAACGATCACGCCAGGCGCGATCGCAGCGCCCGGATTTCCACAGCCTTTTCAGAGAATCGTGCCACTTCGAGCGCGCACTTCCCACGATCGCCCTAGCGCCGTTCCGGCTGATCTGTTCCAGGATGGACTTCTGCGCACACAGCTGGGCGGCGTTCGCCGTAGAGTGTATGGTTGCGGCCCATAGGAGCCTATGGAGAAACCAGCAATACCCTCGCCACGGAGCCGCGGGTGGGCTTTTGCCCTGCTGCTGGTCGCGGTCACGCTGGCCGCCTATCAACCGGCATGGAATGGCAAGCCGCTCTGGGACGACGACATCAACATCACCCCGGCGGGACTCCGCTCACTCGACGGTCTGGCGCGCATCTGGGGGCATCCCGGCGCGACCGCCCAGTACTATCCGCTCGTCCACAGTGTCTTCTGGCTCGAGTATCGCCTGTGGGGCTCATCGACGCTCGGCTACCATCTGGTCAACATCCTGCTGCACGTCGTATCGGCGCTGCTCTTGGTGAGAATCCTGCGCAAGCTCGAGATGCGCGGGGCCTGGCTTGCAGGTGGAATCTTCGCGCTTCACCCGGTCATGGTGCAGTCCGTGGCATGGATGGCGGAGCTCAAGAACGTCCTGTCCGGCGTCTTCTTCCTGTCCGCGGCCCTGGCCTATTTGACGTACCTCGAAGCCGGAAGGCGGCGTCCCTATGGTCTGGCTTTGGCGCTCTTTGTCCTGGGCCTGCTGTCGAAGACCGCGATAGCTCCCTTCCCGTTGGCAATGCTCGCGGTGGTCTGGTGGAAGCGAGGCAGGCTGTCGTTGCGGCGGGATGTCCTGCCACTCTTGCCTTTTCTGGTGATCGGCGCTCTGTTGGGAGTGGTCACACTCTACGTTGAACACACCTTCGAGGGCGCCCGGGGGCGGGAATTCGGCTACTCCATCGTGGAGCGCTCTCTCATCGCGGGTCGCGCCTTCTGGTTCTATCTGGCCAAGGTATTGCTCCCGGCCAAGCTGATCTTCCTCTATCCGAAGTGGACTGTGAACGTCGAGGTCTGGTGGCAGTACCTCTTCCCGGCCACTGCGCTGATGCTCGGGATAGCGCTGTGGGCGCTGCGAGGTTACTGGCGCGCGCCGCTCGCGGTTTTTCTCTATGTCACAGCCATGCTTCTCCCGGTGAGCGGCTTCTTCGACATCTCGGCATTTCGGTATTCCTTCGTGGCCGATCATTGGCAATATCTCGCAGCCATCGGGCCCATGACAATGATTGCCTGGCTTGTGGATTCGGCAATCGGGTCGGTCAACGCGAGGGGTCGGGTCGCAAGGCCGGCAATCAGCGCGGCGGTGCTGCTCACCGTGGGCATAGTGAGTTGGAGGCAAAGTTCGATCTATGCCGATGCACAGACGCTGTACCTGACGACGATTCGAGAGAATTCGAACAGCTGGTTGGCGCACAACAATCTGGGCGTCGTGCTGGCCAACGCCGGCCGGGCCGACGACGCAATCGCCCACTATCGCCGGGCGCTGGAAATCAATCCCAACTACCCCAAGGCTCACTGTAACCTCGCCAATGCGCTAGCGGCAGTCGGGCGAATGGACGAGGCGATCGCACACTATCAGACGGCGCTACGGTTGGACGCAGACTACCTGACCGCGGAGGTCAACCTTGGCAATGCACTGGTGCAATCCGGACGGATGGACGACGCGATCACGCACTACCGCAGGGCGGAGGAAATTGCGCCCAGGGATGACAGAATCCACACGAATCTCGGAAATGCTCTGTGGCGGACGGGACGAAGGGACGAAGCGATTTCCCATTACCGCAAGGCGGTGGAGCTCGCTCCTGACCGGGCCGAAAGCCGTTGTAATTTGGGTAAGGCATTGGTCGAAACCGAACAGACCGATGAGGCGATTACCCAGTACCGCAGAGCCGTGGAGATCAATCCAAGACAGATCGATGCGCTTCGCGGCCTTGGGGATATCATGCTGAGGGCCGGACGAGCGGCGGAGGCCATCACTCATTATTTGAAGGCACTCGAAGTCGCCCCCAATGAGATCGGTACCCTGCAGAATCTGACTCTCGCACTTGTGCAAGAAGAACAATGGACAGATGCCTTTGCGATCCTGCAGCGGGCGCGGGCATCGGCCAGGTCGCAGAGCGATGAGGAGCGCATCAAGGAGATATCCGAGACGGTTGCCGGGCTCTACAGACTATCCACCATGCGCCAGTGATTCTGGTGGCAAGGCATCTGCTTTCGCGGCTCTGCCAACTGGCCCCCAAAAAATCGATTTACGTCTGGTAAGGTTTCCTCTCGTGGCCCAACAAGGTAGTTCGTGCTGAAGGATCCCATCACCAGACTCGAGCTTACGTCGGCGGCGTCCAGGCCGGGCCGACAAGACTCCATCGACGCGGTCTTGGATCGAATCTACGAGCGGTATGTGGCGGACGTCGATCGATGGGTACGCCGGCTCGTCGGCCCACGCGAGGATGTCGAAGACCTGGTGCACGAAGTGTTTCTGGTTGCCGTGCGCCGCCGGGGCAGCTTCCGCGGCGAGGCCAGTGTCAAGACCTGGCTGTTCCGCATCGCCCATCACGTGGTGCGGGGCCGGCGTCGCCGCGATCGAGTTCGACGTTGGCTCTTCGCGCGTCACGCCGAGGCGCTGCCAGCCGAGCACAGTGCCATCGTCACGCCGCTTGAAGAGATCGAGCGGCGTGAGCAGATCGCCCGCCTCTACGCGGCGTTGGATCGCGTACCCGACGACTATCGCACGGCCTTGATTCTGTATGAGATCGAAGGCTTGTCCGGCGAGCAAGTGGCGGAGCTCGTGGGCGTGCAGCTCGGGACCATTTGGGTGCGGCTGCACCGAGGACGTGCCCGATTGCTGCGCGAGCTTTCCCAGGAGGACGAACCGTGAGCCGACATGTTGTCGAACCCGAACGCCTCGCGGATCTTCCGGCGGAGCGGGATCTCGTGGGCGTGTCGGCGTTGATGCGTGCCGCGGCTGCACCACCCAAGATCATCGCGCCTGCCGCGCGCCAACGCATTCGCGGTCGGCTCTACGCCTCGTTGGCAGGACGAGGCCCGGTTTTCCACGCGCGCTGGCGCCTGGCGCTGATTCTGGTCTTCACGCTTGCGGTCGGGGGTGTCGTGGGCGCGGCCACCCATTCCGTGATCCTCAGGCGCTTGTCGCCGCACAAGGATATGGAAACATCATCGACCCATGGGGCCTCGGGCAAGCGCCGAATCTCGCAGCGGTCCAGGCGATCCACGCCGACCGGGCTGGATATGCCCACGGAGCTTGAAGTCCCGCCGGCTTTTTCCTTGGAACCAGCGCCAACGGAGTCGCCAGCGGAGGTCTCGCCAGACGCTACCGTGCTCGCGCCGCCAAGACCTTCATCGCCTGAGCCACACGCAGGTTCGGTTTTGTCGCCACCTTCACCCCGACCCTCGGCGTCGCCCGTCGACGACATGACGCCACCCACGGCCGTGTCACCCGTGCATACCTTGCCAGCCAAACCTGCGCAGCATCCGCAACTTCTCATCGCGGCTCTGCCGCGAAGTACCTCGTCGCATCGGCCCGTCCCGTCGAATCCATCTTCTCTTCACGCCGCTCCGGCTCTCGATGGCAGACCGTCTCCGACCTCCGCACCCGGGACGCTCGCCCTAGCAGAGTCGAGCGTGTTGGCACAGGCGATCCGCACCTTGCGCGTTGACGGGGACGCCAGCGCTGCGCTCAAGCTGCTCGATGAGTGTCAGGCGCGCTTCACCGAGGGAGCGCTCGGCCCCGAGGCATCCGCAGTGCGCATCGAAGCGCTGCTCAAGTTGGGCCGTACGGGCGCCGCGCTTGCCGATCTGGAAAGCCTGCCTCTTTACGCCATGCCAAGGCGAGACGAATGGCACGTGGTTCGCGGCGAGCTGCGCGGCCAGGCTGGCCGGTGGTCGAACGCCGAAGCCGACTTCGCCGTGGTCCTGTCCGGTCACGTGTCAAGTGCCGGCGGAGATCTCGCTGAGCGCGCCCTGTGGGGACGTGCCGTGGCGCGCTCGCACCAGGGCAACGTGGCCGGAGCCCGCGCAGATACGCTCGAGTATCTACAGAAGTTTCCTAGCGGCCGTTTCGCGGGTCTGGCCCACCGGGCCCTGCTAGCGCCATGATCATGCTCAGTGCCATCGCCGTGATGGTTGCACTCGACGCCACCGTCGGTACGACAACCGTCACCGTCGAGAGTGACTCGCCATGCCCGTCAGCCTCTGCCATCGAGAAGGCGCTCGATGGGCTCGGCGGTCGGAAGGCACCGCGACCTGCATCGGCGACAGTGCGCAGCCGCGGCGATCAGTTGACCGTCGAGTTCCGATGGCCTGGATCCCCGCAGTCAGAAACGCGAGAGCTCGCGGTCGAATCCGATTGTGAATCCCGGGCGCAGTCGGCCGCCGTCGTCATCGCGTCGTGGCTCGGGATCCTCCCTGAGGCCGCCTTGGTATCGACGCCCCTGGGTGCTCCGCCCGTGGCGATCCCGTACGCGACGGCCGAGCCGATAGCGCCCAAGCGGACGCCGTTGGAAAGCAACCTGCCTGTCGCAGACGAGGCGCTGTCCAGCCAGCGTTCTGCCGCCAAGGCACCTTCCAGCCGGAGTCATTGGTTGGGTGTCGGTCTGGGCGGCTCGGCCGGCGGGGGGGTGGTTCCGGGACTTCGCATCGAGCTTTCGCGTGCGTGGGCAAGGGCTGGCTTCGATTTCGGTTGGATGGCGAGCACGCTGGTGAGCACGCCGCGCAGCAAGTCCCTCGACGGTGGCGCGTCGAGC
>CAZBIU010000131.1:0-16783 GCA_964491625.1 uncultured Myxococcales bacterium
GTTGGGCCGTGAGCAACAGGCGCGCCTTCTCGTCGAGGTCCTGGTCCATCTGCGACTCGGGCAGCCGAAGGGGCGCCCTGCTGAAACGATGCTGATAGATTTGCCCCAGGTGGTACTGCGAGAACGCCAGGTAGAAATCGGTCGAAAGGCGTTCCTCGTTGTCGATCTGCTGTTTGAATGTCAGGGCAGACCGGAAGGTCTTCTCGGCGGTATCCAGGTCGCCCAGGTTGAATTGGGCGAATCCCCGTCTGGCGACGGCCTCAATGCGATCCTCCGCTTTCAGGTCCTTCCGGTCGAGCAAGCGCGCGAACACTTCCGCCGAGGCCGGCCAGTTGGATTGCTCCGCATAACACGCGCCCAGCTGGAACATGGAATCTTTGGCGTCCTCGTGGGTGGGGAACCTGTCGATGAGCGTCTTGAAGGACTCGATGGCGGACGGCCAGTCTTTCTTTCCAATTTGTGCCAGCCCCAGGTTGTAGAAGGTCGGGCGCACGTAGGTCGAATCAGGGAAGTTCTTGAGCAGCTTCTGGTAGCCCCCAATAGCCTCGTCGAAGCGCCTCTCGGAAAGCGCCTTGCCCGCGTACTCGAACAGCTCCGCCGCGTCGAAGGCATCGATGCGCACGCCTTCGCCATCCTTGATGGCTTCGATCTTTATGGGTTCCATGTCCAGGCGAACCGCCTCGCTGGCGGGCTGAGATGGCGCCGCCTGCTTGCCGGCGGTGGCGCATCCTACGGCGGCCAGGACCAGCGCCAAGAGCGTGATGTTGGTGTGATTGAGCTTCGCTTTTGTCATGTTGCCCCCTGTCCTAAGGACAACGCTGCTCGGCAGCGGGTTCCAGGATATGCTCCGGATTGGAAGGTTTTGTGTTGAATCATAATCCGGAAGCCAGCCACTCGCCGCCCCGCCCGATGATCGGCGCGGCGGATATTTCGGCGCGCGTGAGGGACCTGGGAAAGGAAATCGGGAATGCGTTGCCGACCGGGATGGTCCACGTCGTTGGCATCCTGCGAGGCGCCTTCGTCTTCATGGCGGATCTGGTGCGCGCACTGCCCCGCGACACACGCTGCGATTTCCTCGCCGTTCGTAGCTACGGCTCGGCCACGGAAACCTCAGGCGTCGTCGAGATCACGCACGACCTGTCCCTACCCATCACGGGCCAACACGTCCTCCTGGTCGAGGACATCGTCGATACGGGCCTCACCCTGCGCCATCTCCTGCAACTGTTCGCGACCCGCAATCCGGCCAGCCTTCACACCTGCGCGTTTCTCAACAAGCCGTCGCGGCGCCAGGTCGACGTGCGGTTGGATTTCGTTGGGTTCGAGGTCCCGGACCGGTTCGTGGTGGGCTATGGGCTCGACTGCGACCAGCTCTACCGTAACCTTCCCTACGTCGGTGTCATCGAGTAGCAGCATGAAGCGCGCCATCGTCCTGCAACATCTCCACCGCGAAGGTCCCGGCACCATCGCCGACGTCTGCAAGGAGCGCGGACTTGCCGTTGAGGTTCTCCAGCTTGACCTCGGCGCGCCAGTTCCGACCTCACTCGATGCGAGCGACGTGCTAGTCGTAATGGGCGGTTCCATGGGCGTGGGCGACGTGGGCGATCCGCGCTTTCCGTTCCTGGCTCCGGAAATCGAGCTTTTGCGCAAGGTGATCGCGGCGAACCAGCCTGTCCTGGGCGTCTGTTTGGGCGCTCAGCTTCTCGCCGCTGCGGCCGGCAGCCGTGTGTATCCCAACCAGCGGCCCGACGCCAGCGGCGTTTCTCGTCCCGCGCGCGAGGTCGGATTCGGCGAGGTGCGACTCCTCGGACGTGAGCGCGAGCCGGCGCTTGCCGGCCTCCGGGATCGGCTGCTCGTGCTGCACTGGCATGGGGATACCTTCGACCTGCCCGAAGGCGCCGTGCGGCTGGCGGAGAGCGAGCTGTGCCGAAACCAGGCCTTCCGCATCGGCCGCCGCGCCTTCGGCTTGCAGTTTCACGTGGAAGCCGATGCTGCGCTCGTCCACACCTGGGCCGACGAGGACGCCGATTTCGCTATCAGCGCACTCGGTCCGGGCGGCCCAGTCGCTATCATTGCCGCGTGCGAACACTCCGCCGCTGCGATGCGCACAAGCGGCCAGATCCTCCTCAACAACATCCTGTCCGAAATGCTGAACACCGCGCCGTCCTAAACGCCGGCCACCGGTAACACTTCTTTCCCCGGGCGGTGTTCTGGTAGGAGAGAGCCCGCATGGCGGTGGACGTCGAAGCTTTCTACAGGAGCCATGGACCGATGGTCCTGCGCCGATGTCGCCGTCTTTTGCGGGATGAAGCAAAGGCGGTGGATGCCATGCACGACGTATTCGTTGAGATTCTGCGACGCAAGGATTCTCTTGAGGCCAGCTCGCCCGCGGGCTTGCTGCTCACCACGGCGACACACGTGTGTCTGAATCGTTTGCGCAGCGAGCGGCGCAAACCCAAAGACGCCGATGACGAAATGCTGTTTCAGATCGGCTCGCTCGACAGCGCCGGCAGCGCTGAGGAACAGAGCCTGGCGGGGCGAGTTCTCGCGCGACTGTTCTCCGGGCAGCCCGAGTCGACCAAGCTGATCGCGGTCCTGCACTACGTGGATCGCCTGACCCTGGAGGAAGTGGCGGAGGAGGTCGGGATGTCGGTGTCGGGGGTTCGCAAGCGATTGCGTTCCCTCAAGGAACGGCTTCCCGTCGTGACAGGAGTGGCGTGATGGCAAGCGACGTGAAGGTACCCGATTGGCTCTTGGAAAAGCTGGCCGCGGGCGAGCTGTCGCCAACCCGCGCCGAAGCCCTGCGTGCGCGGTTGCATGAATCCGGTGAGGAAGGTCGCCTGGCGGCGATCGCCGACTCGAATGCCGCGATTCTGGCCGCGCTGCCACCCGTGCAGGTCGTACGCGAGATTGAACGCCGTGCCGCCAGCGCGGCCGGCACGCGACTGCCGCGCCGGATTCGCCTCGCGTGGGCCTTACCCCTCGCCGCCGCGTGCGCCGCGAGCATCGTCGTCGTGGTGAGCTTGCATCGCGACTCACGCGACGATTCGGCCGGCGCCGACGAGGTGCGAATCAAGGGCAACGAGCGCGTGCCCATCCTGCGCATCTATCGCAAGACCAAATCGGGGCCCGAGTTGCTTCCTGCCAACGCCGAGGCGAGCAAGGGCGACACCCTGCAAATCCGCTACCTTGCTGCCGGCAAGCGCTTCGGCGTCATCGCCTCCGTTGACGGCCGCGGCACCGTCACCTTCCATTTGCCGGAGGCGCCCGGCCAGGCTGCAGCGCTGGTCCGCAACGGGGAGCACGCCCTCGCCCACTCTTACGAGCTTGACGATTCGCCCAAGTTCGAGCGCTTCCTTTTCGTCACCTCGGATGCGCCCTTCCCAACCGACGAGGTTGCCCGCAGTCTTCGCGAAGGCAGCAAGCCGCCGTTACCCTTGACGTGGTACGAATTCCCTTTGAGGAAGTCTCCATGAGCCGAATGTCCTTGCTGTGCGCCGCCGCCCTTGCCCTGGCCGCCACCGCGCATGCGGCAGAGTCCGCTTCCGACGCCCCGGCGATCCGACGCTTCGCGCTCATCGCCTCGTCCAACGATGGCGGCCCGAGTCGCATCCGACTACGCTTTGCCAATTCCGACGCCGAGTCGGTCGGCCGAGTGCTGGCAAGCCTGGGCGGCGTTCGCGATAGCGATCTCATCCTGGTGCGCGAAGCGACCCGCAGTCGGCTCGCGCAGGCGTTCGCCGACCTGAAAGCGCGCCTCGCCGCGGAGAAGCGGGCCCTGGTTCGCCGCGAGGTCTTCGTCTACTACTCGGGCCATTCCGACGAGGACGGACTGCTCCTTGGCGGCGACCGCGTCGGCTACCGCGAGCTGCGCCAGTGGATCGACGGCATGGGCGCCGACGTACGCATCGCGATCCTGGATTCGTGTGCGTCGGGCGCGCTCATCCGGCTCAAGGGTGGCGTGCACCGGGCGCCCTTCCTCAGCGACGTGTCGACCCAGGCACGCGGTCACGCTTTCCTCACCGCCAGCTCGGCCGACGAGGCCGCGCAGGAATCCGACCGGGTGGGCGCCGCCTTCTTCACCCACTACCTCCTGTCTGGCATGCGCGGCGCCGCCGACGCGAACCACGACCGGCGTGTGACCCTGAACGAAGCGTACCAGTTCGCCTACAACGAAACCCTCCAGCGCACCGAAACCTCGCGCGCCGGCGCCCAGCATCCGGCCTACGACATCCAACTCGCCGGCACGGGCGACTTGGTGATGACCGACCTGCACGCGTCGAGTTCGCGCCTCGTGCTCGCGCGCGACCTGGCCGGCAGGATCTACGTCCGTGACAGCCTGGGACGGTTGGTGGTCGAGCTGCGCAAGGAGCCGACCTATCCGGTGGAATTGGGGCTCGACGCCGGCGCCTATCGCGTGGTGGTCGACCACGATGGAAGTATTTCCGACGGCACTTTCGACTTGCAGAGCAACCAGCGCGTCGACGTGCTGGCCGCCAACATGACGGCGGTGCCGGCCATGGTAGCCGACCGACGCGGCGACGAGCCGGTCGCGCCCGTGCATAGTCAGCCCCACGAAGGCCCCGCCGTCCCAGACCTGGCCGCGGCGGCGTCGATGCGCGATGCACAGGCGCCGCGCAAGTACCGGCACGTCGGCTTCGATCTCGTGTTGGCGCCCGGCTATCGCATGTCGGGCGAGACCGGCGAGCCGGTCGAGCACGGCTTCATGCTCGGGGTTCTGGGTCATTCCGAGTACGTCCGCGGCGCGCAGGTCTCGCTGGCGGGCAACATCTCCCGCGACGGCGTGATCGGCGCCCAGGTGGGCGGCATGTTGTCGCTGAGCTATGGGCCGGTTCGCGGTATCCAAGCCGCCGGCTACAACCTGGCCATGGGCGGCCTCGAAGGCGGACAGGTGGGATGGGTAAGCGTGGCCCGCGGGCCGGTAGGCGGCGCGCAGGTCAGCCTGGTGAACATCACCAGCGGGCCCATGCGCGGCGGGCAAGTGGGTCTGGCGAATGTCGAGAAGGGCGACATGACCGGTGCACAGGTGGGGATGGTGAACGTCGACAATCCGACCGAAGAATCGCGCAGCGTTCAAGTCGGCCTTGCCAACATTACGTCGGGAACCGGAAATCACTCGGCATCGAAGATCGGCCTCGTAAACTTGGCGCGCAAGCAGAAGGGGGTTCAGGTCGGGCTGGTCAACGTCGCCGAGGAAATCGACGGCGTCCAGGTCGGCTTGGTCAGCGTCGCCCGCAAGAACAACGGCGCGTCGATCTCGCTTCTGCCCATCGTCCTCGACGGAGACAACCGGCTGACCATGGGCTGGGACAGCACCAGCGTGGGGAATCTCGGCTTCAAGCTTGGCACCAGACGCGTCTACGTCACGGCCGGCATCGGACTTTCAGACAGCCACGACGGCAACGGCCACCGCGACTACGCCGATTGGTTTGGCCTTGGCGTTCACGCCATTCCGTGCGGAGGCCGATTTTCTCTCGACATCGATGCCGTTTCGAAGGACTTCTTCACCATGTCGGGCGCGCGCTTCGAAAACCGGTCCATCCACGGCGTTCGACTGCTGGCAGGCTACGCCATCTCCCGGCACTTGCTGCTGGTCGCCGGCCCAAGCCTCAATGTGCAAGTGGCCAAGAATGACGATGACCGCCGGCCGCGCGCAGTCGATTTCGCCGACCAGGTGTGGACCAGCGGCTCGTACACGGTGCGCATGTATCCCGGATTCAGCGCCGGGCTGGAGTTTTAGCCAACCGTTTTGCTAGCGGAAGATCGGCGGGCGGCATGTTCGTCTTGGGCAACCGCGCTCGCGGAACCCACGCGATGTCCGCAACCTCGACCGCCCGAGGCAGACCGCGCGCGATAGTCGCGCGATACACCGGCATCACCAGGTCGAATGCCGGGTAGGCGTGAAAGACCACCTCGACTACTTCGCGCACGCGCACCAAGCAGTCGAGCTCTTCCCGAATCTCCCGCACCAGCGCATGCCGAGGATCCTCGCCCGGCTCGACCTTGCCGCCGGGAAACTCCCAACTTCCGCCAAACGACTGGTCGGCCCGGCGCTGCGAGAGCAACACACGCCCGCGCCGCTCGATGAGGGCGGCCACCACGAGGAGTCGCTGCCGCTCAAGCTTCTTGGCGGGCACCGATACGAGCCTCGATCAGCTCCAGCAGCTCGCGCAACTGAAAGGGTTTGTTGATGCAGGCGATCGCGGGGTCTTCCAGAAAGCGGCGGGCCTCGGTGGAGAACGCGCCGCCGGTGATGAAGATGAATCGCTCGGCAAGGCTCGGCCATTGCTGTTTGACTGCCTGATACAGCTCGACGCCCGACATGTCCGGCATCTGCAGGTCGCACAGCACGACGTCGAAATCGCGGTCTTGCCCGAAACAGCGCAGCGCCTCTTTGGCGCCCAGCTTGGTTTCGATGTCGTGATAGCAGGCCAGCATGCGCTGAAAGGCCTTCAGCAACAGCGCCTCGTCGTCGATGGCCAGTACGCGCCGACGCTGAATCGCCCTGAGCGATGGCACACTCCGGGTCTTGACCGAGGGAACGCCGAGGGCGGCCGGCAACCGTACGCGGAAGATCGCGCCGCGGCCGGGTTCGCTTTCGGCGGTCAGCTCGCCGCCCGCGCGTCTGACGATGTCGAGCGAGATGGGCAGGCCGAGGCCGGTGCCAAGCTCGGGCGGCTTGGTGGTGAAGAACGACTCGAAGATGCGCGGCATGATGTGAGGTGGAATGCCGGGACCGTTGTCCTCTACCTCGACCACCACGTGGGGACCTTCGTCGTGGCTGCGCACGTAGAGCCGGTTGCGCCGGGGATGCAGGTCGGCCAAGGCATGAGCGGCATTGACGAGCAGGTTGAGAAACACCTGCCCCAAGCGAGCCGCGCTGGCCCGCACCATCTGCGTGGCGCGCAGGCTGCGCTCGACCGTAGCCCGGTAACGCAGCTCACTTCGGAGCATGGTCAGGGCTGAATCAACCGCGGCGTTGACATCGGAAAGCGCGTTGGCGTCGTCGTCAACGCGCGAAAACGAATGCAAGTCGCGCGCGATGCGGTGGATGCGCGCCATGCCTTCCTTCGATTCCTGCACGACCGTCATGGCGTCGAACAACTGATTGGCAAGCGGTGGATCCTTTGCGTACACGCCACCCGCGCGCAAGGTCTCGTCGAGTCGCCGCAAGAGCCCGGCCAATGAATCCACGTTGGCGAGCACGAACGAGGCCGGGTTGTTGATCTCATGCGCAACCCCGGCGGCGAGCATCCCGATGGACGCCAGCTTCTCCGACTGCAGGCGGCGCAGCTCGCGGTCGCGCTCCTCGGTGACGTCGCGAACGTAAACCAAAACCCGACCGCCCGCCGCCAGGCTGGCGCGAACGTCGAGCTGGCGGCCACGCCAGAGCAAGGGGCGAGACGTCGTGGTGTCCTGCTGAAGCGCATCGGCCGCGAACTCGGCCAAGAGATCGCGAAAGCTCTTTCGTGGCGATCCGTCGCTGGTCTCGCGCGTCAGATCCGAGGGCGACGCGCCCGACACGTCGGAGAGGAGACGGCTGCCCGCGGTGTTTTCAATCAGAACCGCGCCGTTTGCATTGAGCAAGAACAAGCCGTCCTGGAATACGTTGAAGGTCTCGCGAAGCGCGTCGCGCTCGATCCGAAGCTCGTGGGCAAGGTCGGCCAGTTGTCCCGTCCGCTCTGCCACCTTCTCGGTCAATTCGTCGCGGCGGCGACGGGCCTCGTCAGCCAAAGCGCTCGACCGCAACACCGAGCTGATGCGAGCAAGAAGCTCATGCGCGTCGAGCGGCCGAACGATGAAGTCGGCGGCGCCGCTCGCAAGGCCGCGTTCCCGGTATTCCGCTTGTCTCTCTGCATCCGAGAGTAGAATTACAGGAACACTGTGGGCACCGGCTTCCTCCTGCAGGTTGCGGCACACCTGAAAGCCGTCGACGTCGGGCAGATCGGCCTCGACCAACGCCACATCGTACGCGGCTTTGTTCCAAACCCGTAGGGCATCAAGCCCGCCCCCGACAGTCATCACGGTGTGCGTGCTCGCCGAGAGCACCATCGACCGTATTGTATCCTGCTCTTTGCTGCTCTGTGCGACCAGCAGGATGCGAGCCATTGCCTCTCGCTCAGCCTCTAGGCAGTCACGCTACGCACCTGCCCCGCGGCTTCTGGCGAACGGGGCACGGTGAAGCTGAACTTCGATCCGGCGCCGACGGTGCTGGAAGCCCACAGATCGCCGCCCATGCGGATGACAAGTCGCCGAGCCAGGGTGAGGCCAAGCCCCGACCCCTGCCTGTCCCTTGCTTGGCCGCCGGCCACTTGGTGGAAGTCCTCAAGTAGCTTGGGCAACTGCGCGGCCGGAATGCCGTTACCGGTGTCAACGATGTGGACGGCGATCGACCGATCGTAAAGCTCGGTCGAAATGGTGACCTGGCCGCGCTCGGTGAATCGAACCGCGTTGGCCAACAAGTGCGACAGGATCTGGCCCAAGCGAACCGGGTCGGCCAGGACAGTGGGCAGAACCTTCACGGACGGCTCCACCACCAGCCCCAATCCTTTGCCCCGGGCAGCGGCCTTGTACTGGCGGGCCGCCTGCTGGATGGCATCGTCCAGATTCAGAGCCTTTGGCTGCACCACGAGGTCGCCAATTTCCAGGTGGGCGAGGTCGATGTACTCCCGGATCCGCCGGGCGACGTTGACGGCGCTGCCCGCCAGCGCCTCGACAATCTTGCGCTGCTCCTGGGAAAGCTTTCCGCCCGTGCCTTCCAGCAAGCGCTGGCACTGAAGGCTGGATTCGTCAAGTGGCGCAGCCACGTCGTCGATGAGCCGAGTAAGGATAGCCGAGGAACGGGAGCTTCCCTCCTGATACGCTATCTGCTCTTGGGTCTTCCGCAGTCTTTTCGATAGGGGCATGGATTCGTTACTCATGAGTACTTGTCCGAGGACGCATTATCTTTCGAGCGGCACCAAGCTTTCAACAGCGAACAATGCGCTAATTGCAATTTTGCCTCGCCCAACTTACATTGGCACACAGGTTCAAACACCCCCACACGTTGTATAGTCGCACGCGATGTATTCGGTTCGCGAGGTCTGTGCGGTTCTCGGCATCAGCGCCACTCGGTTGCGATCCTATCTGCGTGGCGGCCTCGTCACACCGACCAGAAGCGAAAGTGGACAAATCCGGCTGAGCTTTCAGGATCTCGTCTTCCTGCGCAAAGCAGAAGGGCTGGTTTCCGAGCGAATTCCTGCGCGCCGGGTTCACAGCGCACTGCGCGCGCTGGCCGAACGAGACATCAAGGTGGCCGAATTGCGGCTGCGTGGCGACGGCCAAACCGTGGTCGTGCACGACGGAAACAAGCGCTGGGATGCAGTCTCGGGACAGACCCTGCTGGACTTCGAGTCGGAGACAATCCAGGCAGTGGAAGCTGCCGTCATCCCTTTGACCACGGCCAAGGCCGCCCAACACACGCCAAACCCGACCCCTACGCTCACCACCAAGGAGCTCTACGATCGGGCGTGCGAGTTGGAAAGCACGGCCCCCGACGAAGCGAGATCGGCCTACCGCAAAGTACTTGAACGCGAGCCGGAATTTGCCGACGCCCACGTGAACCTGGGACGGCTCCTGCACGAATCCGGAGATGTCTATGCAGCGCTCGTCCACTACCGCGCAGCTCTCTCCATTCGCCCAGGCGATCCGGTTGCGGCGTTCAACGCCGGTGTGGCGCTGGAGGATCTGGGCGCCAATGCCGACGCCATCTCGGCGTATCGCCGCGCAGTCGAGTGCGATCCACGCAATCCGGACGCGCACTACAATCTTGCGCGCCTGCTTGAGCAATCGGGTAAACCTGACCTGGCGGTTCGGCATCTCCTGCTCTACCGCCAATTGATGAAGAATCGATGAAACAGGATCTCCCCGACCCGGCCGTACGCCTCCGAATCAGCAACGCCCGCACCATGCAGGACCTGGCCGCCCGCCTGGGAAGCACGCTCGTCGCGGGCGACGTGATAGCGCTAACCGGCCCGCTCGGCGCGGGCAAGACCACTTTCGTACAGGGCCTCGCCGAAGGCCTGGGCGTGCCGCCTGACCGGCACGTGGCGAGCCCGACCTTCGCGCTGGTCAGCGAGCATCCTGGACGGGTTCCGCTGGTCCATGTGGATTTCTATCGCATCCAGAGCCCGGCAGAGCTGCCCGAGCTTGGCCTCGAGGAGGCCTACGACCGGGCCGCCACCGCCATCGAGTGGGCAGACCGTTTCTGGGAAGTGCTACCTTCGGACGCGCTCCACATCGCAATCGACATCCGGGGCGAGGCGCGCGAGCTTCATCTTACAAGCTGCGGCCCGCGCGGCCTGCGCATGATGTCCGTGTTGGCTGCCCGCGAGACGCTATAGTCGCCTGCGGTTCCGATGTGCTGTTAGGGCGGTGTATGTCGGGTGGAACGCAACTGTTCACCGAGACGTCACATTGCTGTTGCATTGCTTATGTATGGTCCCGCCATGCGTAACAACAGCCAACGACTTCTGTTTCCGGCCCTTCTCGCGGCCACCACCATGCCAGGGCTGACGGCGCTCGCCGAGGACGCCGCGCCGTCTGCTCCTTCACCGGCGGAAGCTTCCACAGCAAGCGCTCCGCCTGCGATGCCCGCCGCCGAGCCGGAGGTAACTCCTGCACCGGCAGCCACACCAATGCCCGTATCTCCCACGGCCGCAGTGACAGCCGCAGCTCCGGCCAAGCCGACCGGCGTGTCCAGCAAGTTCGCCGCGGAGCTGTACGGCTTCGTCGAGCTCGACTCCATTCACGATTCCACCGAGACCTTCGACGATCTTGCCGGCAACAAAGCCATCCAGCGCGGCAACGTCTACGCCGGGTCGCACCAGCGCACCATGTTCGGCGCCCGCAACTCTCGTATCGGCTTCAAGATGAAGGGTCCCGAGAGCGACGACGTCAAGACCTCGGCCATCATGGAGATGGACTTCTTCGGCAACCAGCCGAGTGACGCCTCGCAATCGGCCTTCTTCGTGAACCCAACCTTCCGGATTCGCCACTTTGCGCTCAAGCTAGAAACGCCCATCGTCGACATCCTATTCGGGCAATACTGGCAGCTCTTCGGCTGGCAATCGATGTTCCACCCGAACTCGGTCCAGATCCAAGGGCTGCCTGGCCAGGTGTACTCACGCACGCCACAGATCCGAGTGAGCAAGACGATCAAGACCGACCCGCTGAATATCGAAATCGCCGTCGCGGCGTCTCGTCCGGTCCAGCGCGACGGCAGCATGCCCGACGGTCAGGCCGGGCTCAAGCTGGTCCTCAACGACTGGAAGGGACTTCACACGGCCGGCTCGACCGGCACCGCCATCGACGGCGCCGCCATCGGCGTTTCGGGTATCGTTCGGCGCTTCGAGCTTCCCGAGTTCGCGGCGACCCCGGTTGCGTCGAAGGTCAAGTACGGCAGCGGCGTGTCCATCGATGCCTTGATTCCGGTGATCCCAGCGACGCCCGAGAACCGGGGCAACTCGCTCACCTTGACCGGTTCATTTGTGCGCGGCACCGGCATCGCCGACCTGTACAGCGGCCTTTCGGGCGGAATCTCCTTCCCGGCCGTCGACGCAAAGGGCACGGCCTATGCGGCCAACGTCGACAGCGGACTGGTCGTGGTCGACGACGTCGCCCCGTACGACTTCCACACCATCAACTGGCTGTCGTATATGGCTGGTTTCCAGTACTACCTGCCACCATCGGGCAGCGTGTGGATTTCCGGCAATATTTCGGGGATGCAATCCAGCAATCTCGGCTCGTTCGCGCAGCAGTACGGAACTGCGGCCAAGGTCTTCGACCACTCGCTGTGGGCCGACGGGAACCTCTTCGTCGATGTCAACAAGGCGGTGCGGCTCGGAGCGGAATTCGCCTACTTCAGGCAGACCTACGCCGACGGTCAGAAAGCCCACAACTACCGCGGGCAGTTCTCGGCCTTCTATATCTTCTAGTTACGATCTCCCGACGAGCGGCCGTGCTGTGCGAGCGCCGCACGCACGGCCGCGAGCACCGCTTCTTCCTTCTCCCGCCGACTGGCCAGCGCCAGCGCCTGCACTGCTCGCGCACCACCCAGATGCCCGAGAGCCTGTGCCGCGGCAGCGCGCACCGGAACGTACTCGTCGCTTTCGAGACAGTCAATCAATGCCGGGACGCTCTTCGGATCCGCGATCGCTGACAGTGCCAGCACGGTCTCGCGACGGGTCAGCACAAATGGCAGATGATCGATCAATGCCCTCGTCATCCGTGTATCTTTCAACTTGGCCATGGCCGCGATGATCCTCCGGCACAGGGACACATCGGCCGAACAGCCATCGAACGCCTCGGCCAGACGTTTGTCTCCGGCACTATCGCCATTTTCAGCTAAAGTCAACGCCGCGTGAAGCACCAGCGCTTGCTTCTCGTCGGTTGCAGGCTGTGCGACCAACGCGTGCAAGCGAGACTGCATCTCCGGCGCGCCGGCACGTAGAGCGGCCACCGCAGCCCAGTCGCGAACCTCGATGTCGTCAGCCTTGTCCGCGGCGAAGAGAAGCGCCGCCCGGGTTTCGGACCGCGAAGGCAGGATAGTCACCAGGATGTTGGCAGCCTCGCGCCGAGCCGCGACAGGGGCAGTGCCCGCAAGCAGCGCTGCCAAACCGCTGGCCGCGCGCGCATCGGCCAATCGTCCACGTTCGATGATGCGCGCATAGGGTTCGCCGTCGCCTGCAGCGCCGATCAGATTGCTCTCGTAACGGACCTGCTCGCCCAGCCAGCCGTCAAGATGTTGGCGCAGCAGCGCCGTTTGATCCGGCCGAGCGTCCGCGAGGTCGTGACCCTCGATCGGGTCGCTCTTCAGATCGAAGAGCGAGCAGTAGTCCTTGCCCACGTCGCAGATGAGCTTCTGCGAGCCCTTCACCACCATCCGCTTGTCTTCCACTTCGGCAAACGCCGGCGGCAGCCGGTCGGAAGGCGCCGCCGGCACGCCAAGCCACGGCCCCAGATCCGTGCCGCGCATACGCGCCGGGATGGGAATGTCGAGCAGCCCGAGGATCGTGGTGGGAATGTCGATGAGCTCGGTCGGCCCCGCCACGGTGTGCGTGGCAAGGCCAGGGGCCGCGACGATGAGTGGCACGTGGACTTGTTCTTCGAACAGCGTGGTTCCGTGGTATCGACCGCCGTGCTCGCCGAACTCCTCGCCGTGATCCGCGGCCAGGATGACGATGGCGCCGGGGCGCTTCGCCTCGATCAGGGAGGCGACTTTACCGACCACGCGGTCGGCATACGCGATCTCGCTGTCGTAGCGGTCGATGTCAGACGGACCATAGTCGAAATCAGGGTGCCGCTCGTAGGGTTCGTGCGGCTCGAACAGGTGAAGCCAAAGAAACAGCTTCTTGGGGCGCTCGCTGTCGAGAAACTTCGCGATCTGCCCAACCCGCGCATCGGCGTCGAGGTACTCGTACTTGACGTATTCGAAGTCGAAGTTGTTCGACTCGAAGGCCTTCATCTTCTGGGCGTCGATGTAGAAGACCGCCGGTGGAAAAAACGCCGCCGTCTTCCAACCATAGCGACGCAGAATCTTCGCCAGTGTCTCATGGGCATCGGACTTCTCAAGCCGCGCCAGGGTCGGGTAGTACTTGCCGGTCATCACCGAGGCCAGCGAGAACGAGGTGTGCGGCGCCTGGGTGTACGCGTGCTCGAAGCGCACGCCCCGCGCCGCCAGCGCATCGATGTTCGGTGAGAGGGGACGCCGGTAGCCGTAGCAGCCAAGGTGGTCGGCGCGCAAGGCATCGATGGTGATCAAAACTACGTCCGCGTTCCGGTCGTGCGGACCGGGCAGCAGAGGCGGCTGGTTGCCCCCGGGAAAGAGCTGACTCGCGCTGCCGGTCTTCGCGCGCTCTGCAGGAAGCAGCCTGGCGAAGATGCCAGCGAGCTGGGTCTTCTCGGAAACGAAGAAACGCAGACTTTGGCTACGAGCGAAGATGGGCCGCTCGACGAATAAGGCGGCCAGAACCAGCACAGGCAGCGTGCCGCCCACGAGCCAGGACAGGCGCCGGCCAAACACGCGGCGGGCCGTCCCGAAAAACATGCGGACGGCCAACATGCATAGCACTAGATGGAGCAACGCCAGTGACAGGTGAAACCAGTGGTAAAGGCGCGGCAGAACCCGCAGGTTCGCCCAGATCGTCGCCAACGCGACCGCGACGATGGCCAGCCCGACGACGAATACCAGCTTCTTGCGCCCCGGCTCCTGGGCCCCGTCGCGAGCCGGTGGCTCGGCCCGGTCGAGCAGCCATCTCGACACGGTGACTGCAATCCAGACCCCCACGAGCCCGAGCACAACAATCAGCGCGGATATCAGTTGATGGCCGCGAATATGCGCGGCCTGCACGCCCTCGAACAAGGCCAACGCGTCGTACACGATGAGGGGCGACGCCAGCAGGACCGCCACCGCGTGCGTGCCGGACAGCCAGCGCGACTTGCCGAGCAGTTGTTCAAGGCCGAGGCTCCAGCCGCTGAAGACCATGACCAGCGCCGATCCTGCCAGTGCTCCCAGGGCTGCATCCATGAGGACCACGTGGAACCGGCTCGACAGGCTCAAGATCCCCGCCGACAACAGCAACGTGGCCAGGGCGTCTAGGGCGCCGGCGAGAAGGCCCCCCCAAAGCCCGGCGGCCAGCGTTCGCTTGGGAAGAGACACGGCTAGCCCGCCTCCTCGGCGAACGGCCGCGCTTGCTGCCAGCGCAGCGACGCCCGTCGCTGCAACTCGGCGTGCTCCGGATCCGCCAGCGCGGGATCCTTCGCCAGCAACGCCAAGGCCTCGCCGCGGGCAAGCTCAAGCAGGTCGGCGTAAAGGCTCAGATCCGCGAAGCGCAGATCGGGCGTTCCGGTCTGGCGCGTCCCCTGCAGATCGCCCGCGCCGCGCTGGCGGAGATCCACCTCGGCGATGCGAAACCCGTCGTGCGTCGTCGCAAGCACACGCAAGCGTTCCACCGACTTGGGATCTTCCGATCGCGTGAGCAAATAACACGAGCCCTGATCGCCCCCCCGCCCTACCCGCCCGCGAAGCTGATGCAGTTGCGACAGTCCGAAACGATCGCTGTCTTCGATGACCATCACAGTGGCCGAGGGTACGTCGATACCAACTTCGAGCACGGTGGTCGCCACCAGCACATCCAGCAAGCGCGCTCGGAACGATGCCACGATCCGCTGCTGGTCGGCCGCGGGCATCTGCCCGTGCAGGATCCCGATGCGAGCGGGTGCGAGCTTGGGGCGCAACCGCTTGGCCAAGGCGATGACCGAGATGGCACGCGAATCGTCTTGGTCAACTTCCCCAATCGCCGGGCAGACCACGAATACTTGCGCACCTTGGCCCACCGACTCTCGGACTGCCCGGTAGGTGCGTTCGCGGGCCTCGGCGCCGACGGAGACGTGGGTCTCGACCGGCTTACGCCCCGGTGGCAAACCATCCAGCGTGACCAGGTCCAGGTCACCGTACATTGTCAAAGCCAAGGTTCTGGGAATGGGTGTTGCGGAGAGCACGAGCAGGTGGGGGACCATGCCGTCTTGCGCGCCGATTTGCCAGCCGTTTTCGTCGCTGCCGACGCGACGCAGCCTGGCACGCTGACGCACGCCAAAGCGGTGCTGCTCGTCGACGACGGCAAGCGCGAGTCGCCGCAGCCGCAGGCGATCTTCCAGCAAGGCATGGGTTCCCACCACAAGGTCCACTTCGCCTTCCGCTGCCGCGTCGAGCACGCGACGCTGCTCGGCCGCGGGCAGCCCCGCGTGCAGGAGTGCCGTGCGCAGCCCGCAACCCTGCCCCCAAGCCGCCAAGGTTCGTCCGTGTTGCTCGGCCAGCACCGCGGTGGGCGCCATGACGAGGCTTTGTCCACCGGACCGCGCGACCTGCAAACAAGCAGCGAAGACCGCCACCGTCTTTCCGCTGCCGACCTCGCCCTGAAGCAGGCACTGCAGCGGTGCTGGACCACGCAACCCGCTGGCAACGGCGCTGATGGCGCGCTCTTGTGCGGCGGTGCACGGAAAGGGAAGCACGTCTTTCAGCATCGAGAGGATCTCTCGATCGGTGACCGACGAGATCCACGCTCGCTGTTCCCGGACAAGGCTGCGCTCGCGTGCAAGCCCGACCTGAAGCACGAAGAGATCCTCGAATGCGAACCGTCGTTGCGCAGCCGACGTTCCCCCGGCAAGCGCGGCGAGCTCGGCCGCGGTCAAGCTCACGGCCGGACCATGGATGTCACGCAGGGCCTGCCCAAGCGCTGGAAAGTCGAGGCGGGTCCGCAAGTCCACCGGCAGCACGTCGTCAATCCGATCCGCGACCGCATCGACCGCTGCGGCCACCAGCTTCTCGACGGTTCGCCCCGGCACGCCTTCGGCCGCCGGGTAGCGCGCGCGAATCCCCAAGCTTCCGTCCTCGGCGACCCTGGCTGTGACGTTGCTAGGATGCACGAGCTGGTGCTCGCCCGTGTCGCTTCGGCGCAGATTCCCAGCCAACACCGCCCGGGTCCCCTTCGCGTAGCTCTTGCTCATGCCGGCGTTGGGACGGAACCAGCGCGCGCGCAAAGCCGCCCCGTCTTGCTCGATGATGACGTCGAGCATGCGGCGAAAGAACTTGTGCACGCGCACCACGGTTCCCCGCACAACCACCGGCGTGCCCGCAGCCAGGCTCCCAAGCTCGCCCAAGGCGTAGACCCGGCGAAAATCCTCGTACGTGCGTGGGAAAAAATACGCAAGGTCGCGCACGGCCGTG
>CAZBIU010000132.1:0-16588 GCA_964491625.1 uncultured Myxococcales bacterium
GGATCCCAGCTCGCCGTCTGACCTGGATCCACCGGTTCCCATCCGTGAGGGCCGTTGAACACGCAGTATTCGGTGGGATGGCCCGCAGAGCAGCCTTGGTACTTTGTGCAAACGTGCGCCTGTCCGCTCGCTGGGAAGGTTGCGGCCGTCGGTACCGGCGTGCACCCGTTGACCGCGGCGAACTTGGCTTGGAACAGCTCCCCGAGGATAGGCGACGTGGATGACATCCCAGCACTGTCTTCGCTCGCCTGCGAGGCGTAGTAGGCAATCGGCGTGGTTGGCGTCGTGGGGCAAGAACCGGTGAGATCCGCTCCCGAAAAGAACGCGACGGCGCGGAAGACGTCCGCCCGCGTGCACGCGATGGCGAGGGACATGGCTCCTCCGAAGCTGAATCCCGTCGCGAACACTCGGGTCAAGTCGATGCAAAGATCGCCTTCGATTTGCGCGAGGATCGCATCGGTGAAGGCCACGTCCGACTTGCTCCACGACCCGGCACCGTCCGAGGCGTTGGGCGCGACGAAGATCGTGTTTTGGCTGTCCTGAGTCGAAAACGTGAAGTAATTGCTATTCGCAACTTCGGTGGACGATGCCCCGGACCAGGCGTAGGCGATGACCAGCCGGTACGCGTGGCTGTTATCGTAATTGGCGGGCACGCGCAGGAT
This sequence comes from uncultured Myxococcales bacterium, assembly GCA_964491625.1. Lineage (GTDB taxonomy): Bacteria > Myxococcota_A > Polyangia > Fen-1088 > Fen-1088 > Fen-1118. The sequence continues at coordinate 663 of CAZBIU010000132.1, forward strand.
GTAGTTTCGTGAGCCATTGCTCTGGATCGTGATAGTCCCGTTCTGGAGCGTCCGCGTTTTTCCGCACCCTGCGCTTTGGGCCGCGCCGGCATCCGCTCCTGCGCCGCCAGAGCTGCCGCCCGATCCCGGTCCGGTCGCGCCGCCGAATGCTCCGCTGCCGCCTGAACCGGCCGGCGTCGTGCCCCCGGTGCCGGTCGATGCTCCCCCAACCCCGGTACCGCCAGAGCCCAGTCGACCACCTGTGCCCGCGTCAGCGCGCTCCGGGCCGGTACCCCCGCCAGTATTCACTCCGCCCGTTCCCAGTTGTCCGCCGCTTGCGATGGTTCCGCCCTGGCTGGGCGTGCCCCCAGTGCGATTCGCGCCACCCGTTCCCGATTGTGTGGTTCCGCCGCTCGCGATGGTTCCGCCCTGGCTGGGTGCGCCGCCAGTACGATTCACGCCACCCGCTCCCGATTGTGTGGTTCCGCCGCTCGCGACGGTTCCGCCCTGGCTGGGTGCGCCGCCAGTGGCATTCACTCCGCCGGTTCCCGGCTGCCCACCGCTCCCCGTCGTTCCTCCTTGGCCGGTCGCTCCGCTGATAGGATGGCCGCCTCCGCTTCCTGACGAAGGTGGGCTGCTCGATGAACAAGCGGTCCCCCCAATTGCGATCACGACCACCATAGAACGAACAAGGCGCATAGGTGTCACGGATGCCTCCTTCCCATTCGCTGAGCCTACCCAATTGGTCTTGAGATGGCTACCGGTTCTTGTGACTCTGCTGCCTCGCACGGGTTCATGAACCGACCGGCTTCCCGAACACGCCGGCTATCTAGAACACGGGCCGCTGTGACCCTGGGATCAGGCTACGCGCAGTCTACTGACTGCCGCCGCTAGTTTGCGCTCACCGCTACCGCGGAGCCGTCGTACTTCACCACTTGATCCGCGGTCGCAGTGATGTCCACACCGGCGCCGTGGCTCGCGCCGACCCAGACGATGTTGAACGTCCTGGTGGCCGGCATCCCGGTATAGCTGCCTTTCCGGGCTCCAATGGAGAGCTGTTTCGAGGCGTCGCTCCATGAGAACGAGATCTCTGCGTGCTGTCCACTCTCGTAGTTGTACGAGTCGCCCTCGTCCTCATACAGGGTGAAGGACCCGTCCTGTCCCTCGTAGACCCTGATCTCGAGGGGATCGATGCTTTCGGTGGCATACTGAATATTGGGGCCCATCGGGACGATGGAGCCGGCCTTCACGTACAGCGGAATCTTGCTCAAAGGCGCGTCCGCCGTGACCTTGCTGCCACCGTTGGTGGTCGAGCCGGTCCAGAAGTCGTACCACGTGCCCGCAGGCAGATACACCGACCGACTCGTGGCCCCGGCGCTGGTCACCGGATTGACCAGGATGGCCGGACCGTACATGAATTGGTCCTTGAGTCCGTACACGTTGGAGTCGCTCTGATAATCGAAGACCAGAGGCCGCATGATGGTGTAGCCCTCGTTGGTGACCCTCCATGCCAGCGAATAGAGATAGGGCATCAAGCGATAGTGCAGGGTGTCGACCGCGAGGAGATTCGCCTTGCCAGTGGCGCTCCACTGGCTGCCATACAACTCCTTGGGGGCCTGTCCATGGATGCGGAAGATTGAGCAGAAGGCTCCAAATTGGAACCACCGGGTGAACAGTTCCTCGGTGGGTGTGCCGAAGTAGCCGCCGATGTCCGTGGTCCAGTAGGGCATTCCCGAGGCGGCGTAGTTGAGGCCGGCAGGAATCTGTGTGGTAAAGACCCCCCAATCTGCGTTGATGTCCCCCGACCATTCGGCGGCGCCATAGCGTTGCGCACCGGCGAATGCGCTGCGACTCAAGGCGAAGACGCGCTTGGTGGCAGGCCCCACTTTGCGCCAGCCTTCGTAGATCGCCTTGGTGTGCTGCAAGGGATAGGCGTTGATGTAGAGAGATGCCGCGCCCAACGCCGTCGTGACGCTCGACATGTTCACGCTGCCCGAGGGATAGTCTTGCGGTTCGTCGTTGTCGGCCCAGATTGCGTCCCACCCGTACTTGCCGATCAACCTGTCGTACATCTGTTGGTAGACCAGTGTCCTCGCAGAGGCGTTGAAGGTGTCGTAGAAGTAATGATTGCTGCCATTGCTGGGATTGGGGTAGAGCGCGTTGATCGCCTTGAGCGCGTTGTAATTGTCCTGGTCATTCATACTATCGACGGCCGCGGGCGGATTCGCCAGGTACTGATACTCTGGCCAGATCGAGATCATTCCGTGGATGTTGGCGGCGTGCATGGTGCTGACAAGGGTTGCCGGATTCGGGTAATTCTTCGGATCCATGATATGGGAGCCCCAGGAATAGGAGCCCCAATAGTCCCAATCCTGAACCACCACGTCGACTGGGATCTTGGCGTTGCGGTAGCTGCTCACGACGTTCAAGAATTCGGTTTGGGTGGAGTAATGGTCCTTGGACTGAAAAAGCCCATAAGCCCATTTGGCAAACAAAGGTGGAGCGCCCGTGGTTGTGCGATAGCCCGCGATGACCTGGTCGATGCTGGGGCCATAGAAGAAGTAGTAGTCGACGCCCTCGCCCGCCTGGGAAGTAAAGCTGTACTTGGTGTTGCTGGAAGCGTTCCCAGCAAAGCTCGTGGACGAGTAGTTGTCCCAGAAGATGCCATAGCCCTTGCTCGAAACCAGCATTGGAATCTGGATCGACCCGTTGCTGTTGACCATGTTGTTCACCGTGCCACCCTTGTAGTTCATGACGCTATCCGGGTGCTGGCCAAGACCGAACAGACCTTCACCCGCCGGCGAGTTGAATACGGTCTGGACCTTGTTGGTGGAGGTTCCCTGAACGGTCGCCGCGGTGGCAGACTTGCTGTCCTCCGCCAGGATGACGTTGTCGCTCAAGTCGGTGTAACTGACCACACCCGTGCTCTCGACGACCTTGGCCTTGATGCGAGCCGTGGCGATAGTCAACGTCCCCGATGCCTCGGTCACGCAGAAGCTTGGCGTACCCCAGGTGGCGCTGACGGACAGAGAATTCTTGGTGGGGATGGAAGATCCGCTCGCGTACTGGACGCGGATGATGTCCTCCTTGCAGACCTGCACTCTCAGCTTGCTACTGCCCACGGTGAAGGTCACGCCATTGGCATCGACCGCATAACTCGAGCCGGTGGGAGCCGGCGCGGTGCAGGTGACCGTCGAGCCGCCCGTTCCGGACTGCCCGCCCGCAGCTTGGCCGGCGGAACCACCAGACGCGACCGCTCCGCCGGTGGCCGGATTGCCACCCGGTCCACCGTCCGCTGCGCCGCCCGAAGCCCGACTTCCGCCACCTGACTGGGTGCCGCCCGCTGCCGTGGACGTTGAGCCACCGCCCCCGCCGTTGCCGCCGGCTCCCTTGCCCGCAGCGCCGCCCGAGGCCTGGCTTCCGCCACCCGAGGAAGCGCCACCCGCTGCCGTGGAAGTCGAATTTCCACCCCCGTTACCGCCGGCTCCCTTGCCCGCAGCGCCGCCCGAGCTCTGGCTTCCGCCACCTGCCGACGCACCACCCGCAGCCGTGGAAGTTGAGACTGCGCCCGCGCTGTTGCCACCCGCGGCGGCGACTCCGCCGCTGCCCAAGTTGCCGCCGGGCCGTCCGCTGGTGCCGCCAGCGAGAGCCGTGGAGCCAGCGCTTCCCCCCGTCGCTACACTGCCTCCGTTGGAGCTGCTACAGGCGACCAGGGCTGAGCCTGCAACGGCCAAAATGAGAAGATTCTTCGCGGAATTCTTTGCTTGCAAGATCATGTGTCACCTGTGTTCGAGTTGGCGTTCGATGCGCGCTGACGCGCGGAGCGCAGTGCTGTCCGTAGACCCACACCCGTCTATTGTCGGGGTGGAGCGAGATTGCCAAGGCGCCGGGAAAAAACTTTGCGGTCGGTCAGCAACGGCCATTGGCCGTGGGCGTTGCTCATCGGGCGTGCGTCGAACGCGAGGCTTAGTGCGAAGTGAAAGTCGTGGCGTCTAGCAACATCTGCCAGAAGCGGGCCGTCGCCAAGGCGCCGTTTATCTGCGTCACCAGCCAAATCGGTCCGTTGTCGTTGCTGACCAGCACCGGCAGGTTGTTGGTGGCGGTTCCTTCTTGCGCGTCCCTGGAGACGGCTGACACAAACTCGGGAATGCCCAGGGAAACCACCCCGACCTGGTCGGCGGCCTTGACGTCGTTGAAGATTTGGGACTGCTTGGCCTGCATCCAGGCGGTGAAAGCATTGCTAGGCAACTGCGGCAGAAGACTCGCCGGCAGGTCCGCCGTCTGGTCGTAGAAGGCACTGATTTGGATATAGCGAAGCTTCTGCGCCACGATGACATCGGCCCAGGGGTCCATCTCGCCGTTGGGAATCCCCATCTCGCCACCGCCGCTGTTGCTGCTGCCCAACGAAGACAACACGACGATCCGGTCCGCCACCGTGGGATCGACTAGGTAGGCGTCTGCCACGTCGGTCAATCTTCCGCCGGTCACCACCACCAAGGGCCGGTAGGACCGGGACAGCTGTTTCGATGTCTCGACGATGAACAGAGCGCCCTGCGAACGGTTGGGCACGGTGGAGCCGATGCTCCCGTCGCTGGGACGGACGAGCGCAGACCCGACGCTGGACACGGGATCGGGAATGTTCTTGAGGCCGCTTTGCCGGGCGCCGGCCACCATCTGTTGCCATCCGGACAGATTGTCACTCAGGCTGGTCCACGCCGGGCTGTTGTTGATGACGATGCCGGCAAGCGACAACGTACCGGCGCTTGCGAACAGCATGGCGTATTCGCCCTGCCAATTGTCGTAGGCCCCGTCGTTGCAAAGGACGACTGGATTGCGATAGTCCACCGGAAGCTTGCCCTTGGGCTGATCCGCACCCGCATCCAGCGAACCAACACCACATCCTGCCGCCGACAGAGCGAGCGCGATCCAGGATTGAGCTCGTCGGCGCCGACGTGCCACGTGCGCCGAGCCCCAACCCATCACCGTTGCGTCCCCAGCATCTCTTGGATCTGGTTGAGCAGCGCGCTGTGCGGAAAACGCTGCCGAAAGGTGGCGCCGGCCCGTACCGCCTCTGGCATCCGACCCAGGCCCGCGAGCGCCTTCACCCGCAAGGCCTCGCGCTCTTCGGCCAGCTGTCCGGACGGGAAACGGCTCTGGTGGGCTGCGATGGCGGTCAGTGCCGCTGTGAAGTCGTTCCTGGCCACTGCATCCAGGGCCGGTTGCAACACCGGCAGCTCACGCGCGTAGGCTTCCGACTCGGAAACCGACTTGGCTGCCGCCGCCTTCGCCTTGGTTTGGCGAGGCAGCGCCGGCGTCGGCTCCGCAGCCGGAGGCTCGGACGGCGGGAGCTCGGCAGCCGGCGCCTCTGCGACCATCGGCACCGCCTCCACCTTGGCGACGGGTGCCATCGGCGCCCGGTTCTTCAATCGATAGCCCACCTCGAACGCTGCCGCACACAAGGCGAAGAGAACCACCGCGGCCGCAGCCGCAGTGCCGAGCCGCCGCCACAACGTCGTGTTTGAGCGGCCGGCAGCGTACGCGCGCTGGTTCTGGGGCAGCGCCGCCCGCGCTCGCTCAGTCCCCCGGTTGCGAACCTCGTCCGGTGCAGGAAGGATCTTGCGCTCCAAGGCGAAGAGCGACTTGATCTCGGTCGGGCTCGGCTTCACGGAAACGCGCTTCATGATTCATCCATTTCGCGAAGAGCAGCTACGGCAGCCGCAAATTCCTTGCGCGCCTTGTGCAAGCGGGAGTAGCCGGTGAAACGACACATCGATAGAGAGTGGGCAATCTCGGCCATGGGCACCTCGTCGATGTCGTGCATGACCAGCACGGCCCGTCGCAACAGGGGAATGCGATCCAGGGCCTGAAGCACCAGGCTGCGCTGCTGCCTCTCCTCCAGCGCCTGGTCGGGCCAAGCTCCGACGTCGTCGACCTCGATGACCGAAAGCAGGACTTCCTTGCTTCGCTTGCGCACGTGGTTGCGCGCGACCCGGAAGGCGATGCCGAACAGATAGGCCCGAAACGGCCGGGAAGGGTCGTACTTCTCCCAGGTCTGGTGCAGCACCAGGAACACCTCGTGCGCCAGGTCCTCGACGTCGTCCCGCGAAACACCCAGGCGGCGCAGGGCGCGCAGGAGATAGTCGAATTCGAGCTGAAACGCTTCGAGGCAAGGATGATCGGCCCGCGCACGCGATCGCTCGGGCTGCACCACCGTGGGACGGTTCGAAATCAGCCGCAAGTGACTCATCGTTGCTCTCTCATTGTCTATTGTCGGGCGTCGGGGCCGGTTGCTAACGAAAAGCGAATCCCGAGGTCGATTCCGGCCACAACCGCGAATCGCGGCATGGTCCACATCACCGTGTGGTTCACGTCGACGCTCCAGGTTTTGAGAGAATAGAGTCCGTCGACGTGCGCCAGCAGCATGAGACGCCGCCCCAAGCCCAAAACATAGGCAATCCGTGGCCCGACCAGCGCCACAGGTCCGCTCGGCGACGCGGGGTTGTCGATCCCGACCCCATGCACCCGAAGCACCCCCAGCTTTGCAAGCCCGCACACCTGCAGCGAGCTGGGCGCGGCGCAGGCTGCCAGGGTTCCCAATGTGAGCTGATGTCGGAAGCCGCCGCCGTTGTATTGGTAGCTGGTGGCCGGCAGGCTGGCTTCGGCCCCTAACTCCAGCCGGGCGCGCCCCAAACCCGCAGAGAGGAAGAGCCGTCCCGAAAAAATCGCATCCGGCGCCAGCCCGGTCCCGACCGCCGGCCCGGCGCCGCTCATCGCCGACCACGCGGACACGTTCTGCCCATTGGAAATCGGGACCGGCGGGGTTGTGGCGCTGGTGGACGTGGCGGCCGGGAGGCGACTGACTTCAGGGATGGTCTGCTCGGTCACGGCATGGGCGTCTATGTCGGCTGCGGGCGGCCCGGACGGCGGGACTTCCGCCGCCGCCCTGGTGGCCATCAACTCAAGCTGGACCGCCACCGCGAACGCGATGGTCGCCATCAGCTCGTGGCAGTCCTGGCCCCTGCTCGAGAAATGCCGGTCAGCCACGCGACCTTCCCCGGGCGTGCTCCAGTGCAAGATCCCGTCGATGCCCTGCTCGGCCGGTCGGGCGCGTATCTCGACGCCCAGGGCCGAACCCTCGTGGCACGGGTCGTAGCCCAGGCGTTCGGCCATCATCGCGCGAAACGCGACCACGTCCGGACAGCTCGCGAGCCTGGGATCGACCGCGTACTTCAGCACAACGGACTGCTGGCTGCTCGCCTGGGCGTAGGTCCCCGCGAGCAGAAACCACGCCGACGCCAGCGCGAATGCAAGCTTTGTCTTGTGAAGCACCTTCGCAACGATGGCACGAAGCCGCGCTTTGCGAAACACAGACCTAGCATTCCCAGCCGGAGTCCAAGCGTCGCCCTTCGCTGGCAGGACGTCGTACACCCGGTTCCGATCGAGAAGCGGCCCGAGCCTGAGGCCTTTCCGGGGACCAGTGACCTTGCATCAACCGGTGCTGTCACACCTGAGCAAGCCCACCGTCCACGAACGACTCGACGCCGGCGACGAAGCTCGCGTCCTGGGATGCGAGGACGCGCGGGCGGGTGCCGCCGCCGCGCTCTCGGAGACCAGCGTGTTCGCCGACACGTTGAGCGTCGGCCGTGATGGTGAGCGCTGGATTGACCGCCGCGCTCGACGGGACACTGGCTGCTTCACCGGACTCATCGTCCTGTCAATTGATCCAGCTTCTTTGGGTAGCGAGCCCCTTGCAGGGTGATCTGGGAAGCAGCGCTGTCGATCTCGCGCAGATCGTCGGGGGTAAGCTCGACCGTCGCTCCGCCGAGGTTCTCCTCGAGGCGCGCCAGCTTGGTGGTGCCGGGGATGGGAACGATCCACGGCTTTTGGGCCAGCAGCCACGCCAGCGCAATCTGGGCAGGCGTCGCCTTCTTCCGCTGCGCGATGGTGCGCAACAGGTCGACCAGGGCGAGATTTGCTTTCCTGGCTTCCGGCGTGAAGCGAGGAACGATGTTGCGGAAGTCGGAGCTGTCGAACGTCGTGCTCTCGTCGATCTTGCCCGTCAGGAAGCCCTTCCCGAGCGGACTGAACGGGACGAATCCAATGCCGAGCTCCTCCAGCGTAGGGATCACTTCCTTCTCGGGCTCTCGCCAGAACAGCGAGTATTCGCTTTGCAAGGCTGCGACCGGCTGGACGGCGTGCGCGCGACGGATGGTCTTAGTGCCCGCTTCCGAGAGGCCGAAGTGTTTGACCTTGCCTTCACGGATGAGATCCTTCACCGCCCCCGCCACGTCCTCGATGGGCACCTCGAGGTCAACCCGATGCTGGTAGAACAGATCGATGGCGTCGATCTTGAGTCGCTTGAGCGATGCCTCGGCAACTTGCCTGATGCGCACGGGCCTGCTGTCTAGGCCGGCTTGCTTCCCGTCGGCGTCGATCTTGAACCCGAACTTGGTGGCGATAACCACCTGATTGCGCACGGGCGCAAGAGCCTCGCCGACGAGCTCCTCGTTGGTGAAGGGTCCGTAGACTTCGGCGGTGTCGAAGAACGTGACCCCGCGGTCGACCGCGGTCCGGATGAGAGAAACCATCTCTTTCTTGTTTGCCGGCGGTCCGTAACCAAAGCTCATGCCCATGCAGCCAAGCCCCATGGCCGAAACTTCGAGACCGCTCTTGCCCAGTTTTCGCTTTTGCATTGTTCCTTCTTCCTTTCATTGGCTCACGGCCGAACCAGTCGTACCGAAGCCAGACAGTATCGTTGTCGAAGCGCTCGATGAGAAGCTAGCGCCCGTCCTGGACCGGCGGTATCCCGGTGCTGGACAGTTCTTGCCTAATCCTGCACGATTAGGGCTGGAGGCGCGGATGAGCCGGCTATTCACCCTGGTAGAGTTGCTCGAACGGCAGACCCGCGTTGATGGAAACCACCCGACGGCCATACGCGGTCTGACGCTGTACCGGCACACGAAGCCATCGCCTCCTACCACCGTCCTCTATGAACCCGCGCTGTGCGTAGTTGCCCAAGGCAGCAAGCGAGTCATGCTCGGCGACCGAGAGTATCGCTACGACGGCGCGCGGTACTTGCTCGTCGCCGCCGACGTTCCGGCGACCGCACGTATCGTCGCGGCCACGGCCGAGATGCCCTACTTGGCGCTCAAGCTCATTTTAGACCCCCTGGAGGTAGGCGAGGTGGTGGCCCAACTCGGACCGCGTAGGCAACCGAGCCCGGCGACGGGCGCGCTGGCCATGAGCCCGCTCGATCCGGCGTTGCTCGACTCGGTGATACGACTTGTCGAGCTGCTGGAGAGCCCGCAGGACGCCCAGGTTCTATCGCCGCTTGTCAGGCGGGAAATCACCTATCGGTTGCTGGTCGGTCCGGAAGGCCACCGGCTCAGGCAGATCATCTCCGGCAACGACCAGGGCCAGCGCATCACGCACGCCTTGCGCTGGCTCAAGGCTCACTACGTGGAGCCGCTTCGGGTCGAATCGCTCGCGAAACAGGCCGGGATGAGCCCCTCTGCACTTCATCGCCACTTCAAAGCAGTGACCGCGCTGAGCCCGCTCAAGTACCAGAAGTATCTGCGCCTTCAAGAGGCGCGGCGTCTCATGCTGGGCCAAGCCTTGGACGCGGCCGAGGCCAGCTTCAAGGTGGGCTACGAGAGCCCGACGCAGTTCAGCCGCGAGTATCGCCGGTTCTTCGGTGCGCCACCCAGGCGGGACATCGAAAACCTTCGTCATGACCAGGCGCCCGTTGTCGTGTCTTCGCAGCTCGCCAAGAGAAGAAAGAACATGAGGGACGTCGCCCCAGTCGCGCTCTTTGCTGCCCTGGCCGAACAGTAGCCCACGATTAACCAGCTGCCACCAATCACCACGATGCCAGCCGTGGTCGCGGTGCACTTTTCTGCGTAACCTTTTCCGTCGGCGTGCGTATGCCGAATGAAACCGAACCAGCCCGGCGCAACTAGCCGTGGCTTTCAACCATCGAAAAGGAACAGGAGAAGACACATGTCAATCAAGGCAATGATGATTGCGGCTAGCGTGGCCGGTCTGTTTGCAGCGGGTGCCTCAGGCGCCGCTTCCGCCAAGGAAGGTGAGCAGGTCGTATGCGACGGCATCAACTCGTGCAAGGGAACCGGGTCGTGTAAGGGTGCTGGCCACGCTTGCGCTGGCCAAAATGGCTGCAAAGGCCAAGGCCACACCAAAACCACCAAGGAGGACTGCAAGGCCCAAAAGGGAAAGGTCATGGGTCCGGCGAAGTAGCGCCCTGGGTCGCGGCCGGCAGCGTTGTGAGGAGTACCGGAATCGCTGCCGCCCGTGCCCGTGCCTTCGTGGATAGCATGCTGGTCCTGGTTCCGAACCTGTTTCCCAACTTGGGCCTGGGACTTGGTCTTAGGCGGGAGCATTTTCGGCATGTGGTCGAAAACAAGCCAGCGATCGGCTGGTTTGAAGTGATTTCCGAGAACTTCATGGTGCAGGGTGGAAACCCTCGACGCGTTCTCGAAGCGGTTCGCCGCGATTATCCGGTTGTCCTGCACGGGGTATCGATGTCGATTGCCTCGACCGACCCGCTGAACGAGCACTATCTCAACCAGCTCGACGAATTGGCAAAGGCCGTCGAGCCAGCGTGGATTTCCGATCATCTGTGCTGGGGCAGCGCCCATGGCATGTATGCGCACGACCTATTGCCCGTGCCCTACACTGAAGAGGCGCTGATGCACGTCGTCTCGCGCGTGCAGGCTGTGCAGGAACGCCTGGGCCGGAGGCTCCTGCTTGAGAACCCATCGAGCTATATGCAGCTCGTTGGCGCCGACATGAGCGAGGCGGAGTTTTTGGGCGAGGTCGCCCGACGCGCAGACTGCGGCATCTTACTCGACGTCAACAACGTGTTCGTGAGCGCCTACAACCATGGCTTCGACGCGCATGCCTACTTCGACGCCCTGCCCGCGGAGCGCATCGGCCAAGTTCACCTTGCAGGGCACAGTGTGGAGGGTTCGCTGCTCATCGACACGCACGACGGTTACGTGTGCCGCGAAGTCTGGCAGCTTTATGCCGACGCCATCGCGCATTTCGGGGCGCGTGCCACCATGATCGAATGGGACGCTCGCGTGCCGACCTTCGACGTGCTCGAAGGCGAGCTCGCTCGAGTGGACGGCTACGCCCAGGTTGGCCTCAGCCGAGTGGGCCAGGATAGAGACAAATTCGATGCCGCCTCGTAGCTCGAATGATATGGATTTGGCCGCGATCGAGGCCTCCATCTTTTCTCTCGTCACTGGGCAGGGCGATGCCGCGTTCTGTGCCGGGGATCTGGTCTTGTCCGACAGTCGCGCGCAAGCCGACGAGCGCTTGCAGATCTATGCATCCATGTATCGGTCGCGCCTGATCGAGGCGCTTGAGGCAGAGTTTCCACGCCTCGCTCGTCAGTTGGGTACCGACAGCTTCGCGGCACTGGTCATGGCCTACGTGCAGGAGCACCCTTCGCGTCACCCGTCGCTGCGCTTTCTCGGGCAGCATTTGGCGGACTGGATTTCACGACAGACCCAATTGGGAGAGCAACAAGCACTGCTTTCGGATCTGGCCCGCCTTGAGTGGGCTCGCAGCGACGTATTCGATGGTCCCGACGAAACCGCGCTCGATATGGACACACTACGCGCATTGCCAGGCGATGCATTCGCGACCTTGCCGTTGCGCCTGATCGCGGCGAGCCGGCTCATTGTCGTCGACGCTCGCACTCTCGGTCTCTGGAGCTCGCTTGGTCCGGAGATGTCCACGCAGCCGATACCACCGACGAGTCAACAAGGTGGCCGAAGAGTTGTCGTGTGGCGCCAAGATATTACAGTCTTTCACCGCCCGCTCGACGACGCTGAAGCCCGCGCCCTCGATAGGGTCGCTCTGGGCACGACTTTTGGATCCATCTGCGATGGGCTAGCCAGGGACTTGTCGGCACAAGATGCCACGGCGCAAGCCTTCAAGTGGCTTGCCACCTGGGCGACCGATCAGTTGCTCGTCGCCCAGGCTGCCGGTCCTTAGGCCCTAGGTTGCAGGAGCGGGCTTGGTAAGCTTGCTGGTGCAGCCTTGCGACTGCGCAGGTGCTTGATGAGAGCGTCGAGTGACAGTGGTCCTGCGCCAACCAGCGCGAGCCACGTAAAGAGCACGAGGTAGCTCCACTCCTCGAATCCGAGCAGGGCTTGCAGTCCAGTGAGGTCGTCCCTCTTGGCGGTCGCGATGGCGACAATCATGGTGATGGCGAGCGGTATCGAGACCAGACGGGTACCGAGGCCGAGGAGAACGAGCAGTCCTCCGAAGAATTCGGTACCAGCGACCAAGCGCGCCTGAAACCACGGGGCTGGGATGTGCAGGCTGGTAAAGAACTCGGTGACATTGGACAGCGAGTGCAACTTTCCCCACCCGGTCCCCATGAACACCACGCCCACCGTGATGCGGGCGAGGGCCGGCCCCATGAATGAAATCCTATCTCCTATGGATCGGAGATGTGCGAGCAGTCTGTTGATGATGTCGCGTGCCATGATGATTCCTCCGGTTTGTTTGGCATACGCCGCTCACTCGCAGAGGTTACGCAATTTGAGCGTTGAGGCACTTCAGCAAGCCAGTCTGGCGGACTGCTTGAGCTTTGCTCTTGCCGGGAACCTCCTCGGCAGAACCTCGGTCGATAAGATCCTAGGGTTCGATTTGCACCAACGCGTTGGCTGTCGGGGACCAGGCGTATCCGCGTAGCGGAATCGAACGCGACCTCGGAATGGGCTCGGAATGCCTTGGTCGCCTCGGAATCGCCGTTATTGCGTCAGCGGACGGTTCGACCTGAACCTGCGACGGCAGAGCAGATCGTGGCTTGTCGGGAGCGATCTCGATGGCGGTCTTATCGGTGTCGGATGGGCCAGCAGATGCCGATTCGACTATAGCAGCATTGACAGAGGCGACAACGAGCGTCTGCTTCGCAGACGCAACCGACATCGTCGCCATCCGCTCGAAAAGCACCTTGGCTTTCGGCCAAGTAGCGGCGCCAAGCACAACCAGGGTTACAAGCGCCGTGAAGACCAAGAGCGGCGCACGCCGCCTTGGAATTCGGCCGAGGGCGTCGAGCTCTGACGAGGAGAGGGGGACCGGATCGCGCTCGGGGGGCGGATTGCGCTCGGGGAGTGGGGGCGGATCGCTCTCGGGTTGGGGGCGCAGATCGCTCTCGGGCAGGGGGGACGGACAGTCGCTTGGACTTGACCTACTCTGTTGGCAACCCGTCTGGAGCATCGGGCCGAGTCGCAATGTCGGCGTCTTCTTGGAAACGGGCAATGGCACGCTGGTTCTCCGGATGCGTCGGATTCTTTGTTGTCGTGCAAACATTCGACTTCTCCTGCCGTGGACCCTTCATCGATTTGAGAACTAGCCAGCGCCGTGCCAAGTCTGGCGGTGCTGAAGGTTACGCCCAACCGTGTCCTGCACGTGGCATGCCGACGTAAACGATAGCCGCTATAGGCGGCGACTCGACCACGGCGCCCCTCGCGGCGGGATTGGCCTACGTCCGCTACTGTCTAATGGTCACTTCTGAGTAACCGCGACTTGACTCATCACCTTCTGCAGGTTTCGGGCTGGAAACATCACCGGCACGACGACGACAGCCGACGAACACCGCCTTTGGCGATTTCGGGAGGCACGACACCTATTCATGCGCTCCCTGCGTGCGCTTTGTCTCGGCAAGGTTATTTTAAGTCAGATCGCCATGCTTGACAGTGGTGCTTCCACGGCGCGCGGATTCTCGTGCCTGCTGCTCGGGAATGAGCTGCTGGTGACGCGTGTCGCGACCCTGTTAGGGGAACGCGGACACTCGGTCGTCGCGGTGGTCACCGATTCGGAAGCCGTTCGGCGCTGGTGCGAGGAGGCCGGAGTCCCCAGCCTTTTGCGTCGCGAGTATTCGAGCTTCTTGGAAGAGCGCCCGATCGATCTCCTCTTGTCGATGACATACCCGTGGCGCATCCCGATCGAAGTGATCATGAAGGCACGCCGGGCGGCGGTCAATTATCACGATGGCCCGTTGCCGCGCTACGCGGGGATGAACGCCTCCGCTTGGAGCATCTGTCATGGAGAGTCCCGACACGCCATCGTCTGGCACCGGCTGACCGAAGTTCTGGACGCGGGAGACATCCTCGAGCGGCGGGATGTCGAGCTCGATTCTCGAGAGACCAGCCTCTCCCTGAACATGAGGAACGCCGTGCTCGCGCTCGAGAGCTTTCGATCGCTCATCGAACGCTTCGAGCGGGGCGATTTTGCCGGTTCGCCTCAGGATCTGCGCGTCGGGCGCACGATGTTTTCGCGACACGATCGGCCTGCCGCGCTCTGTACGCTCGATCTGAATGAGAGCGCAGAGGTCGGGGACCGGATGATCCGCGCCTGCGAGTTCGGTCAATTCAGCAATCGCTTTGGTCTAGTCAAATTGGTCAACGGCAATCGGGCGGTCATCGTACGCTTGGCGCACCCAACCCCGGTCAAGGCCAACGGAGAAACGATCGGGAACGGTACTCGCGTCGCGGGAACGGTGCTGGCAATCGATGACGAGGCCCTGACCGTGGCGTGCGGGGCGGGCGCGCTCCGATTCCAGCGCTTCTCGACGCTGCTTGGCGCGCAGCTTTCGCCGTTGGAGGCAGCCGCGGTGCTGGGCGTCTCGGTGGGTGCGAAGATCAGCGACAGTCTCCGCGAAGAGCGGCGTGCGATTTCGCGTGCCGTCGCCGAGTCAGAGCCCTACTTCGTCTCTGCTCTAGACGCCAGTATCCCGATCAGTTTGCCATTCAGCCTGGCGAGCCATTCGACGCCGCGAGAGATCCCGGTCGACGTCCCGCAGGCCTTCCGGGCGCGCTTCGGCGAAGAGGTGACCGACGCCTGCATCACGGCATTCGCCTTGGTCTTGTCGGTGCTCGCTCGGCAAGATTCGTTTGACCTCGCACTCGTCGACGAACGCAACAAGGCGGCGCTCGGCGCGTCGGGTTTTCTGTTTTTTCCTTCGCTCCCCCTACGCGTCACCCTCGAGCAGCTCGAGTCGTTCTCGGCTGCCCTAGCGGCGGTTCGTGCGGCGCGCACGGCCGTCAGCGGGCACGGCGGGTTTCTGAATGATCTCATCATCCGGCATCCTTCGCTCGCCTCACAGCCCGGGCTTGCTCGCGGCGAGCTTTCGCCCGTCGCCATCTTGTTGGGCAACGTCGATGCCCCTCGGGGAACGACGCTAGCCCTGAAGCTAGCTGGCGAAAAGGTCACTTTACTTACCGACGGTCGCGTCGGGGAGGATCGCCTCCTCGCGATCGCGCACGAGCTCCATTGTGTTGCCCGGGCGCTGGGCGACGATCCGGAGCGCCCGCTGATGGAGGTCGACCTGCTGGATTCGGAGACGCTCGCACGGCAGGTTTTCGCTTGGAACGACACCGAGCGTGCCTTCCCCGATACACTCCGGATCCACGACCTCTTCGAGCAGAACGCCGTAGAGCGGCCGGATGCCATCGCCCTAGTGTTCGAGGGAAAAACGCGCACCTTCCGCGCCGTGGATGCCGCGGCGAACTGCATCGCGAATACGCTCCTGTCGCGCGGGGTTAAGCCCGGCAGTAGGGTGGGTATATTGCTGGATCGGGGTTTCGATCTGGTCCTGGCGATGCTCGCGGTGGCGAAGGCTGGCGCGGTCTACGTGCCGCTCGACATCGCGTACCCGCCGGAGCGCGTGGGTTTCATGCTCGAGGACGCGGCGTGCGCACTCTTGCTCACTAGCTCAAGTCGCGCGTCCGGATTGGATTCGGCGTTTGTGCTTGCCGTCGATACGCCCGAGGTGATGGCGGCGTCGAACGAACGGCCGCCATGTCCGTCGCAAGCCTCGGACGTCTGTTATGTCATCTACACATCGGGAAGCACTGGGCAGCCGAAGGGCGTCGTCCTCTCGCATCGCGCGGTCGTCAACACGCTCGACT
>CAZBIU010000133.1:0-16511 GCA_964491625.1 uncultured Myxococcales bacterium
GCTGACGCCGCGCTTTGCACGACGCCGCGGCAAAGAACGCGCTGGCCTAGAACGCCGAGCTACAGGCCAGCGCGCGTCGACAGCAGACGCAACGAGCGAGGGACGCACTGGATTTGCTGGCTGATCTCACCCCTACTTCCTGCCATCTCAAGGGAAGGCTGTCAAGTCGATTTCCCTTATTCAAGACTATTCTCCCGTATTCGAGACACGACACCATCTCAAGCTTCAACCTTCGCCGCTCCCAATAGGTGAGCCCGGTCACCAGCGTCGGTGCGGGCCTTACCTGCATCTCCTTGCGCGAACAGGACCGGCCCGGGCATGATGGTGGCGTGATCGAATGAACCGGAAATGCTGCACGATCCTGCTTCTGATGCTCTCGGCGTGTGGAGGGCGGGTGGGACTGTCGGGCCGAACCCGGCCGACGGGCGGAGCGACCGCGGATGGCGCATCTGCAACGCCAGATGCCAGCCGCCCGGGCGACGCCGGCGTGAGGAAGCTCGCCTGACGACCGTGGAGGGTCGACTCCTGTTGCCGGTGGACTTGACCGGTGATGGCCGGTTGGACTTGTTGGTCGGCGGCTACTGGGACGGGCATCAGACCTTCGAGATCTTCACCAACAATGGCGACGGCAGGGTCGCGAATTCACCGCTGGCGCTGGCCGGCGCGATGAATTTCGCGACCATGGTGACCGCCGACTTCGATGGCGACGGCTTTCTCGATCTCGCCAGCCAGAACAATAGCGCCGGCGGCTTCGACCTCCGAACCGACGACGGTGTGCTCAGCATTGACTTCGGCAATGGCCATGGCGGCTTTGGGGAGCAGCCGACCAGCTACCCGACCCCGCAGACCGCCGGGCTTCTCGCGGCGGGCGACTTCGACGAAGACGGCCACCCGGATCTGGTGTTCGCGGGCAACAATTTCATCGAGATCTACGGTGGTCTTCCGGTTCCCGCAGCCACCGACTTCACCATGAGCTTCTATCGCAACACCGGCGCTGGCGGGTTCCAAGAGCCCGTGGGCTATGCCGGCGTGGGTGGATACAACTACTTCGTGACCGGCGACTTCAACGGTGACGGGCACCTGGATGTCGCCAACGATGCCTTCGGCGTGTTCTATGGCCGCGGAGACGGCAGGTTTGGGGATGAAGTCACTTTCGCCACCGATCCCTTCTACAGCCGATGCGGCCTTGCAGTGGCCGACTTCGATGGCGATGGCGTCGCCGACCTCGCCACCACAAACATTCTGCCTTCGAGCACGACCGCTCAATCGCAAGTTCTTCAAGTCTATGCCGGATCGCCAAGCGGGATCTTCGCCCCGCCGGTCAACTATGCCATCACGATGACTCCGGCAACCTGTGGACTGGCGGCCGGGGACTTCAACGGGGACGGCAAACCCGACCTTGTCCTGGAGATGTCGCGCGACCCAAACAATTTGGCGGTCGCACAGATTCCGGTGCTCGTGTTCGAGAACAGAGGCGATGGTACGTTTTCCGATCCCGTGACCTATCTCGCGGGCGGACAGCAATGGGACTACCCGACTGGGCTCGGTGTGGGCGACTTCAACGGCGACGGGGTGACGGACATTGCGATGGCAATCATGAATGACCGCGATCCATACCCAACCGCGGTCAACCTGCTCCTCTCGAAGTGTGAGTAGCTGGCCCCCCGCACGCCGCAAGCAACGTCGGCGCAGCCTTACGAACGCGCGGCGCCAGCGAAAACTAGACCTGGGCACTCCGCTTTACCGCGCTACACTGGCCGGGTGTCAAACTCGGCGGAATCCTATGACGTGGTCATCATCGGCGCAGGTCCCGGCGGCCTGTCCTGCGCCAAGCACCTCGCCGGCTCGACCAAGAGGGTGCTGGTCTTGGAGAAAAGCGCGGGCCTGGGTGAAAAGATCTGCTCGGGCTTGATTTCGCCCAAGGCGTTTCCCGATATGACCGGCCAATCGGGCGACCGCGGCATCCCGTGGACCGAAATCTCCGTCGCCACGGCCAAGTCGAAGAAGACCATCAAGCTCGCGCGGCCGTACCTGTGGACCATGGGTCGCAAAGACATCGAAGGTCGCCTGCTCGCCGATTGTACCGCCGACGTCCATTTCTCCGAGCCCGTGCGCAGAATCACCCGCGATTTCGTCGAGACCGATAAGGGGCGCTACGCCTATGGGCACCTGGTCGGCGCCGATGGCTCACTGTCCAAGGTGCGCAAGTACCTCGGGCTGCCTTCCAAGCACATCGTGGGCTGGGCCTTCCACTACATCCTGGACCGTCCCTGCGCGGAATTTCAAATGCACTGGGTTCCGCGCGAGTTCAAGGGCGCTTACGGCTACATGATGCCGAAGAACAAGCGGCAGACCATGGCCGGCCTGGCCTGGGCCGGCGAATCCTTCGATGCCGAGGTCGCGGCGCGCGCGAAGACGTGGATCGCGCGCACCTTTGATATCGACCCGGACAAGACGCCCCACGAGGCCATGAAGGGCAACGCCGACTACCGAGGCTGGCGATTCGGCAACACCTACCTGGTCGGCGACGCCGGCGGCTTTCTGAACCCGGTCACCACCGAGGGCATCTGGTTTGCCATGCGCAGCGGCGAGGGCGTGGCCA
Source organism: uncultured Myxococcales bacterium (assembly GCA_964491625.1). Lineage (GTDB taxonomy): Bacteria > Myxococcota_A > Polyangia > Fen-1088 > Fen-1088 > Fen-1118. Next base: position 2,603 of record CAZBIU010000133.1, read on the forward strand.
AGTTCATCCTCGGCGATAAGGAGGGCGAGCGCATCCTGGCCAAGATGGTCGCCGCCCACCGCAGGCAGGTTCGCACTTTCAACCTCATGACCAACCGCAAGCTGCCGCTGTGCTGGTTCATCGAGTGGCTCTTTCGCAATCCCGGCAAGGGGCTGCGACGCAGGATCTTCGACGGGGTTTTCTGGAATCTGATGGAAGGATGAAGCCGCGCGCTCAAGACGTGTCCATAGATGGACCCGTCTTGAAGGTTTTGAACCCCACCTGCGGCCGAGCCTTTGGCTCGCCTTCTGAAGACCCGTCCAATGGATGGACAGGTCTTTCAGTCGCCCACGTGAATCTTCACGTCGTAGGGATAGGGGTGCGCCTCGTCGCGCTCGACCCAATCTCGAAGGCTCATGAGAAAGGTGGCCCATTTGGTACTACAGTGGTGCATGAATTCGCAGGGCTCCTTCCAGTTCGCGTGACTGAAATGGACGAAGGTCTGGCCTTCCTTCTCTTCCAGGCGAAACGTGACCTCGGTGTCCAGCCACTCGTCAGGACCCCGGACGCATCGCCATTGCACCAGTCGGCCGGGCTTCGACGCCACCACCTTCATGTGAAAGCCGCCGCCGTCCGGCGTGAACTTCAGGATCCCGCCCGGCTTGGGATCGCCCTTGGTGCCGGTTATCCACCAATGCGATAGGCCGTCGACGGTGGCGATGGCCTTGAACACTTTGTCGGCTTTGCTTGCGATTCCTACGCGATGAAGAATGTCGGGCATCGGTCCCCCTTTTCGTCGGATTGGATGACGGGACCTCGCCAAGGATTCGGCCCGCGCCCCCAGCCCGTCCGCTCACTTTGAATCCGGCGGATCCGGCGACAAGGTCAGGGTTCCCGCGTCGAGCCCGACTTCATTGTAGCCGTGCCCATTCCATGGCAGCGCCTTGCCCCCTTGATAGCGTGCCGCCGTCGACCCTCACGCGCAGGTACTTTCCGGGCGGAAGATGCGCCGGCAAGGTCACGCCCTTGTTCATGGCGACGCGATGTACGCGCGGAACTGCCCGCTGACGTGGAGAAGGCCCATCAAATACAGCATCCCGTCGTAGTAGCGCCAGGTCCCGTGCGGCGGTCGCGCGCTCCACAGCTCATCCACGAAACGCCAGCTTCGCGCCTGGGTCGCGGCCAGGCTAGCCACCGCGTTGGTCGCCGCAAGTCCCAGCGATCGCTCGTGCTCGATGGGCCGGCCGCCGAGGTGGTAGCGGTTCGCGTAGGTCCACAGGCCCTGCTGTTCAAAGAAGGCTTGCAGGCGGTCGCTGCGCTCGCATTCGCGCGCGTCCGCAGCCCACCACGCGTAGTCCACTGACCAGTTCATCGCAGCCCGCCAGGCGTCGTAGCGGAAATCGCCGCCGCCCGCATCGTTCCGCCGCGGCTTGGGCCGGCCGTCGAAGTCCGCATAGTCGGGCACGAGGCCCGTGCTCGGGTTCGCGACGCGCGCGAGAAAATCGCGGCTGTCCTTGGCGGCCTCGTGCCAGAACGTCGACTCCGACGGCGGCCCGACCCGCGCCCACACCTCGTAGAAGGCCGGCAGGTGATACGACGGATCGGTGTGGTCGCCGTTGCTCGCGAAATCCTGCGTGTTGGGGGTGAAACGCGGCGCATGCCACTTGGGGTTGAAGACCGTCGTCACGCCGCCGATGTCGGCCCGCGAACCCATGTCGCGAAGCAGTTGGTCGGCCTGGGCGCGGTAATCGTAGATGCCCTTGCCGCTGCCCCAGCGTGCGTGCGCGAAGTAGAGCGAGGTGACGAAGTATTCCTCGCCGTCGGGCGCCGGCATAGGGTCCATAATCTTGCCCGAGGGCCGCATCTGCCACGAAAAGTAGCCGTGCACCGGATCCTTCGGATCGGGATGGGCCATGTACGTGTGGGCCCAGTTCCACAAGGCGTCGAACTCGTGCTTGTGGTCAAGCTGGACCGCGGCCATCATGCCGTACGACATGCCTTCCGAGCGTACGTCGCCGTTGCCGATGTCCATCACGTACGCAAGCGGTCCGTCGGCGTTCCCGCCCTTCTCAAAGTACACCGCCTCGCGGTCGGGATCGCCGCGAAACAGGCTCTGCCAGGCTTCTTCGATCTTGTGCGACACGTCCGCTTCGGAATAGCCGCGCAGCGCGAAGAGGTTGCGCCACTTGCCCGACGACACGGCTCCAATGGCGGGCGGCACGGGCGCGGGCGTGGCTGGGGCAGACCACAATACCTCGATCCAGTCGATCCACGCGTCGTTCTCGCCGATGTCGGTGGTCTGGCTAAGCCGCAGCTCGTGCTTGCCAGCGCTGTCCACATCGACCACCAGGGAGATCACCTGCGCCGTCTTCGAGGCGAACCAGCCGGCCGCGCGCGCCTGCCCGTCGATGAACACAGCAACGCCGGCCGGGCGCTTGTCGCTGGACGATCCGCGGATATCGATGCGCCACCGTCCCGCCGCGGTGAAATCGAAGTGCGTTCGCAGAGCGTCCTTGTTTTCGTACAGGATCGCCCCGCTCCATCCCGGGCGCGCGAGCGAATTGCCTCCAGTTCGCTTCATCGCCTCGGCCTCGATGTGCGCGGCCCCAGGCGTGCTGGCGACGGTCGCGGGCCTGGACGCGGTCTGGCCGGGGGCGAGGCACCCCACGGCGGCCAAGACCGCCGCCGTCAAACCGAAGCGGCAAAAAAGCTCGCTGGTCATGTCGCTCTCACCATGGTGGCAGCCTTCGCAGAAAGCGCACCGACTTTCTTCGCATCGAGTAAGTTTCGACTTCGCATTTTTGGCGGACCATCTTGTCGTTCTCGGCGCTGGGCGATAAGCTGCCGGTCCGCGATGTCACGCCGGCGACGCATCGATTGGTCCGTCCTTCTCAGCAAAGACGCTCCAGTTCCCCAGTGGGGCGCGAACCAAGCGCCCTCCGAGCTGCCTAGTCAGCTCTTGCGCTTTTCAGACCTGTTCGGCATCAACGACAGCGACGTTCTGATCAAACGCGCGGTCGAGCTGGTGTTGACCGAGGTGGGACTGGTGCGCGCGGGCATCTACCTCTACGACGACCAGCTTGGTCTGATGATAGGAACCTGGGGCACGGACCTTCGCCGCAAGGTGATCGACGAACACCATTCCATGTTCCAGCTCGACGAGAACGGGCGCCGTGTCTTCCGGCGCGCAGCGAGCGGAGAGGCGCAGTGGACGGTGGTCGAAGACTGCCCCATCATCAACAACGCGGCCGAAGAAACCGAGGTGGTGGGTCGGGGCTGGGTGGTCTGCACGCCCATCCGCGCAGCCCAGGGTGCTGTGGGGATGATGTACAGCGATGCCGGTTTGACCGATGCGACGATTGAGCCGCACAAGCAGGAGCGTGCCGCCCTCCTGTGCACCCTGCTTGGCCTGCGGCTGGCAGGGATGCGCAGCTCGGGCCAGGCATCCCTTAATCCGAGCCGAAGGCACCCGGTGGTCAGCTCGGCGGTTCGCCTGCTACAAGGCGATCCATCGCTCGGCGGATCTGCCATCGCCAAGCAGCTCGGCGTGAGCCTCAGCCGATTCGCTCGCGTGTTCAAGAGCGAGCTCGGCGTGTCGCTGGTCGACTACCGCAACCGGCTTCGCCTCGAGCGCTTCATGACCTTGGTCGACTCGGGCGGCGGCAATCTGCTCGAAGCCGCGTTGGCCGCCGGCTTCGGCAGCTACTCGCAGTTCCACCGCGTGTTCAGGGCAGAACGCGGCAGCTCGCCGCGCGAGTACTTCCACGGCCATACTTGAAAGAGTCTGACATGAAGGCAGTCGTCATTTACGAGCCCGGATCCGCCAGCATGGAACAAATCATAGCCGTCTATCCTCGTCACAAGCTGCTGGTGGACGACTTCGCCGCCCGTGGCGAGGCCCTGGCCATTGGCACCTTTGCCGGCGGGCGCGAGGGCAGCATGGGCGTCTTCAAGAACCGTGAAGCGGCCGAGGCGTTCGTGCGACAAGATCCGTTCGTGCTGGAGGGATTGGTCGGAAAATACACCATCAGGGACTGGAACGAGATCCTGATGGGATAAATCGGACCCCGGGCGTCGATTTTTCGACGCGATCCGCGATCTGCCGAGGCCAGGCGGCTCCGGGCGTGCTAGCTTCCCCGCATGTCCCCGCTCCGTCTCATTTTCGTCCTAGCGCTCCTGTTTGCGCCGGGGCTCGCGCGCGCGCAGCCGCCGGGGGCCGACCACGGTGGCGCAACCAGCGCGCCGCTTTTCGTTGAAGACCTGCCGGTGGGGACGATTTCGGTCAAAGTGGCGCGAACCTCGGTAACCGAGTCGATTGTCGGCGCGCAGGTGGTCGGCGCCTGGACCGCGCCCGATGGCAAGCGCCAGTCGAGCACAGCAAAAACAGGCGATGACGGACGGGCGGTCTTCACCGATGTTCCGGTAGGCAGCAGCTTCCAGGCGCATGCGGTTATCGAGGGCGAAACCCTCACCAGCGCCGAGTTTTCCGTGCCCGGCGCCGGCGGGACGCGCCTCTTGATGATTGTCGGCGCGCAAGCGGCGGAAGCCATGAACGAGATGACCGGGGCTGCGGCCGAGGCGCCAGCCGAGAAGGCTGCGGGGCCGGTCGGGTTTCGCGCGGGCAAGGTCGAGGGCAAAAATGGATCGCCGGCCGGTACCGTCGACATGCGGATTGTGGGAACCGACGGCAAGCCAGCGCCGGGGATCAGGGTCTCGCTCGGCCACGTGCAACACGCGAGCACTGACGTGAAGTTCGTCGACGCCGTTACCGACGGAACCGGCAACGCGCACTTTGCGGACTTGCAGACCGGCGCCGATATTGAATACGCCGCCGTGATCCAGCACGATGGCGTGCGCCTGGGAACCGACGCCTTTACCCTCGATGTCAAGCGAGGCGCCGCGGGCGAGATTCGGATCCCGGCACGAACCAACAATCTGTCCGCCCTGCGTATCTCGTCGAGCTCGCGCATGATGGTCGAGCTACGCGAGGATGCCGTCGGAGTGCTGCAAAACCTGATCATCGAAAACACCTCCGACAAGGTCTTCGATCCCGGGCCGAAGGGTCTTCTTATCCCGCTGCCCGATGGCGCCACCGGAACCGAGAAGTTGCCCGGCAGCAGCGAGGTCGAGATTAAGGAAGGCGCTGGCGTTCTGGTGCACGCGCTCCTGCCGCCCACGCAGTCCCTGGCGGCCGCCACGCAGGTTCGCATCGGCTACGTTCTGCCCACGCGTGAGGACCGTGACTTCGAGATCGTGCAACCGATGCCGCTCGGCCTCGAGGGCGGCCTGGTCCTGATTCCCGGCGACTACACCATCGGCCTCGCGGCGCCGGGCCTGCGCACCCGCCCGCCCGAACGCGACGACGCTGGCAACATGCTGCGCACCTTCGACCTGGAAGCCGTGCCCCCCGGCCAAGCCTTGCACTTGACCGTGCACGGCCTTCCGACGCACGATCAGGCGGGAAAATGGATTGCCGGCGTCCTGGTAGGCCTCCTCATCCTTGCGGGCATCGTGGCCGCTTCGAAACCGCGTGGCGTTCCCGTCGGCGAGAAGGCCTGGTGACCCTATGAGCCAGCGCCACCTGCGCGTGGCCCGGGTGTGCAAGAGCTTCGGCCGCCAGCGGGCGCTGGTGGACGTCACGCTCGACTTCGCGCCGGGCGAGGTTTCGGCGATTGTCGGGCCCAACGGCGCCGGCAAGACCACCCTGCTCGGAATCCTTTCGACCCTGACTAAGCCTTCGAGCGGGCAAATCCTCCTCGGCGAGGCCGCGATGGACAAGAACGCCCGGCAGGCCATCGGCTACGTCGGGCACGAGCCCGGCATCTATCCCGACCTGCCCGCCCAACAAAACCTGAAACTGTTTGCCTCGCTCTACGGGATTGCCGAGCCCGAGGCCCGGGTGACGAGCATGCTGGAACGGGTGGGCCTCGGCGACGTGCACCGCGAGCTGCCCGCGCGCGCCTTTTCGCGCGGAATGCTGCAGCGGCTGGCCCTGGCGCGCGCCCTGCTGCACGATCCCGACATCCTGCTCTTCGACGAGCCGTCGGCGGCGCTGGATCCCTTGGGCGTGCGCTGGCTCGGCGAAGAGCTCGATCGTGAACGCAAGGCCGGCCGCCTGGTGATCCTGGTAACCCACGACCTCGAGGCCGCTGCGGCAGTGTCGAATCACGTGGTGGTCCTGCGGCGCGGTCGCGTGGCGGCGGACCAAAGCAAGACGGGCGGCTTCGCGCCCGCCGAGGTGCGAACCCTGTACGAGGAGGCCCTGCGTGACCGGTAGTTTTTGGCGCTATACCCTGCTTATCGCCGGCAAGGATCTGCGCATCGAGGGCAAGAGTCGCGAGATCCTCTACACCATGGGCTTTTCCGCGGGGTTGGTGGTGCTGGTCTTTTCCTTCGCGCTCGCCAATGCGACCGACCCGGCACAAGGTCCCATCACCGCCGCGGGCGTGCTGTGGGCAGCGACTCTCTTCACCGGCACGGTGGCGCTCGCGCGCGTGCTCGACCGCGAGCGCGACAATGAGGCGATTCGCTCGCTCTTGCTCTCGCCGGCGCCGCGCGCGGCCATCTACGTTGGCAAGCTCATCGCCACGTCGTCGTTGATGCTGGCGGTGGAGATCCTGCTGGCGGTTTTGGTGGGCGTGCTGTTCTCCGCGGCGGTCTTCACCCATCCCATCTGGCTTGGCACCGTGCTGCTGCTTGGCACGCTCGGCTTCGCCGCATGCGGCGTGGTGTTCTCGGCCGCGCTCCTGCGATCGAAGAGCCGCGACGCCCTGCTGGGCGCCCTGCTTTTTCCCATTGTCATCCCAGTCCTGCTGGCCGCCAGCCGGGCCACAGCGTGCCTTTTCGACCCGCTGGCTCCGGATTTGGAACCGGTTGGCTTCTGGACGCGTTTCCTTTTGGCGACTGACGTCATCTATATCGCGTTGGGGCTGTGGGTCTTTGAGCCCGTGGTCGCCGGCGAGTAGGACCGTACCCATGGAAAACACAAACGCTACGCCAACTTTCAAGTCGACGCGCCTGATTGTCCTCGCTGGCGTCACCCTGGCGCTGATCGTCCTGGCCTGCCAGGCGATTGCCGACGCCCCGCTGGAGAAGACCATGGGGCTGGTGCAGAAGATCTTCTACTTCCACGTGCCGTGCGCCTGGCTGCTCTTGCTTTCGACCTTCGTGTGCGCCGGCGGCAGCCTGGCCTATCTGTTCGGCGGATCCGAGCGCGGCGACCAGGTCGCGCTGTCGGCGGCCGAGCTGGGCGTACTGTTCGGCCTGTGTGTCCTGGTGTCGGGACCGCTGTGGGCGAAGGCGGCATGGGGCGTGTACTGGCAGTGGGAAGCACGCCTCACGTCGTCCCTGCTTTTGTGGTTGATGCTGGTGGCGTATGTGCTTGCCCGGCGTTACGGCGGGGCGTCCGCGCGTCGCTTGGCGGCGTCGATTTCGCTGTTCGCCGCCGTCGACGTGCCGTTGGTGTATTTCAGCGTGCGCTTCTTCCGCAGCATCCACCCGAGCAACACGGTGGTTTCCACCTTGGTTCCAGGAATGCGGGGCGCGTTTTGGCTTTCCCTGACTGCATTCACGATTCTTTGGGTGACGCTGTTTACCGCCCGGATGGCTGTGGAAGGCGCGCACGCACGCTTGGTCGACCTGGAGCTGCGCCTCGACCAGGCCGAGGAGACTCAATCATGAACATGGTCGCACTTGCCTACGGGTTCATCTGGTCCGCGGTTTTCGTCTACGTCGTCATGGTCGCAAAGCGCCTCACCCGGCTGGGCGCCGAAATGAGCGACCTTCAGCGCCGAATCGACCGAATCAAGGGCGGCGGGCAGCCGTAGATCTTTTTCCGCGCCCGCGCGTTCAACCTCCCAAGCCCGAGGTTTTCCCTCGACCCGCCTCGGGGAAGGGAGGTTCCCATGCGACGCGCATTCCTGGTTGCACCCACTGCCTTGTCCTTCTTTGCCGCCCTGAAAGCCAGCGCGGCTCCGACGTCCGAGGTTTCGCACATGCTGGTGTCGGCGCCGGGGCTCATCCGGCAAAGGCAGGACGTGCCCGACGATCCCTTGGCCGGACTGCCCAGCGGCGACGATGACCACCCGCGCGGCAAGAACGGCAGCAAAGGCGTTCGCTCGTGCCGATTCACCGCGAACCCTGCCAACCCGCGCGACATCGGCGATCTGCGCGCCGCCCTGGCCTTCGTACAGCGTGGGCCAAAGAGCTGGCCGTGCCCGTCGCGTCCGGACCGCGGTGCAATCAACCTGCGCATCGCGGTGGACGGCGACGGCAAGATCACGGCTGTCGATGCCACCGACGGCGACAACAGCATCGCCACAGCCTTGGCTAAGAAGCTATTGGGACAAGCCATCGCCCCCCGCCCGGAAGGGCCAACCCAAGGCACGGTGGGGCTGACCCTTGCGGCAGGGAAGAAGTAGTCGTTTCGCTATCGTCTCTGCGGGAAGATAGCCAATTCGCGCTATAACCCTGCCCGCATGGCGCGCCCTTTTGCAATCTTCGACTTCGACGGAACCGTCGCCGATTCTTTCGCGGAATCCTTGCTCTCGTACAACCGGGTCGCGCCACGCCTGCGCCTGCGCACCATAAGTGACGGCGAGGTTCCCGAGTTGCGCCGGATGAGCGCGGGTCAGCTCCTGCAAACCCTCGGAATTCCCATGTGGAAGCTGCCACGCCTGATGATCGCGGCACGCGCCGATCTGCACGACCACTTCCACTCGGTGCGCCCCGTCCCGGGTATCGCAGAAGCGATTGATGACCTCGTCCGCGAGGGTTGCCACCTGGCCATCGTCACCTCGAACTCCGAGGAAAACGTGCGCAACTTCCTCGACCGCCATGGCATCGGCGGGTTTCAGACCGTCATCGCCGGGGCCAGCGTCTTCGGCAAGAGCACGCGCCTGCGACGCTTGATCAAGAGCGCCGACGCGAATCGGACGTCATCGGTCTACATCGGGGACACGGTACCCGACATCCGCGCGGCCCGCGAAGCAGGCACGGCGGCGGTGGCCGTGACCTGGGGTTTCAGCGACAAGTTGCCCTTGCAGGCGGAAACACCCGACGTCCTGACGGAATCGGCGGCCGAGCTAGTCCCGGCGGTGCTGCGACTGGTTTCCGAAGGGTAGCAAGCAGCCTGGTGACGAAGATCACTGCGCCCCGGCGGAGCAGCCGTGGCGGTTTCTTTCGCCTCTCGCGCGTATTGCGCTCGTAAACGCGGAAGTCCAGAATCGTGTGGTTCGCAGCCGCGCCGGAGACACCCAAGATCGGCTGCGGGTATTCGACCACCATGCGCCTCACACTTCTCGTCTGTCGGATCAACTTGCGTGTGCCTCGTCTGAGCTTCTTCTTCATGCTTTCGGTCGCAGCAACGATGGGCTGCGGACGCATGCCACCGTTGAACGATGCCGCGATTCGTCCCCCTGCGGATGCCCCACCGGAAGACGGCGGCAAAGACGCAAGCCCGGATTCGCCGGCAAGCTGCAGCGGGATCACGATGTCCGAGGCCACGCGCGAGCCTGCTGACGTGCTCCTCGTGCTCGATCGTTCCGGATCGATGACCTACAACATCATGGAGGAATGCTCCTGCGATCCGTTGAGCAATCCAAGCGTTGTCTGCGCCGACACCGTGAACTGCACCACCCGCTGGTCGAGCTTGGTTTCGGCGCTCGACGCGACCTTGTCGTCGACGCCGTTTCTGGAATGGGGGCTCAAGCTCTTTTCCTCGCCAGGCGCGGACCCGTGCGAGGTCACCAACGGTGTGGAGATTCCCCTCGGTGCCGATGCGATTCCAGCCATCGAAGCCACGATCGCCGGCATCACACCCGCGGGCGAAACGCCGACAGCGTTTGCCATCACTGCCGCCACCGCCTATCTCCAGTCCCAAACTGACGCGCGAATCAGGATGATTCTTCTCGCCACCGATGGAAAGGCAAACTGCGGAGGTTCCCCGCCAAGCGTCTATCAGGACGACGTGACTGGCGCCACCCTTGCCATCACGGCTGCTCGCGACGCGGGATTCTTGGTGTATGTGATTGGCATTGGCCCCAGCACGAGCCTTGGAAATCTCGACGACCTGGCTCAAGCCGGCGGCACCGGAAGCCACTATGCTGCCGAGTCGCCCGACGATCTGACCCGCGCCTTGGCCTCGATCGGCAAGGTAGCGACCTGCATGTTTGTGCTCGATGCAACGCCGCCCGATCCCAACTGGGTCGCGGTCTACCTCAATAAGAACATGGTTCCCGAGGACGCGAGCAACGGCTGGACCTTCGGGGCGAATTCGCAAACCATCCAGTTGCACGGTGATTTCTGCGACCAGGTGCTCTCCGGGCAGCCCAACACCGTGCAAGCGCTGTTTAGCTGCGGCTTGCCTCTGCCAACCGCGCTGCCATAGCTCGGACAGGTATCACTGCCCGTCGTTGTACGCGCCGAGGGTGCGGTTGAATGTCCACTCGGTTTGTTTAGGCTTGACCACCACCGAGCCCATGCGGGCCTGGAAGAGCCCGAATGCACCCCAGCAACTTCGATCGTGCTGGATGATTTCGGCGAGCTGACAGAGGGCCTCGCCCTGGCCGCGCATCATGTTGATGATCTTGGTGGATGCGCGGGTGACCGGTACCGTCGGATTGAGATAGGTCGCGTGGGCCAGGGCCATGGCGGCGGTGATGTCGCGCGACTCGAGGTACACGAGGATCTGCCCAAGCATGAGGAAGTCGGTCAGGCTGTAGACCGAGCGCAGCCGTTCGATCTCGCGCAGCTTCTCGGCGGGCGGGCGCAATTCGGCGGCGATGCAAAGCGCATCGTACACCGGCACTTCCGCCTGGAAGGAGTGATCGGCGAGGTTGTCGGCCGAGGGCTCAATCCGATGCGCGAGGTCCAGCAAGCCCGGCAAGAGCGCGCAGCCCCCCTGGTCGAAGTTCTTCTCCACCGCCATGGCCACGCATTTGGGCGACCGCTCTTCGCGCGAGCAGGTCTCGAACAACTCGCGCCCGTGCTGCCACCGCGGGACCAGCCGCCAACCGAGCGCCAGGTAGATCACCGCCAGCGCGGTCACCGCGGCCGGGTGCGGCCAGCGCATCCGCGTCGCGGGCGCGCTGCCTGGCTCAACCACGAGCAAAAGAGCGGCCAAGACCAGAAAAGGCAGCGATCCATAGAGGTACCGATCCGACCAGACGTATTCGGAATAGCCCAAAAACACCTTGGCGTTGGGCAGGTAGAAAGCGACCGCCAAGACCGCCACGTGAAAGAACAGTCGGCGCCGTTCGGACGAAACCTTGCGCAGCCGGTAGCCGGCAAGGCCCACCAGAGCCGCGCCGAGGCCGAGTCCGATGAAGCTTCGGACATCGCCTAGGCGGTAATACGGTTGCAGCCGCAAGGGAACGAGTAGGTTATAAGTGCCGCGCCCCGTGGAATCGATGAGATAGCGCAGGGGTGAGGTCTCGATTCCGGCTTTGCTCTGATAGCTGGTGTTGGCCGCGACAGTCAGGTGGTAGCCAACTCCGGCGATAGCGAGCGCCACCAGACACAACACCGCCGCTCGGCTCTTGCGCGAGCGCAATCCGCCCCGAAATAGAAACAGTAACCAGAAGATCCACAGAATGCCGGTGGGAAAGCACAGCCAGGCCGCCAGGTAGGCTGCGAAATAGACCGCCCAGTCGCGCAGGGTCGGCGCGACCTTTTCCGTCCGCTGCCTGAGCGCCTTCAGCGTCGCCCACGCCAGAATCAATACCACCAGCAGGTGCTTACGATTGGAAAGCCATTCCACCATGTGCACGTTGAGCGGATGCAAAGCAATAAGTCCCACGCAGCACGCCACCAGCACCGGTCGCTGCCGATAGAAGAGCGAAAAGATACGCCCGATCGCGAGCAGGGTCGCAAGGTAAAGCACGAAGCTCACGAGCCAGAACGTCTGCACGTGCAGCACTCGGCCGAGCCAAAAATCCGCCGCGAAGGTCAAATCGCGCAGGGGAAAGACGTAGTGCTCCGGCTTGGACGCCCAGTCGTTGACGTAGGTCGAAACGCTCATGCCGTCGAGCGGCCCGATGAATTCGGTGTCGTCGTAATCGAGCAGCGGCCGGCTGAAGTTGGCGAGCGAGTGAAAATGCAAGGCCGCGAGGGCGACGATGAAGATGACGGCGACGGCGCGAGCCCGACGAGACATGAGTGGCCTTGGGAGCGAACGATACCACCGTTGGTCTGGACGCGTCTTACCTGTTCACGTCTTGCCTGTTCACCTGGCGCAGCCCTGTCCGACGGGGCAAACTGAATGTGCCACGAAGAAGACGTCGCCCAAGGAGGGATCAGCACATGGCTGTTGGTTGGGCTCGCGATGGAGCCGTGCAGAAACAGATCGATGCGAGCGTCGATGATGCCGTTGCTCGTGCCAGGCAAGCTTTGCGCAAGGGTGAAGGCTTCACCCACTGCGAGGACTGCGGCGAGGAGATCCCGGAAGCCCGGCGGCAGGCTGTCCCAGGAGCCCGCCGCTGCATTGCGTGTCAGGCCGAGGCCGACAGACAGTATGTCGATCACAGTCCCTACAACCGGCGAGGCAGCAAGGACAGCCAACTAAGGTAGTCGGATCTCAAGGCATGCCCGCCTCGCACGTCCCGCTGATGTCGGCTTGGCAGACGGCCATCGGCTGCGCATCACTGTCGCGCGATTGACGGTCGAATGGATCCGGAGCGCTATGCAGATTCTCCTGCGCCGTATGCAAGAGCGCCTCTGCGGTTCGTTTCTGTTCTTTGGCCCAGTAGAGGAGCTGCTCCGCAAGAACCACCTCTTCCGTTGTTGTCGCCTTCGGCAGTAGCGACTTGGCGAGCTCGATGTTCGCTGACGCCAGCTTGAGCTGGGTCAAGATCTCTGGGTTGGGAAGCGCCGGCGTCGGCGGGCTGGGCTTGTAAGCCCGGGCTTTGGGCGCGGGATCGACAGCTCGCTGGGGCTCGTCGGCAAGCGTCTTGTCGAGCGGTATCACACAAACGAGGTGGTCGCCCTCTTTCGTGCACGCCATGGTGGCGCCTGGCACCGGCACGACAATCTGATCGACCCGATCGACAGGTCCCGGTGCCTGTCCCTGCGCCGCCTCAGCGAGAACGGCCGAAATAACTAATGTGATGATCATGTTCCTCTCCTAATGCGTATTTAGTCCTTGTGTGGACTGTAGCACACATATGCCGACACGCCTCCGTGATGCTTAACTGTTCACACAATCGTAAACGTAAAGACCCGCAATTATTCACGTGCAAGAAACCGAGCGCCCATTGGCCCCTCGTTTCACGCGCCGGGCCGGTTCATCTAACCCGTGGTCTGCGCTGTAACCTATTGTGAGGTATGGGAATCGTAGCCGTAAGTAACAGTTGACTACTTCTCGCGACGCGCGACCTGCAAATGCGGAGACTGCGCTGATGCAGCTGCGCCACATCTGGGAGATGACAAATGGTCCTATTTGCTAGGATCGCGCTGCCTGCGTCCCTTCTCTTCCTGGCTGTTTCGTTCCTCACGGGTGGGTGCGGTAGCAGCGGCGAGCGCAACACAGATGCTGCGATGGATTCCGCGAGTATGACCGATCTTCCCATCAGCACATCGCACGACTCGAACCTCGATCTGGCGCAGACGCAGATCGACGCCCTATTGGCGGCCGATGTTGCTGTGCTGGAAGGCGGCACGTTTCAGCCGACCTACACGCCGGCTCCCAAGGGGACCAGCGTCGGCAGCCCGGTGACCGCAACCATGGACAGCACGGGCGGGACGATCGCATCGAGCGACGGCAGGCTCGTGATGACGTTCCCCGCCGGGGCGGTCACCGCCGCGACCGACGTCTCGATTCAGAACATCACCAGCACGGTGCCGAATGGGCTCGGCAGCGCTTATCGCCTTTTGCCGGAAGGCACCACGTTCTCGCAGCCGGTGACGCTCACCTTCCACCTGTCGGACATGGAGA
>CAZBIU010000134.1:0-16436 GCA_964491625.1 uncultured Myxococcales bacterium
CTAAACACACAAACTAACAAACAACGACGATCTACCTAACTAGAAGTACGGGCTGCGCGGGCGCAACGTGGAGCAACTGGGCGCGCACTTCGTGAAATTTTCGGCGGTCACGCGCATGAGCGGGTGCGACTTTGACGGTCGCAAGATTCGTAAAGGTGCGGTGGATGCCATCAAATCGTGGGTCGAATCGCTGGGCGGCGAGGTGCCCGCTGCGCTCACCGAGAAGGCGCAGCAGATCGCCGACCAGGGCGCGACGCCGCTGGCGGTGGCCGACGGCAAGCAGGTGCTCGGTCTCGTGCGTCTGAACGACGTCGTGAAAGGTGGCATCAAGGAGCGCTTCGACCGCTTTCGCGCCATGGGCATCCGCACCGTGATGATCACCGGCGACAATCCGCGCACCGCCGCAGCCATCGCGCGCGAGGCGGGCGTGGACGACTTTCTCGCCGAAGCGACCCCTGAGGCGAAGATGCGCCTCATCAAGGCCGAGCAGGCCAAGGGCAAGCTCGTGGCCATGACCGGCGATGGAACCAACGACGCGCCGGCGCTTGCACAGGCTGACGTGGGCGTGGCCATGAACAGCGGCACCCAGGCGGCCAAGGAAGCCGGCAACATGATCGACCTCGAATCGAACCCGACCAAGCTCTTGGAAGTGGTCGAGGTGGGCAAACAATTGCTGATGACCCGCGGGGCGCTGACCACGTTTTCCATCGCCAACGACGTGGCCAAGTACTTTGCCATCCTGCCGGCCATGTTTATGGTGGCCTACCCCGAGATTGCACCGCTCAATGTGATGCACTTGACCTCTCCATCGAGCGCGATTCTTTCCGCCGTCATCTTTAACGCCATCATCATCGTGCTGCTCATTCCGCTCGCATTGCGCGGGGTGAAGTACCGGCCGCTCGGGGCCGCGGCGCTGTTCCGGCGATCGATGTTGATCTACGGCGCTGGCGGCATCGTGGCGCCCTTCGTCGGCATCAAGCTGGTTGACCTTATACTAACGGCCCTGCATCTGGTCTAAGGACGTAGCCATGAAAACATTCATCATCGCCCTGCGTGCGACCGTTGTGACCCTGGTAGTGACCGGCCTTCTCTATCCCATTTGTATGACGGGTTTGGCACAGGTACTGTTCCCCACGGCGGCCAACGGTAGCCTCGCCAAGGATGAAAACGGCAAGGTGGTCGGATCGCGCCTGCTCGGACAAACCTTCGCCAATCCGGCGTACTTCCAGGCGCGGCCGTCGGCGGCTGGCAACGGCTACGACCCGATGGCATCCGGCGGATCCAATTTCGGGCCCACGTCGGCAAAGCTGGCGGACAGGGTCAAGGCCGACATCACCCGTTTGCAGAAGGACAATCCCCAAGCGACCGACGCAATTCCTGTCGATCTTGTCACCGCATCCGGCAGCGGCCTCGATCCACATCTTAGCCCCGCAGCCGCCCGCTGGCAGATCCCGCGCGTGGCGCGGGCGCGCGCGGTCAGCCCCGATCGGGTGGCCGTCACGGTGGAAGAGTTGGTGGCGGGCCGAGATCTGGGAATCCTGGGCGAGCCCACGGTGAACGTGCTGGACCTGAATCTCGCGCTCGACCGTCAATTCGGTCGGCCGGCGGCGCCGCCGAACAATCACGGCCCGGTGGCGAACTGAGGGGTCGGGAAGGCTTCGGTTTTCCGGAAACGTAGCCTCGTCTCTCCTTCTTCACCCGTTTTCGTCGTAGCGTTTGCGCTTCCTCCACAGGGTGGACGCGTCGATGCCGAGGACCGACGCCGCGCTGTCGAGGGAAGGGGCACGGGCCATCACGGCAAGAATGTGGGCTCGTTCGACGGCGTCGAGGCTGAAGTCGCCGCCCACGGAGGGGCCGCGCTCTTTGGCGCCGGCGATCCGTTCGGGAAAGGACTGCGGCTCAAGCCGCGGCGACGGCCACAGAATCATCGCGCGCTCGATGGTGTTGCGCAGCTCGCGCACGTTGCCCGGCCACGGATAGCCCTCAAGCACGCGCTCGGCCGCGGGCGACAGCTCGGGCGCGGGGCGACCCATGCTGCGGGCAAAGAAGGCGAGGAAGTGGCGCGCCAGGGGCAGAATGTCTTCGGCTCGCTCGCGCAGGGCCGGCACCTTCACCTCCACCACGTTCATGCGGTAAAGCAGATCTTCGCGGAATTTGCCGCTCCTCACGTCGGCGTCCAGGTCGCGGTTGGTGGCGCTGACCACGCGTACATCGGCTTGTCGGGTGCGCGTTTCCCCGATGCGTTCGAATTGCTTCTCTTGCAGGAAGCGTAGCAACTTCGCTTGCAGGGTCGCCGGCATCTCGCCGATTTCGTCCAGAAACAGCGTGCCGCCTTCCGCCGATTCGACCCGGCCCATCTGGTCGCGGACTGCGCCGGTAAATGCGCCCTTGGCGTGGCCGAATAGCTCGCTGGCCAAAAGTTCCTCGGACAGGGTGGGGCAATTGACCAGAACGAACGGGTGCGCTTGTCGCTTGCTCTGTTTGTGCAAGGCGCGTGCGAGCACACCCTTGCCGGTGCCGCTCTCGCCTCGGAACAGAACCGCGGCGTCGGCCTGGGCCGCGCGTGCGACCACATCCAGAGCCCCCCGAACCGATGGCGCGGCCGACGCGAGCAAGATGTCAGGCGTCTCGGCGCTGAGCTGGCTTTGTAGGTCGGCCGCCTGTTGCACGAGCGAGCGCTGTTTCCGGATCCGTTCCAGCGTTTGCCGTATCTGCGCGGGCGTGAAGGGTTTGGGCAGATAGTCCCACGCGCCCCGGCGCATGGCCTCGACCGCGGTTTCGATGGTGCCGTAGGCGGTGATCACGATGATGGTCAGATTCGGGCTCTCCGCGAGGAGCCGCGGAATCACCTCCAGGCCGCTTTCGTTGCCCAACCGCAGATCGAGAAAGGCCATGTCGTAGTGGCCGCGCTCCACGGCCTCCGCGGCGGCCTGCGAGCTCGATGCTTCGCCCACCTTGGCATTCGCCGCCTCAAGACAGACGCGCAGCGTGTGCCGGATGTTCTTTTCGTCGTCAATGATGAGGACGCTGAGCGGTTCCACGAAAGCATCTTACCGCAAGGTCAGGACAGCGACTGCCATTCTCATCCTTCTTGCAACCTGCAAGGCCGGCGCGCAAGTCGGTTGCAATCCGCATGAAGCGCGGCCCGGCGCTCGGACAAGGACTCGGTCCTTGCCGGGCCTTGGTGAACGAAGATGGCACGACCTATGCGTCGCTTGAAAATGCCATGCAGAGCCTACGAGAGGTCACGAGTGAAAGTGAGTTTTTCGCCGAGCCGCGTGAGTCAAGGCCGGCCTTTGGCAGGACTGTGCGGGTCTTGCTGGCCGTGATCGGCATCGTGCTTGTGACGTTCCTGATCGTGTGGAACAGCGGCGCCGAAGAGCGGGCGATTCGCGCCCTACCCGAGGTCGAGCGGCATGCCCTCTACCTGCGTACCTTGGACAATCTGAAGACGGTCTGTTCCGATGCGGCCGATTCGATGCGCGACTTTTGCGAAGGACAAGCACGCATGGCCAGGGCTTTTCCCGAATGCGACGAGGCTTGCTATTCTCTTGCGCAAAGGCAGCTCTCGCGCGTGCAGTTGCCGCGCTGAGAACAACCTCACTGCGCGAGCGCGCCCACCGCCACGGCGAACCACGCCGCATGCGGCAGCCACTGTTCGACCCAGCGCCATTCGTCGCCGCAACCGCCGTCCGGGCCCACGCGCCACTTTATGCCGGTGCCGTCGGCGTTGCTGCCGGTGATGCCGTTCGAAATACCGCCCACGAGAGTTCCTCCCTGCGATTTGCTGGCGCAGTAGTCGGGCGGATTGTTGCGGCCGAGCCCGTGCATGAAGCAGATGTCGTATGGGTTCTTGCCCACAATCCAATCCAATTGACTGCCGGCGAAGCGCAACAGATCCAGGTACTGCGACCCGCTCGTGCCCACGGCCTGCGCACCCAAGACTGCTGCCGCCGCGAGCGAGGCCAAGCGCGCGTTTTCGCCCTGCCACCAATACTTGCTTTCGTTGTCGTGTGGCATGAAGAAGGCGGCCGTGCCCGGCGCCGTGTGCTGCCTGGCCAATCCGAACGGATTCGAAACCGAACGGGTGACCTGCAGGAGGTAGCTCAAATGCTTTTGGATGGCCTGCCTTGCATTGGCGGCGCTCTTGGCGTCGGTCTCGATCTGCAGGTAGCGCGCCAGCGCCACCACCGGCAGCCCGGCGTCGCTTGCGTGCCAGAACGGCCGGGTGCCGCCGTCGGCGATGAAGTAGCCGTCACTGGAAAGGCGCCCAATCAGCGAGCTCGCGCGCGCTCGCGCCGCCTGCAGGTAGGTCGTGCTCTGGGTCGCGGCGAAAAGCTCGCTTGCGGCCATCAGCCCGGCATAGTCGTCGATGACGTTTTCTATTCCATCGTCGTCGTACTTCACGCCGCTTGTGTTGAGGTAATCGAACGCCTTCTCTGCGCCGGCCAAGTATTGCGCGCTGGTGAAGCTGCCGTCAGCCTTCCAGCGCGCGATTCGCGCTAGCGCGGCAATGCTCATGCCGCCGCCCTCGCGCAGGGCCGATTGGTAGTCCGCAGTCTCGTCGCCGCTCTCACCCACGATGGCGCAGATCTGGCGCTGGTTCACGTCGCCCGACCAGTGGTCGAAGACGTTGGTGTAGAAGTAGCCGGTCGGATCGAGCACGCGCAGAAGGTAGTCCGCGCCCCACAGCGCCTCGGCCTGTACCGCCGACGCCTTCCCGGCCGCCGCTAATGCCGGGCTGTCTTGGTCGTACACAAAGGCCAACGCCCACGCGACCAGCGGGATCTGCTGCGGGTTCATGAAGTTCGCGTAGCTCAGATGCGTGAGGTACTTCGAAATGTCGCCCGAGGCGTCGTACCAACCGCCGCGCACGTCGGCCCGATCGCTCTTGCCCACGAAGGGCACGCTGGCGTCGGCGGCCCACACATCGGGATCGTCGGCCCGTGAGGCGGTAAAGTAGCCGAGCACGGCCGGGAACGTGGTGGCAAAGAGAAGGTCGTTCCCGATTTCGAAATAGTCCGAGGTGAAACTGCCCACCTGCAGGCGGTACTTCCCCGGCCGGGTGAGCTCGCTGAAATCGACGGAGCAGAAGGTATTGCTGCTGCCCCAGTCGGTGAAGGTGCCGTCGGTTAGGTCGCCGCAGAAGTAGGCCACGCCGTCGTCACCGACCAGGAAAAACCGGCCAAGTCCCGCCGCGCCCTCGACCACCGCCTGCTTGGCGCCCAAGGTGTCGAAGCCGAGGTGGCTCATGTGAATTGCCGGTGTGCTTGCGCCCGCATTGGCGGCCGCGGACAACTCGAACCAGTCAAGGTTCAAGATGCCACCGGTGGAATTCACGCCCACCAGGTACAGGGCGTGCGAGCCTGTCGCCACGGACAGCTTCACCGTTGCGGTAGTCCAGTTGGTCCAGCCACCCGTCGAGGTCGGAGTGAAAGTGCCGAGTAGGCTTCCGGTCTTGTTGTCGAGGCGGACCTCCATGCTGCCGCTGTCCACGCCCTTTGAGTAGCGCAGGGTCATGGTGTCGATACCGTCCATGGTCAGTCCGTCGTACCAAAGCAGGTCGCCGCCCTCGAAGTAGCCGACGGTGGCGCTGCCGTCCTGCAGCTCGGTGCCCTGCTGTCCGCCCGAAGTCCCGCTGCAGTTGCCGGTGGTGGGGCCGAAGGCACACTCGGCCTCCACGTGTTGGGTGGGCACGGCCAATGGCGGCGTTTCACACGACATCGACTTGCCGGCCACCAACGGGTTCTGCGGTCCGGCGTCCGGCGTCGTCGAGGAGCCGCCGCTGCCGCCCGTGCCGCCGGCGCCTGATCCCCCGCGGGCCACAGCGCCGTCCGATCCGTCCACCGCGATACCGCCCGCGCCACCCGCACTTGCGCCGCCGGCACCCCCGTCGCCTAGGAGTGGTCCGCCTGCGCCGCCGATCCCGACAGAGCTTCCACCCGAGCCCGCGCCACCGCCGCTGGTCACGCCGGCGTCGCCATTTGCCGCTGGCTGGCGCGCCGACGGCACGCAGCCGGAAGCCGAGACCGCGGCGAAAACTGCACAGAGGATGACGGGCCGGACGAAAACAGCAGGGATCAACATCAACCGACTACAGTACAACAAACGATTCGCGCAAAACGGGAATCCCGTCGGCGCCTGCAGTTGACACGCCGTGTGTCTCGGGCGACAGTGCTGCCAACCCGACCTTGCCTCACGAGGGATCCATGCCTAACAAATTCTCCGAAATCGCAAGACGCTACCAGGAGACCTCAGTTGTCCAGCAGAGTGCCGCCGAGACTCTGTTCCGCTCGCTGGCCATCGGGAGCTCGGAAGACGTACTCGACGTGGGTTGCGCGACCGGCAATCTGACGAGGAAGATTCGGGCGGCGACGTCGGGAAGGGTGGTCGGTATTGACCCGGCAGAAGGTATGATTGAGCGTGCGGCCCGCGAGCTTGGCGATGGCATCGACTTCACAGTCCTATCGGCCGAAGCAATGGCATTCCGTAACGAATTCGACGTTATCTTCTGCAATTCAACGTTTCAATGGGTGCGCGACGCCGACAAGGCGGTGGCGGGGTTCTCTAACGCACTTCGGGTCGGCGGGCGAGTGGGCATCCAGGCACCGGCGCGGTCGGATTACTGTCCGAATTTTCTTTCGGCCATTGAAGCCGTCGCCAAAGATTCTTATTGTGGACCTACGTTCGCGCGCTTCAAATCACCGTGGCTCTTCTTCGAAGACGTGGATGAGTACGCGACGCTGTTTGTCCGCCACGGCTTTCGGGTGCCGCTTTCCGAGATTCAGACTGTCGAGTCGGCCCACACGCCTTCGCAGACCTTCGACATCTTTGCCTCTGGCGCGATCGCGGGCTATCTCGATCCTGCTTGCTACAGGTGCCCAATCGACGATCAATATGAAACCAGGTTCCGGCACACGGTGCGCGAGCAGTTCGAGCGACAGGCCGGCGCGGATGGCCTGGTCCGGCTGGTGTTTCGCAGGATCTTCCTGGTGGCCGTCAGAGAGTGATGGCGCTGGCGAAGCTTGGCGGAAGATTACCGGTGCCGCGACAGGCTGATCCCGGTGGTGGAACGAACCGCGTTCGCCACCTCGCCGGCGGGAGCGCGCGATTTGAAGTAGACCAGGGTCTTGGCGACCAGGTCGTGCACGGCCTGCCGTTTCGGGTGAAAAGCGACCAGCAAGAATCCCGCTAGGTAGCCCACGAGGATGGCGGTGGCGACGGTGATGTAGGCGATGGGTAGCGCCATTTCGGACAGGGTCAGCTTGGACAACTGAAACGCGATCCGGTCCTCGCTGTGCATGGCATACACGATGGCGGCGAGCAGGGTCCATGCGAGCGGGCCCCACGCGAAGACCGCGAAGCGGATCATCGAGGCTTTCCAGGTGATTCGCCCGCCCGACGGGTTTTCCACCCGGATACCCATCAGCCACTTGCCCGGGGTCTGTCCGAGCAGCTTATGGAAGAGCACGAAGTAGACGAAGGCGACGGGGAACACCAGAAGCCCGAGGAAGTACGCCGCGACCAGCAGGAGCAGGCTGTCGATAGCGAGCGCGATCCCGCGCGTGCCCATGCCACCGAGCTCGCGTCTGGGCGTCCGCGCCGCCTCCAGCGCGGCGATCAGCTCGTCGTAGTTCGCGTACCGATCGTCGGGCTTCTTGGCCAGCATGCGTTCCACGATGCGGGCCACCGCCTGCGGGACGGTGTCGTTGAGGTCGCGCAGGGCCGGCGGCCGGTCGGTCACGTGCATCGTGATGATGCCCACCGGGGAATCGCTGGAAAACGGCGGCCGTCCCGCCAGCATGTGAAAGAGCGTGCAGCCGAGCGAATAGATGTCCGACCGATGATCCGATGGCTGCCCGCGCCCTTGCTCGGGCGAGATGTAGAGCGGCGAGCCGATGATGGCGCCGTCGCGGGTCAGCTGCCCGTCGCCGTGCATGCTCTTGACCAGACCGAAGTCGAGGATCTTGATGCCGGCTTCGTTGTCGAGCATCAGGTTGGACGGCTTCACGTCGCGGTGAATGAAACCCTGGGCCAGGGCCGTCCGCAGCCCGCGCGCAGCAGCCAAGGTGTAGTCAAGGGCTTGCGTCCATGGAAGCTTGCTGCCCGCGCCGAGGAGCGAATCGAGGCCCGGTCCTTCGAGATACTCCATCACGAAGAAGTGAAAGCCGCGGTCCTCGCCGATGAAGTAGATCTGCGCCACGTTGGGATGGCGCAGGCGGGCCTGCGAACGCGCCTCGCGCTCGAAGCGAAGGGTGACCTCGGGGTCGTGCGCGATGTCGAGGGCCAGAACTTTGATCGCCACCGGGCGCTCCAGCGAGAGATCGGTTCCGTAGTAGACGGCGCCCATGCCGCCCCGGCCGAGCAGACGCACGAGCTCGAAGTGCTGCAGACGTGTACCCGCCAGCCCGTCGGCCAGCGAGATGCCGTCGTTGCCGTTCGAGCTCTTGACCAGGATGGTTTCGTCGAGCGCTCGGCGGCTCTTTTCTCCGTCGCTCATGCGAAGAGGATACCCTTTCTCGCTACAAAACATAGCCTGAGTTCTTGCAGTTGTTGCCTATGCGCGAGATTTCTGCGCCAATAGGGCGCCGACGTGCCATCCGAAAAACGCATCGCGATCATCGCGGGCGCGGGCCCCGCGGGGCTGACCGCAGCCTGGGAGCTATTGGCGCGAACCGACGTTCACCCCATCGTCATCGAGGCGACGGACGCCCTGGGCGGAATTGCCCAGACCTACGTCCACAACGGCAATCGCATCGACATCGGAGGTCATCGCTTCTTCACCAAGAGCGAGCGCGTGATGAGCTGGTGGCTTTCCATCCTGCCGCCCCAGGGCGCGCCGTCGTCCGATGATGTGGCCCAGGAACACGACGTCGACCTGGCCGCCGAGATCCTTCTGCGCTGGCTCGCTCCCGACGCGGGCGGCGTGAAGGAAGCACGACGTCCGGCCCCCGATCCTGAGCGCGAGGACCGGGTGATGCTCATGCGGCCGCGGCTTTCCCGCATCTACTTCCGGCGCCACTTCTTCCCTTATCCCATCGGTATCACGCTCATCGTGGCGTGGCGGCTCGGGCTCATCAACACGGCGCTCATCACCCTCAGCTACCTCTGGGCCAAGCTTTTTCCCCGTCGCGACGAGACTTTCCTCGACGCGTTCTTCGTCAATCGTTTCGGCCGGCGGCTGTACGAGACTTTCTTCCGCGGTTACACCGAGAAGGTCTGGGGGGTGAAGTGTGGCGAGATCCGCGCCGATTGGGGCGCCCAGCGGGTGAAGGGCCTCTCGCTCAAGCGCGCGATTCAGCACGCGCTCCACGATTTGCTGTCGAGCGACTTTCGCAAGGAACAACTGCGGCGCGAGACCTCGCTTATCACTCGGTTTTGGTACCCGAAATTTGGTCCGGGGCAAATGTGGGAAACCGTGGCCGGCCAGGTTCTTTCCGCGGGCGGGGAGATTCGGCGCGAAAGCAAAGTGGTCGGCGTCGAGCTGGCGTCGGGCCGTGTCGCCCGCGTACGCGTACGCGAGAACGCGACCGGCCGGGAGGAGCTCTTGGCGTGTGACTTCTTCTTCTCCACCATGCCCGTGCGCGAGCTGGTCGGCATGACCACGCCCCAGCCGCCAGCCGAGGTCCGTCGCGTGGCCGACGGCCTTCGCTACCGGGACTTCCTCACCGTGGGACTCCTGCTCCGCCGCTTGCATGTCCTCGAAAAGGGCAAGCCTCCGCAGGCCAACGTTCGCGACAATTGGATCTACGTTCAGGACGCGGGGGTCCGGGTCGGGCGGATCCAGATCTTCAACAACTGGAGCCCCTACCTTGCGGCGGATCCGAAGAACACGATCTGGATCGGCCTCGAGTATTTCGTCGACCAGAAGGATGACCTGTGGGCGATGGCCGATGCGGACCTGGTTCGCTTGGCGAAGCGCGAGCTGGAACAGATCGGATTCGCGCGAAGCGACGACATGCTCGACGCCTGCGTATTGCGCATGCCCAAGGCGTATCCGGCCTACTTCGGCAGCTACGAGCACTTTGGCGAGATCAGAAAGTGGATTTCCTCGATACCCAATCTCTTCTGCCTTGGCCGCAATGGCATGCACCGCTACAACAACCAGGATCACTCGATGATGACTGCCATGATGGCAGTGGACAATATTATCGCGGGCTGCGAGGACGACAGCGCCCTTTGGGACGTGAACTTGGAAATGGTCTACAGCGAAAGCGGAACCTAGCCGGGGCCGCGCCGTGCGAATTGATACAGGACCGGCCCCGCCGCGACCAAGGCCGCGCCCACCGCGATGGCGCTCCTCGGGCCCGCGTGTTCCTGCCACCCTTGCCCGAAGGCCAGTCCAAGCAAGGCCACCGGGCCAACAGGCAGCAGCACGGCCGCGGCAATGCCTCCCGGGACGCGGAAGGGTCGGGGTAGATCCGGCTCGCGCATGCGTAGAACAATCAGCGCGAGGAATTCCAGCAGCAGGGCCAGGCCGTAGAGAATGACGTCCAATTCGACCAGTCGCTCGAACCCGAAACCCAGTGCCGCCGACCAGGCAACGGAGAGAACCAGAATCGACACCCAAGGCGCGGCGGTGTTCTTGCTCTGGCGCGCGAAGATCATCGGCAAATAGCCGTCCTGGGCCATCACCATGGGCAGGCGCGAATACGACATCACCAGCGCGTCCATCATGCCGAGCCCACACACCATACCGCCCACCACGATGGCCAGCGCGAGCGCCGGGCCGCCGAGCAAGCCGCCCGCGTTGGCCCAGAATCCGGTGGTCCACGCCTCGGGGGCAAGTCCGGTTCGCGCGGCGGCGGCGACCGGGATGACGTAGGTCAGGACCACCAGGGCCAGTGCGCCGACCATGGCCAAAGGGTAATTGCGCTGGGGGTGCTCCACCTCGCCTGCCACGGTCGAGATGTTGTCCCAGCCCATGAAATTCCACATGGCGACCAGAAGGCCCCCGACCCAATTTTCGCCCCCTTGGCCTGGCGTCCTCGCGATGACGGCGGACGGTGCCAGGAACGCCATCGCGCAGAAGACGACGAATGGCAAGAGCAGCATCAGGCTCATGATCTCCGAGGCGCCACCCACCGCGCGCGCCCCGCGCAGGTTGTTGCCTGCGCACGCGGCGATGACTACCACCCCGACCGCGATGGCCATCGGGCCGCCGGCCGCGGCTGGCCAGAGCCGCCCCAGGTAAAGCGCAAACAGCGTAGGGTAGATCGCCATGTCGAAGACGCTGGCGCACAGGGAAAGCCAGGCCTCCTGAAACCCCAAGAACGGTCCGAGCGCGCGCCTGACCCACACGTAGTACCCGCCTTCCGCTGGCAGTGTGCTCGCCAGCTCGCCCACCATCAGCGCATTGGGCAGGCTCCACAGAAGGGGCGTGAGCAAGAGCAACAGGAGGGCGGCGCGGTAGCCGCACGCGTGGATGAGGTCTTCCAGGCCATAGGGTCCCCCCGCCACCATGAAATAAGTCGCGGCCACAAGCGGCGCCAAGGTGAGCTTTCTTCGCAAGGCTTTGACCGCGTTGGCGCCGACGTCGGCGCAGGTCAGGGCAGATGCAAGGTCACCAGGTTCGACCGTACGAAGCCCCGCCAGACGGCCGGTACCTTCTGCATCTTCTGGGTGCTTTCGTCGAGGCATTGAGCGCGATCGCTGTACCAGGTGACCCGAACCTGGTAGTCACCCGCCGGCACCTCGTCGAAGTTGAACGGCCCCCACTGGCCGGTAAACCCGTCGCGCGAGCTCCGGAAGCGCATCGCCCCTAGCTGAACCTTCTTGCCGGGCACGAGCTTCTGGAACAGATGGCAGTAAGGCGCGCCGTCGTACTTCATGATCAGGCGCGAGTCGTAGGGCTTGAGTTGGCTGCCGGTCGATGAGACGAGCTCAAGCGTGCTCGCCTGCAGATAGAGGGTGTGGAGCAGCATCCGATCCGTGGACGAATGGTTGACGATCACCGCCTTGAGCTCTGGCCCGCTGGCGGTGAGCCGGATATCGAGCGGGTTGCCAGTTCTGCTGCCCGTGGTCGCCTCCACCGAATCGCCTGATTGCCCACCGGTCGACGCGCAGGCAAAGGCGGACAGGAACACCACGGCGAGCGTGGCCTTGCAGCCTACCGAGGTCATCAACTCGTGCATCGCCGGCATCCTCACATATGACGCAAGACCAAGGCAACGGGCCATCGGTCGTCGCGGGTCGCGCACCCTGTGGCTATCACGGGGTTTGGGATTGTCTTAGACTCGCCCCACAGCGATGCCCATGTGCTTGGACCCACGGACCGGATGGTGCCTGCTTTTCTTTCTGGCGGCCGGGTGTGCTCGATCGTGTGGCAGCGACGAGGCGGCCGTCCCTGCGCAGGGGCCGTTTCCGAGGTACAGCCTGTCCAACACCGAGGTGCGCGCTTTGCCGCGCTCCGCCTCGGGCCGCGCCTATCAACTCTACGTCAGCCTGCCGGATTCCTTCCAAGACGAGCCCGGCCGGCGCTATCCGGTTCTCTACCTGTGCGACGGCTACTGGGACTTCGCAATGGTACGGGGAATCTACGGCAATCTCTTTTTCGACCACGCGGTGCCCGAGATGATCATCGTGGGGCTCGGCTATGCGGGCGACAATCCCAACTACGGCCGCCTGCGGCGCTGGGATCTGACGCCCGCGCCGGCTACCTACGAGGGCGCCAATTTCGACGGGCCCAGCGGCCACGCCAAGGAATTCCTCGCCACCATTGAAAATGAAATCATTCCGCTCGTGGAACGCGAGTACCGCGGCGACCCGGGCTATCGCGTGCTGGCGGGCAGCTCGCTGGGTGGGCTTTTCGCCCTGTACGCGGTGTTTGCGCGGCCCGGCCTTTTCGCCGGCTACGTGGCGGTAAGCCCGGCTGCGCAGTGGGCCGACGACTGGCTGCTCGGCTTCGAGGCGGAGTTTCACAAGTCGGGCCAGCCCCTGGGGGCCCGGCTGTTCGTGACCGGCGCGGAAAAGGATCCCGCGATGATCCTCGACGGCGCCAAGCGCTTCGACGCGCGGATGAAAGCAAGCGCCTACCCAGGCTTGGCCTACGAATTTCGCCTGGTGGAGGGCGAAGGCCATTCTGGCACCAAGGCCGAAAGTTATAATCGGGGCATCCGATATACCTTCTCACCCCGCGCGCCCGAATCGTCTTTCCCCTGATCCACATTGAAGCCAGCAGTGCCCATGTCCGATTCGGCCGGCGAGCCCGACGCCGATGTAGGACTATTGCCCAAGCACCGGGCAAACGGCCCGCGTCGAATTCCGGTGCACGAGCAGTCGCTGCTTTCGATTTCCTGGCCGGTGATGATCACGCTGCTGGTGGGAATCTCGGGGCCGATTCTCGACTCGTGGTTTCTTTCGAGGATTTCCGACAACGCGGCAGCAGGGGTTGGGGCCACCTTGCCCGTGTTCGTGGTCCTTCAGACCATGCTCAATGCCATGGGACAGTCGGGCGCCGGCATCGCGGGACAGTTCCTTGGCGCCGGCCGACCGCGTCTTGCCCAGTCGACCTTCGCGCTCTTGCTGTCCCTGCTCACCTTCGGCGGTTTGGTTCTGGGCTTGCTTCTCAGCCTCAGCAGCCCGTGGGTGGTATGGGCGCTCGGCTTGCGAGGTGAGATCGCCGGACACTCGGTGGCGTTCTTGCGCATCATCGGCGCCGGTTTCGTGGGGCGAGGCCTTCTCGCTGGGCTCACCAACCTGCTGGCAGCGCGCGGCCTCACCCGCTGGAACCTCGGGGTTTCGCTCGCCACCGTCGGTCTCAATTTCATTCTCAATATGCTCTTGGTCGGGCGGCTGTTCGGTCTGCCCTGCCTCGGCGTCGAGGGCGTTGCCGTGGCCACCGTGCTCTCGTGGGGCATCGTGGGCGTCGCGACCCTGGTGCTGGTGGTGCGGCGCCTCGACTTTCATCCCTCGTGGCTGCTGCTGGCGCTCGGCTTTCGCCGCGTCCTTCATCACCTTGGACGCATCGGCGTGCCGTCGGCGGTCGAGCCCATCTCGTACCAGCTTTACCAGGTCGTCCTGGCGTCGCAGGTGGTGCGGATTGGAACCCTTGCGCTTACGGCCCGCGTGTACGCGGCGAACCTGGCCAACCTGCCGGTGCTGTTCAGCCTTGGCCTCGGCTTCGGGGCGCAGATCTTGGTCTCGCACCTGGTGGGGGCGCGCGATTTCGCCACGGCACATCGCCGGCTGCGGACCGCGGTCTTGTGGGGCGCCGGTCTTTCATTTCTGTTCTCGCTGGTGATCGCTCTCTTGGGGCGCTGGCTGGTCGGCATCTTCACCCGCGACGCCGGCGTCGTCGCACTGGGGGCGCTCCTGCTTTGGATCGACGTCCTGGTTCAGCCGGCCAAGGCCGCCAACATCGCCATCACGTTTTCTCTGCGCGCGGCCGGCGATTCGCGCTTTCCCGCGGTGGTCGGTTCCACGCTGATGTTCACCGTCGGGTTGGGCTCGGCCCTGGGCCTGGCCTTCGGTGCCGGCTGGGGCGTCGCCGGTATTTGGCTCGGCATGGCGGTGGACGAATGGACCCGCGCCCTGGTCAACGGCTGGCGCTGGAAGAGCGGCGCGTGGCGAAGCAAGGGCGTGGCCTAAACATCACGGGCAACCGGCGCGCAAGATGCTACCATCAGTCGCCGCTTGCCCATGAAAGCCAAGGCCAAGACGCCGATCTCCATCGCAGGGGTCCTGCGGGCCGCCCCGCGTGGATTCGATCGATTGCCGCTGTGGGCGCAGATCAACGTCACGTGGAAGTGCAACCTGTCGTGCAGCTACTGCACCGAGTACGACAACGCCAAGGGGCACGTGCCCTTCGCCGAGATCGCCCTTCGCATCGACAAGTGCAAAGAGCTGGGCGTGATGCATACGGACCTCATCGGTGGCGAGCCGCTGCTTCACCCGGACATCCTGCCGCTCATGCGCCACGTGCGCAAACAGGGCATGACCACCGGCATGACCACCAACGGGTTTCTGCTCACGCCCGACAAGCTGGAGGCCCTGCTCGACGCCGGCATGGGTCGAATCCAGATCTCGGTCGACAGTCTGAACCCGACGGCGGGATCGCCCAAGTCGCTCAAGACGCTGCGATCGAAGATCGAAATGGTCGCCAAGCGCGGGCTGTGGTTCTACGTGGCCAGCGTGATCTGCGACGAGACCTTGGACCAGGTGCAAGGCCTGGCCGAGTTCTGTTTCGAGCTTGGCGTGCCCATCTTCTTTGCCGTGGTTCACGACCGTGGGCGCCTTCTGCCCGGCCCGTCGACGCCGCGCTACCTGGAAAAGGTGCGTTGGCTCAAGGAGCAGAAGCGCGCCGGGCGGCCGGTCTCGAATCCGTACTACCTTATCGACTACTACGAACGCGTGCTGTCGGGGCAGCCCTTTGCGTGGACCTGCCAGGGCGGCCACAAGGCGTTCTACGTGTCGCCCGAGGGCAACTTCCACTACTGCTACCACACCGATCCAGTCGGCCCGTTCGCCAACGTCACCCGCGCGCAGATCAAGGCCAACCGCCAGCGCAAAGGTTGTGAAGACGGCTGCGGCGTCGACTGCATGGTGCGCACGTCGCTGCCGTTTTCCCGGCGGCCATGGGTGATCAAGACCGAGATTTTGGAGCGATTGGGCCCGGTGGGGCGCATGTTCTTGCCCAGCGTCGCGGAGCGCGCCCTTGGTCCGCTGGGTAGCTCCAGCCCGGGTACCCAACCGCCGAAGTAATCCTCGTCGGTGGCGCATTTCACCCAAGCAAATGAGCCGTTTGTTTCCGAACGGCTACTCCTTGTGTGGCCACGGGAAGGTCCGAGGGATCTGAACCGCAGGCGTCAGCGCGAGATCACGATGCACAAATCAATCCTTTCACGACGACCGCTTGTCTTCCTTTGCGCTATCTCGGTGCTCGGGTGTTTGAGGCCGCCGCCGCGTGCGACAGGTACGATTGCCTCGGCCAAGGAGGCAAAGCCACCCGGGTTGGAGAAGATGACCGAGCTCGACGCCTGGAGCGCAGAACCGATGATGAGCCCGGGCATCAACATCGGAAACACGCTCGACAACACGACCACCTGGGAGACCGGATGGGGCAATCCCCTTATCACCAAGGAATACGTGCAAAGTCTGGCGCACCTCGGGTTCAAGACGGTTCGCCTGCCGGTGGCGTGGGACACCTACGCCGAAGACGGCCGCATTCAGGTCGACAAGCTCGACCGAGTCAGTGAGGTCGTCAATTGGATTACCGACGCGGGCATGTTCTGTGTTCTCAACATTCACTGGGACGGTGGCTGGATCGATTCCGACGTGAAGGAACGCTACAGCGATACCTTCCGTACCTTCAGCCCCGAGGCCGAGAAGAGGTTCCGTTCCTATTGGGAACAGATTTCGACCTTCTTTTCCGGCAAAAACGAGAAGCTGATCTTCGAGGCGCTCAACGAGGAAACCAATTTCGAGAATGCGGGCTC
>CAZBIU010000135.1:0-16409 GCA_964491625.1 uncultured Myxococcales bacterium
TACTGGCGAAGGACGTCAGCCAGTCGGCCTCCTCGGCGGGCGACAGCGAATCTTCCAGGAACAGATCGATGGCGTTGTTCTGCTCCGGGCGGCCGAGGCCGGCGCGGAAAGGCAAATCCAAGGTGGCAGGGTGCTGGCGCAAGAACCAGCGATCGGCCTTCGATCCGGCGAGGCGCGTGCAGTGGATGCGCGATTGCTGGCCGGCGCCGATGCCGATGGCCTGGCCGTCGTGCGCGAAGCAGACCGAATTGGACTGCGTGTACTTGAGGGTGATGAGCGCGAGGATGAGGTCACGGGCCGCGGATTCGGGCAGGTCGCGGTTCTTCGTGACGAGGTTGGCCAGGTGCTCGGGGCCGGGCACCACCTGGTTGCGGCGCTGCTCGAACACCAGTCCAAACACTTCGCGCGCCTCGGTTTCAGGGGCTTCCCAGGCCGAATCGATCTCCAGCACGCAGTAGGTGCCGTTGCGCTTGCTGCGCAGGATCTCCAAGGCCGCGGGCTCGTAGCCGGGCGCGATCACGCCGTCGGAGACTTCGCGCTTGAGCACGTTGGCGGTGGACACGTCGACCACGTCGGACAGCGCCGCGAAGTCGCCGAACGCGCACAGCCGATCGGCGCCGCGAGCGCGTGCGTAGGCGGTGGCCAGCGGCGACAGCTGCAAATCGTCGACGAAGGACGCGCGCGCCACCTCTTTGCTCATGGGCACGGCCACGGCGGCGCCAGCCGGGCTGACGTGCTTGAACGAGGTGGCCGCGGGCAAGCGCAGCGTCGCGCGGAGCTCGCGCACCAGCTGCCAGGCGTTCAGGGCGTCGAGCAGATTGATGTAGCCGGGCGCGCCGGACAGCACCCGCAAGGGCAGGGCGCGATCGTGCGCGAACACGCGGGCGGGGGCCTGGTGAGGATTGCAACCGTAGCGCAGCTTGATTTCGTCCATGGCGAAGCCGTCATAGCACCAACCGGGCAATTCCGGCCAGAGTGACTCTATGTCGGCGCCCGTCTTGCGACGATTCGCCTGGTCGCGTTCAAGACGATGAACGGCAGCCCGCCGCCCAGGCGGAGGTTGGCTTTGAAGATCCATGCCCAGATCACGACCACGGCGGTGAACGCAAGCAGGCCCAGCGAGGCGCGGCGGATCCAGCGCCGGTTGCTGCTGGCGCACGCGATGTAGCCCTGCGGAAACGCGAACGTGGCGACGATGCCGACCAGCAGCGCGGCAGCAAACAGCCCGAAGGCCTGGGTTCGCACCAGCCAATCGGCGAGCGACGGCAGCGGGACCTGAAATGCGATAGCGCCCAGCCACAACCACAGCGTGGTTCCGACCAGAATGGGATTGAGCAGCTTCCGGCGCGCCATCACCGCGGCGGAAATCGGGATAGTCAGAATCGCACCCAGAAGAAATCCCCACCCTGCCTGCGCCAGATCGACCTTGCCGGCGAGGATGAAAGGGAAGGCGAGGGTGACGACTGGAACGAGCTGTACGATCTCGGACCAGGCTGGGTTTTGCGACGTGGCCATCGCGGCGCAGAATAGCGCGAACGCGTTTGCCTGTGCTAGCTGCGTCTAGCGGACAACGGCGACGCCGAGATTCAGATCGCCGTCGACTGCAAAGTTGGGCGCGCCGACCAGGCCGTTAAGTGAGGCGTACAGGCCCAGACTCTCGCCAAGCATGTAGAGGAAGCCGGCGCCCACACCGAACAGCGCCAAGCCGCCGCGCACGGTGTCCTTGCAGGCACCCGCCGATCCGTTCGGTCCACATCCCAAGAGCGGGGTGGTGCTGACCGGGTAGCGTATTTCCCCAAGCCCGGCCTGCGCTGCTACAAAGGGCTGGAAGCGCGCAGTGGCATCGGTGAGGAAATAGGAAAGCTTCAACAGCCCCGCGATGGCGGTCTGGGTCGTCTTATAGGTCTTGCCCGCGTAGGAGACGTCGTCGGATCCGGTCACGAATTGCACGCGCGCCTGCAGCGACAGCAAGACGTGCTCGGTGAGGAAGTAGCCCAATTCCGGGGCCACGTGTCCCAGCTTGGCCATCCCGGTTCCGCTTGTCTTGAGGACGCCGCCGCTGTCATTGACCGAGTTCATCTCGGGCGCTCCTGAAAAATAGCCGCCTCCCGCGCCCACGGCGAGAACGAACCACAGTGGATTGCCGCTCGAGTCCTTGCCGCCAGCACCGGCGCTCAGGTTCTCCACTGCGTCGGTCGCTTCATTGACAACTTTGATCACATGCGGGGCGGCCGAGGTGCCGCTCGCCAAGAGTGACTGTCCGTCGTCATCCTGCGCCTCGATGTAATAGTAAATGTCCTGCGCCTCGACGACGTCGGACGGAATCTTCTGGTGGTACCACTCGGGTGCGCCGGCGACGGGCTGCATTTCCCGGGCTAGGAATTCGCCATCCGTGCCCGAGCGATAGGCGAGCACGACCTTGTCGGCATGGACCGCTTTGGGCACCTGCGCCTTGATTTCGACTGACTTGCCCACCACGGCTTCGGTGATCGGGGGATGGTTGATGGCCGTTTCTTTGGCCGTTTCTCTGGGCGTTTCTCTGGCCGGGCGGGGCTGGCTAGCGGCAACCGGCCGCCGGGCAGGCAACGGTGGCATCTCAACTACCGGGATGGGCGCGGACACGTCGCCCCCTTGCGTTTGCGCCTCGGTGAAGACTGCCTCGATCTCCGGATTGGAAGCCGACTTTGTCACCCGAATGGTCGAGTCGATGCCGAGGGCGCGGCGAAACTCGGCCAATCCCTGGTCGTGCATCTTGAGCCCCGCGACATAGACGACGCCCAGGTGGATGTGGGTGCGCGCTGCGGCCCTATGCTTCTCCAGGCCCTCGATGTTGCACAGCTCGATTGCCTCCTTGAGCAACTTTAGCGCGGTCTCCATGTCGAGATCGTCGTAAGTCTTCAGCGCCTTGCGATTGAGCTCGACGATCTTGTTCAGGGCCGATGTTTCATTGGCGACCGCCCGCAACGGCTCGCCCACGCCAAGGCTGAGTAGTAACAGCAGCGGCGCGTACTTGCGAAAGCTTGAAGACCGACAGTTCATTGCAAAGCTCCTGACTGTGTCGCCGTCAATTCGTGGTGACGCCAGCATCGTCAACCGCGGTTCCCGAGTCTGCGCCGCTGCACGGGGGAAGCCCAAGCAGCCAGTCGACCGACGCATCGAAGAATTCCCAGGTGATGGAACCGGCCGCCACCAGACCCCAGCTGGTCGAGTCGTCCAGGAAGAAGCCGACCCGCCGGGCCTTGGCCGCGCTGCCGTTGGCCAGCACATCGCCGGCGTCGTAGGCGAAGAAGGCCGCCGCGGACGTGCCCGGGGCGGGCGTCCCGAAGTCCACGCCGACCACGTGCGCGGTGGATGGCACTGTTGCCAGCACGATCTTCATGTCGGCGCTCGATCCGGTTTCGAGCACGATGGTGCCCGCTTTGTCGCCGGTCTTTTGCGCTGCAATAGGGTGGGTCGGATCGATGAGCGTAAAGGCGGACTTGGTGGACGAGCTGGATCCGTCGGAAGACGCCATCGCCAGCGCCGAATCGGCAGTCTGATTGTTGCCGCACAGGACCGGAATTGTGTCCAGGTTTGCGCCGCTCTTGTAGCCGTCTTTGGTAATCACGGCCAGACCGTACTGACTGACGTCGACGATTTGGGTCTTGGCGTCGTCGAAGAACCAGAGGTTGCTGACCGAACCGGCGTCGGTCTTGTAGGACGAGGTATAGATGAACGCGTAGTCGACCTGGAAACCGCGTGCCGCCAGGTGGCTCTTGAGCAGAGGCGGGATGGTCGACGGCGAGGCGATGCTTTTGACCACCATCAGGATCTTGTGTGGCCGCCCGGCAGTGGGCGCGGGGGCAGGCCGGCACACTGGCACGACCGATGCGTCCTTGTCGATGGTGGGCGTGGACCACGTCACCGCGGTGGTGCCGCCAGATCCCACGCTGGTTGGTGGAACGTAGGTGTCGCCACCGGAGGAAACAGCGCCGCCCGTAACGCTGCTTCCGCCATGACCGGCGCCGCCGGCGCCGCCATTTCCGGACGCAGTGCCGCCTGAGCCTGCGAGTGCTCCGCCGGCTCCGGACGCGGCGCCGCCCAAGCCCGCGTGCGCGCCGCCACCTCCCGGCGTTTGCGGGCCGCGCATGACCTTCTCCGGGCCACAAGCGAACCACGCGATTGCCACGGCGATCGCCGTTTTCAGTCGCGGGCCGCGACATTGCGGCCAACCCGAGCATTGAGTTTGCATGCCTCTTTCCGTTCTTGGTTCTTCTACGGCCGGACGTGAGTAACCCGTTTGGGGGCAGTGGCGATTGCCGTTCGGCAGGGCTCAGAAAAAACTAGGTGGCTCGAACTGCCGGCTTCACGCCACCTCCGTGTGCGATCGCGATTCTCTTCCAATGAAAGATCGTGCCTATACTGCCGAGAGGAGCGTTGATTCATGAAACCGTCGTTCGCGCTGTGTTCTTGCCTCATTGTCCTTTCCATGTTCGCGAATGTGAATCTGGGTCAAGCAGCGGAGGTGCCCGATGCGAGCAGCGACCAGGGCGCGGCGGCCCACCTCGCACGACTGAACAAGAAGGCGCAGGGGCAGATTCAATCAAGGCAATTCGAAGCCGCCAAGGACACCCTCCTCGAAGCCTTGGTGTTGGCTAAGGATTCGGGATTGGCCGAGTCGCCGCTGATGGTGCGAACCTACGTCGAGCTGGCGGGCTTGTACCTGAGCGCCGAGAAGAATCGCGACAAGGCGGCCCATCAATTGGCCTTGGCCCTGAAGGTCGATCCGGATTTCACGCTCCCGACCGATCTGGAAACACCAGCCCTGAGGTCCGCCTATCTGCTGGCCCGGCGCGAGGCAGGTGTGACGTCGAGCCCAGCGAGCAAGCCGACCGCCAAGCCAAGCGAGCCGGCGCCACCGGTCGAGCCAGCAGACCACGAACAAAAAGAGACGCCAGCGCCGGCAGCCGCAAGCGAGCCGGCGACCGTGACCAAGCGGGGCCGTGGCGGCCACAAGGTCACTGTGACCGTCGCGGACCCGGATCCTCCGGCCCACGTGCCGGCAGCCCTCTTCTGTCCGCTGCCGTTCGAGATTCCGCCCGACGAAGACATGGTCGTCAGGTGCCTGACCGAGAAGCAGCAAAAGAAGTCGACCGCGGTCCTCTATTACCGACCCGAGGGCGCGGCGAGCGAGGAGTTCGTTCGGGTTCCCATGAACCGCAGCCCCAAGGGATGGATGCAAGCAACCATTCCCGCGGACGCCATCAGCGGCAAGTCGCTTAGCTATTACATCGAGGCGCGGGTTCCGTCGAAGGACGGCGGCACGCAGATCTTGAATCTCGCCCGGCCCGAGTCGCCCAATTCCTTTCTCATCAAAGAAGGCGCCGATTCGTCGTTCAATCCCGATCGCGAGAACATTCTCGACACGCTCAACGTCACCATGGCCGACGAGGACGACTCGTTCCGATATCACCGTCGGGGGCCCGGCGCGATTTGGTTCTCGCTGGCAGCTGGTACGGGTGGCGCGTATCACGGCAGCGAGGCCGTCGATACCGGCGACACCTACCAGGGCTCGTCAGCGCCGGTGCACGCATCGGCTGGCTTCACGGGCGCGACGCTGGGGCAGGCCGAGCTCGAAATCGGCTACCAGTGGACCAAGCGATGGTCCGTGTCGGCCATGGCGAGGTACCAATACGCTCCGCCCGATTCGAGTGGCTACACCGGCACGGCGATTCGCACGTGGGCGCTGGCGGGCTACTTGCGGGCGCGCTACGCATTCCTGACCGCCGGGAACTTCCAGGTCCACGGATCCGTGGGCGCGGGTGGCGGAACGAATTTCCTGGTTGTGGTCAGCAAGCAATGCGACGCCAATAACCGCACCGCGGCTTGCAACCTTACCCACAGCGATACCTTGCATGGCGGCGCATTCGGGATCTTGCTGGGACTTGGGGCCAGCTATCACCTGAGCCGAAATCTTGCCGTGTTCCTCGACATCAACGAGATCGGAACCCTGCCCAAGCTCATGGCCTTGACCGAGATCAACTTGGGTTTCGCGATTGCCTTCGGCAGCGAGAGCAAGGCAGCGCCGACCACGGATGACGATGTCGTAGTTGACAAGCCGGCGGGGGTCGACGAGCCCGGCGCTGCCCCATCAGAATGATCGTCCCTAGAAGATGATGGTCTTGCCGACCGTGGACTGATCCGTGGTCAGGCACGACGACAGGTCGAACAGCATGAACTCGATCGCCTTCTCGTAGGACGACAGGTCGCCCGACTGACACTGGGTCGGGAAGGGATCTTTGGTGTCCGGCGAATGCGCGCCGCTGGAAGCGGCCGCGACGTGCAGGCCGGTATAGACGAAACGGCCGCAGATGTTGGTGGTGCTGGTATCCAGACGGTCGACCACCTGACCGGTGCTGCTCATGTTGAAGCTGAGATAGTGCGTGTTCGACGCCGCGCCGGTGGGGTTCGCAGGGTCGGCCGGCTGGTAAATCCAACGTCGCGCCGACGGGGGCGGAGAGATTTCGTCCTGCGCGCTCGGTTTGGTGGTCTGATCGGTTGGGTCGAAGACCATGGTGCCGAGCGAATTCGCAGCCTTCACGGCGACGAGCCACGCAGCGAAGTCCTGGCCCTTGGGGAACGACGTCTCCACCAGCACCGGGGTCGAGGGCAACTGGCCGCTGGAATCGTAGGGAATCCAAGTTGCGACGTCCACGCCGAGCGGCGACGGAATCGGCACGTCGGTAGGCTTGCTGCCCGTCGAAAATGACTTGATCCAGGACCAGTTGTAGTGCTCGGCAAACACCCGGCCGCCGTGGGCAAGATAGGTGACCATGTTGGT
The DNA here is from genome assembly GCA_964491625.1 of uncultured Myxococcales bacterium. Lineage (GTDB taxonomy): Bacteria > Myxococcota_A > Polyangia > Fen-1088 > Fen-1088 > Fen-1118. The sequence goes on from CAZBIU010000135.1 coordinate 6,821, forward strand.
CTTGGATGCATCCGTGATCGGATTGGGCGAGGTCTTGCTGGGATCGTAGGCACTCTGTTTTCCGCCGCAGGCGAGCATGACCACGTCGTAGCGGGCAAGCTGATTGATGTCGCCCCACAGTCCGCCCGCGTCTGGATACGTGGCGCCGCTGTTGTAGCCGGAAGCGTAGCCCCCGCGATAGGACGAGCTGTCGTTGAGTGCCGATGGGGTGTTGTAAAGGTTGATGGCGCCGGCGCCGTCGGGATTGGTGAACTCGTGCGGATCCACGCCCATGCGAATAAACAGACACTGCAGGCGATCGGCGTCGCCCACGGTGATGGCGATCTTGGGCAGGGAGGCCTTGTCGCCGTCGCTTTGAAATCTGGGCAGGCGGGTCAGGTCGTGATCGTCGATGGGATTGGCGCCGCAAGCGTTGGCGACCGACACATAGGTCATGCGGCGCCACTTGCCGACCTGGACCACCAGGGGAACCTTCGCGCCGACTGGCGCCTTGGCGATGGTGAAGGTTCCGTCGGGCGCCGTGACCGCGCCCGCGAGCGGCTCGCCCTGCGGCTTCTGACAGGTGCCGCAGGAGTCGCCCGGGCCTGGTGGGATGGCAGTGAGCTGGTCGAGATTGTTGGGGACGTACACCACCGCGCCGTAGACCGGGTTCTTGCCGGCCGGATCGTAGACGGTTCCGGTGATGGTCGTGCCCACCTCCGGGTTGGAACAATCGGGCAGGTTGCAGTCCCAGCCCACCGTGTTCGAGCAGTTGCCCGAGCCAAGCACGGTGCCCGAACCGCCCGCGCCGCCGGGCGCGGCGTCGAGATTGAAACTAGGGCCTCCGCCTTTGCCCCCTTGGGCGCCGGCCGCGCCGCCTCCGCCGCCGCCCACCGGCGGGGATTCGATCTGCGAAGAACACGCGACGATCAGCGTCGCAACCGCGAGGGACAACACACTTCGTGGAGTCGACATGGACTTGCCTCTAGGTCCGGCAGTGGCGAAGCAACGGCTAATCGGCTCAGCTCGCGGGCACGCGGAACGAATCCTCGTGCGTTTGCCGAGGCTCTTGCGCTATGGCTGGACTTGGCTCGTTTCGAGGGTAGCCAATATGAAAGCACGCCGTTGCAATCTGTCGCTTGTGGGTCGAGGGACCTTTGCGTTGTGGATCGCCGGATGGTTGTCTGCGTGCTCCAGCGGAAGCTCGCCGGCGCGCGACGCCGGACAAACCGTGGACGATGCCGCATCGGCGGCGGGCCCCGATGCCAGCGGTGAAGACACGCCAGCACCGGCGGCCGGTGTAGACGCTAATTCGCCAAGCCCCGACACGCAGTCGGCTCGCGATAGCAAGGCCCCGTCGGTCGACAGCTTACTGTCGACGATGGACGTCGGACAGCCCGACGGTGGTGCGAGTCGATACCCGACCTCATGCGACGACATCGGCAGCACGCCGGTGATTCCGCCGTCGTGCGCGACCATTCTGGCAACCAAGACCGTCGCTGCAGGTGCCGCGACTTTGGATGCCGACGAATCGGCGCTCGACACCGCGCCCATCCAATCGGCGCTCGACGCCTGCCCGGCAGGTCAATCGGTGCGACTCGCGCCGGATGGCGATAAGAATGCATTTCTCATCGGGCCCATTCAGATTCGATCGAGTCAGACACTCTGGATCGACGCGGGCGTGACTGTGTTTGCGTCGCGCAATCCGCGCGTGTTCGACGCCAAGGCCGGTTCCGGTTTGTGCGGAACCGCCGCCGGCAACAGCTCCTGTTCGGGTGTGTTCAACATGACCAGCAGCCTCGGCGCGAGGCTGCTGGGCGCTGGCACCGTGGATGGACAAGGCGGCAAGCCCGTGCTGGGCGGCACGTCGACCTGGTGGCAGCTCAACACCGCGGCGAGCGGAGGGCTCGCGGCGCCGCGCCTGGTCTCCGCCAACAGCGGGTCGGACCTGGTGATTCAGGGCTTGCGCTTTCAGAACGCCGGCAAGTTCCACATCGTCCCGACTGGGGTGCAAAGCTTCACCATCTGGGGCGTGACCATCATCACCGATCCGACGTCGCCCAACACCGACGGCATCGATCCCGCCGGCTCCACCAACGGTGTCATCGCCTACTGCACGATTTCCACCGGTGACGACAACATCGCCATCAAAGGGGCAGGGCCGCTGGTGGTTGACAACCTCGTCATCGCGCACAACCACTTCGGCAAAGGCCACGGCATGTCCATCGGCAGCGAGACCAACGTGGGCGTCCGCAACGTGAAGGTGTGCGACCTCTCGCTCGACGGTACCTCGAATGGCATTCGCATCAAGTCGGACATCAGCCGCGGCGGCCTGGTCACCGGCATCAGCTACACCGACGTGTGCATGCGCAGCGTTTCGTCGCCGCTGGTCTTCACCCCGTACTACACGTCGGGCGCCACCGGCAGCCTGATCCCGGATTTCCAGAACATCAGCCTTGCCAACCTGCACGTGCTCGGCGGCGGTAAGGTGACCCTCACCGGCTACGACGCCAGCCACCCGCTGACGGTGAGCATGGACAACGTCGTGTTCGACAGCGCGCCCACCATCACCGCCTCGAACGCCGCGCTTAGCGTCGGTCCCAACCCGGTCAACATCACGCTCTCCGGAACTAACGTCACCGTCTCGGGCACCGTCTCTGGAAACGCACCCCCGCGCGACTGCAGCGACGCCTGGGTGCCGTTCAACTAGACGGCTACACCTTGACCGACGGCGGCGGGGCATTTGTTGGGGCGGAATTCGCGTTGGCGTCTCGCCAGGGGTTGGTTGGTGGGCCACCCGCCGCTTCGAACTCCAGCTCTGTATTACGGAGCTGACTGACCGCGCCCGCAAGACGGGCCAGCACTGCGACGAGTCACCACGGCCGTTTCTTGTCTGGATGGCCGGCACTCCAGTCGCAGCATTCTGCCTTTTTGCGGTATGTTCCCCACCCGCGCGAAGGCGACCCCGCCATGCTGTCACTCGTCATTCCTGTCTACAAGAATTCCTCCAACATCGAAGCCCTCATCGGGGCTTTGCGAACTTTGCCGGATCGCCTGGCCGACAAGGCACTGGAGGTGGTGTTCGTGGTCGACGGCAGCCCGGACGACAGCTACGCGCAGCTCCGAGATCGCCTACCGAACGAGAGTTTCCGGTCGCAGTTGGTTTCGCTGTCGCGGAACTTCGGCGCCTTCGCCGCCATCCGAGCCGGCCTGGCTGCCGCCCGGGGCTCGCACTTCGCGGTCATGGCGGCCGACTTGCAGGAACCCATCGATTTGGTGGTGGACTTTGATCGCGCGCTGGTTGCGGACCAGGCCGACATCGTGGTCGGGCAAAGGACCGGACGCGAGGATCCTCTGTCGTCTCGGATCGCCGCGACGTTTTTTTGGGGCACCTACCGTCGCATTGTCCAGACGGGCATTCCCGCGGGTGGCGTCGACGTATTCGGTTGCAACAGAAAGGTGCGGCAGCAGCTCTTGGAGTTGCGCGAGAGCAACAGCTCGCTGGTGGGCCTTCTGTTCTGGGTGGGCTTTCGGCGCCTGTTCGTGCCCTACCAGCGTCGGGCCCGCGAGCACGGCAAGTCGGCGTGGTCGTTGGCCAAGAAGCTTCGCTATCTCTCGGATAGCGTGTTCGCTTTCACCGATCTTCCGGTCCGGCTGCTTATGATCGCCGGATTCCTCGGGCTTGTGACCAGCATCACGCTGGGAAGCGTCGTCCTCGGTGCGAAGCTGTTTTCTTCGATCCCGGTCCCCGGCTATGCGGCGACCGCCACGCTGATCACGTTCTTTGGCGGCCTCAATTGCTTCGGGTTGGGCGTGCTGGGGAGCTATCTTTGGCGAACCTTCGAGAACTCGAAGGGCCGGCCGAACTACATCGTTCTCTCGCAAGAGGAGTTCCCGAGTGGAAAAGCCGAACCCTGACCAGGTCTTCGTTCACCCACAAGCCCTGCTGGAGAGCACGCGTGTGGGGACGGGCACGCGCATCTGGGCCTTCGTGCACGTTCTGCCCGGCGCCGTGATCGGGCGCGACTGCAACATCTGCGATCACGTGTTCATCGAGAACGACGTCGTGGTGGGCGATCGGGTCACCGTCAAGTGCGGCGTGCAACTGTGGGATGGCGTGCGGCTGGAAGATGACGTCTTCTTGGGGCCGAACGTCACCTTTACCAACGACCCGTTTCCGCGCAGCCGCCAGCACCTTGAACGCTTTCCGGAAACCGTGGTGAAGCGCGGGGCCTCCGTCGGCGCAAACGCGACCATCCTGCCTGGCCTGGTCATCGGCGCGGCCGCTATGATCGGAGCCGGAGCCGTGGTTACCAGAAACGTTCCCGCCAACGCCATCGTGGTGGGCAATCCCGCGCGCATCGTCCGCTACACGTCCCAGGTCGGCGAGGTTGCGTCCGCCGGCCCGGGGGGCGCGCCCTCCGACGGCGGCGAGGAAGCTTGCGCCGTTCGCGGTGTGCGCGTTCTGCGAACCCGCACCATCAAGGACCTTCGCGGCGACCTGGTGGCGCGACAACTTGGCGATGGGCTGCCCTTCACGCCGCAGCGCTGCTTCCTGGTCTACGACGTGCCCACCAAGGAGCTGCGCGGCGAGCACGCCCACCGCGTCTGCGAACAATTCCTCGTGTGTGTGCGCGGCAGCGTGAACGCCTTGTGCGACGATGGTGAGCATCGCCAGGAATTCGTGCTGGACTCGCCCGAGATCGGGCTTTACATCGGGCCCATGGTCTGGGGCACGCAGTACCGGTACAGCAAAGACGCGGTCCTGATGGTGCTGGCGTCGCTGCCCTACGACGCCGGCGATTACATCCGCAGCTACGACGCCTTCTTGGCCGAACGACGAAGTCAGAACAACCCCACCAAAGCCGACCATTCATGACAGTCAGGGTACCCTTTACAGATCTGGGCGCCACGCAAAGGCGCCGCCAATCCGAGATCAGTCTTGCCGTTAGTCGGGTTGTGCAAAGTGGTTGGTACATCGGCGGCCCTGAGGTGGCGGCGTTCGAGCGAGCCTTCGCTGCGGCGGCCGGTCTGCCGTTCGCGGTCGGGGTGGCCAACGGCACAGATGCCATCGCGCTTGCGCTGCGTGCGCTCGGGATCAAGCGAGACGACGTGGTGATCGTGCCGGCCCTGTCCGCCTATCCGACCACGGTTGGTGTGCGGCAGGCAGAGGCGATTCCGGCCTTTGTCGATGTGGATCGGCATGGCCTCATCGACGTGGGCGAGGTTGAGCGACTGTTGTCGTCGGGGGCGCGCGCCATTCTCTGCGTTCACCTCTACGGAAACTGCGCCGATTTCACTGCCCTTGCTGAATTGGCGCGGCGACATCAAGTGGCGCTGGTCGAAGACTGCGCGCAGGCCCACGGCGCCAGCAGGGACGGCATTGCCGCCGGTGCCGCGGGCGATATTGCGGCCTGGAGCTTCTACCCAACCAAGAACCTGGGCGCGCTCGGGGACGCCGGGGCGGTCACCTGCGGTGACCAAGCAACGGCCGAGCGCCTGTCCCGGCTGCGCAACTACGGGCAACAGAATCGGTACGAGCACGTCGAATCGGGATTCAATTCGCGCCTCGATCCCCTGCAGGCGGCCGTCCTGTCGGTGAAGCTGCAGGATCTAGAGGCCGACAATACCCGTCGGCGTGCTATCGGTCTGCACTACGATCAAGCCCTGGCTGGAAACGAGACAGTCGTGCCGGTGCCCGTGCCCGCGCGATCGGACCCCAATCGGCACCTCTATCCGGTGCTGCTGCCCTCCGCATCCGACCGCGCTCGCTTTCAGGCATTTCTTAGCGAACGCGGCATCGAGACACTCATTCACTACCCCATCGCCATGCCCGACCAGAAGGCCAGCGACCCCGCCTGGAGCGGCAATCGCAACTTCCCACACGCTCGTTCCTTCTGCCAGCGCGTGGTTTCTTTGCCGTGCAATCCAGACCTTACCGACGCGCAGGTCGAGATGGTCATCGGCGCTATCCAGGCCTGGTCGCAGCAAGGTCAGGGTGTGACGTGAGCGGCCGAATGGCTCGACTGTGGTCCCGCCTGCCGAGCAGTGGGGGTCGGCGCCACCTTGGCCCGCTGGCCATCCTGACCGCGCTACACCTTGCCGTCGTAGAACGCGCCCTGCGCGGAGGCCACGGCATTCCATCTGACGTCATTCCGTGGGACTTCGCCGATTCGTATGCGCGGTTTCTCACCTTCATTTCAGACAGTCTGCGTGCTGGCTCGCTTCCGATATGGTTCCCCTACGGCCATGCAGGGACGCCGTTTCTTGTGAATCCGCAGTCTCAATTGTGGACGCCCGTCACTTGGGTTCTGTCTTTGGTGCCTGGCTACAGCCTGTTGGTTGCGCAGTGGCAGGTCTTCTTCACCGTCCTGTTCGGCTCGGTCGGTGTGTATTTTCTGGCCAACAGTCTGTGGGGCAAGCGTTCGGCGGCGCTGCTTTCGGCCATTGCATTCAATTTTACCAGCGCCAGGCTGTGCAACGCCGAGCACATGGACATCATCACCGCCTTCTCGCTGTTTCCGTGGATTTTCTTGGGCTTGCGGCGCCTGGGCCTCGGCAAACCGTGGGCAACGCCAGTGCTGGGGATGCTGATCGGGCTCTTGGTCGTGAGCGGCTATCCGGGCGTCGTATTGCTTTGCCCGCTCTGGTTCGGGGCTTGGTCGATCTGGATTCTCGCCACGGACTGTCCCGACCGGGCCAGCCGCAAACGGTTTGTCGTGCAGCTTTGTCTAGCCCTTGCGCTCGGGGTTGGAATCTCCGCGGGCTACTGGCTGCCGGTCGTGGGCAATTTGGGCGCCTTTTCTCGCGGGGCACCGCTGACGACCAACGCGGCTCTCGCGCAAGGCCTTCCGCCGTCGGATCTCTGGCACCTGATCTTCGGCGCACCTACTTCGCTGATCCCTCACGGTGAGATCCCCGACAAGTCCATGCGCGGGCTCTACTTCGGCATCGTGGCGTTGCTGTTGGCCGTCTACGCGCTGGTCGGGGTCCGCGATCGTACCGTCACCGCGCTGGGCGTGGGCCTGCTGGTCGCTCTGCTGATGAGCTTGGGTAAGGGCTTCTTCCTCCGGGTGGCGCTGCACGACTATTTGCCCTTTCTCAATTTGTCGCGATTTCCGCCTGCTGACAGTCGCGCCGTGGCCGCGCTCGCTGGGAGCCTATTGGCAGGCGGCGGTTTGGCGAATCTGCTCGATCATCCCGAGGAGCGCCCGCGCCTGGCGCGAATCCTGGGTGGGGGTGTCGTTCTTCTGCTGGTCGGGCTGATTTGGCTGGAAGGCATCATCTACCCGAAGGCGATTGCCTCTGCCATGAGTGACTCCTTTGGCAACGCCGTGTTCATCGAGCTCTTGGCTGTGGCCGTGGCCATTATCGGCGTCCTGCGGTTTGTTCGGCCGCAGTCCTTGGCCATCTGTCTGCTTGTGGCCAGTGGCTTCGATGCGGGAACGCACGCGACGCTTGAGTCGAGAATGTGGTCGGAGCCTTCAAGCAGCAACATCTACCGGCTGGGGGAGATCTGGAGACGGACGTTCGATTCGTCGTCGGCGTTGCAGCCAAGGGCTGACGCGAAGGCGGTGATTGACGTCGCTTCAAACGATGCGTACTTGGACAAGAAGTTCTACTTGGGCTCCTATTCGCCCTTCCTGCTTCGGCGTTTCGAGTCGCTGCTCGCGCGCAACTTCCACGACTTCTTTATCAATGGCAAACGCGTAGTGGGTTTCGTGGATGCCACGGCTCCGTCCGACGGGGCCCAGTTCGAGAGCACGGCGGTTCCGGTGGACTTCGCGATCACGCGCTATCTGCCGGATCGTGTTGACTACGCGGTCAACCTTCCGGCCAGGACCACGTTGGTATTCAATGAAGTGTATTTCCCCGGCTGGCACGCGCGCGTGGACAACGGAGCGTCGGTGTCCATGCGGGAAGTCTCCGGTGGTCTTCGCGCCTTGACGGTGGATGCAGGTCATCACACGATCTCGACGCGTTTTTCGCCGTGGACCTTCTGGCTCGGGCTCGTGACCACGCTGCTTTCGTGGGGACTGGCGCTGGCCTGGCTGGTGCGAACGACAGTCTGGCCGCGCCGGACAGTCAGGGCTTAGCACCCGCGCGGCGACGCCTGGCCTCGATCTCGATGCGAACCAGATCGAGGAGCGACAGCAGGATCTGCCATGAGCCCAGCTTCGAGCCCACGCAATCGGTCCAGCGCTCCAGCGGCTCCTCGCGGATGCGTTCGGGCGGAATCGGCGTGGTGTCCGCTGCTCGAGTCACCAGGCGACTTAGCAGTTCCACGTCGAAGATCCAGCGCGACAGAAACGGGCGTTCCAGGGCGCGTGCCAGCGCGGCGGTGCGCCGTAACAGCTTTGCTCCGCACTGGCTGTCGTAGACGGGCAGGCGCAGCACCAACGAGGCGGCGGTCGCAAAGGCGCGGCCCAGATAGTGACGTAGCGGCCGGCGCGTAATCAATCGGCCCAGCATTTGAACGCGCGAGCCCAAGAGTACGTCGCAGTCCTTGCGGTCGCAAAGAATAGCGCAAAGTCGCTCCATCTCGGCGGTGGGCGTTGCCAGGTCCGCATCCATGAAGCCGACCACGGCGGCAGGACCTTTCAGCGCCGTCAGCAGGCCCTGGCGAACCGCCTCCGCTTTGCCACGATTGCGCGGCAGTGCCAACGCTTCGATGCGCCCGGGCCGCCGTGCCACCATGTCCGCGTGTAGGGCCGAGGTCCCGTCACGCGAGCCATCGTCCACGAGCATGATCGATAGGGCAGGATCCCTATCGATCATGGCGACAAAGGCCGCCGCATCCAGCCGCTGCGCCTCGTTGTAGCAAGGCACCACCAGCGTGACTTTCTGTAACTCTTGACTCATGGCTTTCTCGCCAGCGCCCAGGCGCTGAGCCCGGGCACGCCGAGCTTACAACGGGCCGAGGCCGCGCTGATCCGATTGTCGAGGCTCAGCATCCGCACGAGCACCCTGCCAACCCAAGGGTTTCCCTTCCAGGCAGACAGGCCGGTGTGTGCGTGTCCGGAAACCGCGTCGGGCACCGGGCGCGTCCATACCCCGCCAAGGATCTCCCCCAACTTCTGCGCCATCCGAATCGGGAGCAAGCTGTGAAACAGCCCTCCCGTGGCCTCGACGTCGAGCCCGGCATCGCGCAACAAGCTTGGCAGCTCCGGTGGGCGGTAGCGGCGATGGTGGCCGAGATTGACATCGTGGCGCGTGAACAGAAGAGGATGCGCGGGCACGCTGGCCAAGAGCACGCCACCCGCCGCGAGCGTGTTGCCCGTGACGCTGGCCAGAAAGGCGTGGTCATCGGGCACGTGCTCAAGCACGTCCAGCATCAGCACCACGTCGAATTGCGACTCCGGCAGCTCGCGGGTGAAGCTCTGCCCGGCTGGCGCCGCTGCGGCAAACCGTGCCAAGTGCTGGTCCGAATAGCCGGTATCGAAGCAGACCACACTGCCACCCGGCTGGATCGCCGGCAACAGGGACGCCACTAGGTATCCGTCGCCCGCGCCGATGTCCAGCACGCGGATGCCGGGGCGAAGGTGGGGCGCAAGCTGGCCGCAGAAAAAGCGGGCGCGCGCCCTTTCCCATGGGTGCCGCGACCCGGATT
>CAZBIU010000136.1:0-16383 GCA_964491625.1 uncultured Myxococcales bacterium
AGCTGAACGACCTCGGCCAGAACATCATCCGGCCGGCTCTCGCCGTCGTACACGGTGCCGAGGTGCCCCAGCCGTACGGCGGCAAGCCGCGGGTGATCATGGCCGATCTCGACGAGCGGGCTCTCGAAGCGCGCCACTTGTCCCTGGCCGATGTCAGCGAGGCGCTGCAGCGCCAGAACGTCATCCTTCCCGCGGGCGACGTCAAGATCGGCGCCAAGGACTACTCCCTCATCATGAACAACAGTCCGGACGTAATCGAGCGAATCAATGGCTTTCCCATCCGGCAGATCGACGGCCGCACCGTCTTCGTGCGGGATATTGCGCACGTTCACGACGGTTTTCAGGTGCAGACCAATTCGGTCACCGTCGATGGCCGGCCCGGCGCGCTCATCACTATCCGCAAGACGGGTGGGGTATCGACGCTCGCCGTGATCAGCGGCATACGCGAGGTGCTGCCCGAGATCTTGAAGATCATCCCCAAGGAAGTTTCGATCAAGCCGCTCTTCGACCAGTCGGTGTTCGTCCGGGCGGCGCTGAACAGCGTAAAGGTGGGGGGATTGATGGCGGCCGCCCTGACCGGCCTGATGATTCTCCTCTTCCTCGGAGACTGGCGGCTCACGGTGGTGACCCTGGCCGCAATCCCCCTGTCCATCGCCACTGCTGTGCTTCTGCTCTATGCCGCGGGACAGACGCTCAACACCATGACCTTGGGCGGGTTCGCCCTGGCGGTCGGGATCTTGGTCGACAACGGGACCGTGGTCATCGAAAACATCGAGCGGCACACCAGGACGGGCGAAGGGATTTACCATTCGATCGTGGAAGGCTCCCGTGAGGTCGGGGTGCCAACCTTCCTTTCCACGCTGTGCATCTGCATCGTCTTCGTACCTGTGTTCCTTCTGCGGGGGACTGCCAAATATCTGTTCTCGCCGCTCTCGCTGTCGGTCTGCATCGCCCTCCTGGCGAGCCTGGGCCTGTCCTTCACCATGGTCCCGGTCCTGTTCAAGTACTTGATACGCGCTCACGGAGGAGAGCATGGGGCGCGCCCACGAACGGGAATCGCGAGACTGTTTGCGCCCCTGGCGGCCTTGCAGCGCGGGTTCGAGCATCGCTTCGAGTCCTTCCGCACGGCCTACCGGGGAAGCGTCATGTGGGCCCTCAAACGGCCCGCGGCCACGGCGGCGTTCTTCATCGTGCTCATGGCGGGCTCGCTCCTGCTCTTTCCCTTGCTGGGGCGCGATTTCTTTCCGCAGGTCGACGCCGGCCAGATGCGGCTGCACGTGCGGGCGCCTGCAGGAACGCGCATCGAGCAGACGCAGGACTATTTTGCACAAGTCGAAGCCTCCATCCGAGATCTGGTCGGGGTCGAACAGATCGATGCGATGCTCGACAACATCGGACTACCGTACAGCGGTATGAACATCGCACTGAGCGATTCGGCGACCGTCGGACCCATGGACGGGGAGATTCTCATTTCGCTCAAGGAGCGACATCCCCCGACTGCTGCGCTCATCGCCAGGCTGCGCCGTGAGCTGCCCAAGCGCTTCCCCGACCTGGGCTTCTTCTTCCAGCCCGCCGACATCGTCGATCAGGTCTTGAATTTCGGCCAACCGGCGCCCATCGACATCCGGGTCTCCGGGCCAGACAATCACGAGGCGTACGCGCTCGCCTCCCGGCTGTCGCGCGACATTGAACGCGTGCCTGGGGTCGTCGACGCGCATGTCTTCCAGGTCCCCGACGCGCCGGCGCTGTCGCTGAACGTCGACCGCACGCTCGCGAGTGAGGTCGGGCTCGACCAGCGGACCACGGCGAACGACGTGCTGATCGGGACCAACGGCAGCGCCCAGACCTCGCCGAACTTCTGGGTCGAGCCCAAAACCGGCGTGAGCTATCCGCTGGTCGTCCAGCTGCCCACCTACGAGATCACCTCCGCGCAACAGATCTGGTCGATGCCGGTCACCGCCGGAGCCATGGCGAAAACCCACCAGCTCTTGATGAATGTCACCTCGCTCGCCCCTGCGACCGCGCCGCTGGTCATGTCGCAACTCAATATTCGTCCCGTGTTCGATGTGCACGCGGACGTCCAGGGCACGGATCTCGATTCAGCGGCGACCGGCATCGACAAGGTGATCGCAGCCGACCGGCCCGATGCCGCCCAGGCCATGCACGTGACCCTGACCGGCCAGGTCGAGACCATGCGCGAGGGGTATTCCGGTCTGTTCGGGGGCATGGCGCTCGCCGTGGCGCTCGTCTATCTCTTTTTGGTGATCAACTTTCAGAGCTGGATCGACCCCTTTATCGTCCTTTTGGCCGTTCCTTTCGCGCTCGGCGGGGTCATGTGGTCCCTCTTCGTCACGCGAACCCATTTGAGCATTCCCGCCCTGATGGGGACGCTCATGTGCGTGGGGCTTGCGACCGCGAACAGTATCCTGGTGGTAACCTTCGCCAACGATCGCGTGCGGGCCGGCGACGACAAACCCACGGCAGCAGCGGCGGCGGGCTACACCCGTATGCGGGCCGTGCTGATGACGGCGGGAGCGATGATCTTCGGAATGATCCCGATGGCCCTTGGCATCGGAGAGGGAGGCGAACAGAACGCACCGCTGGCGCGCGCGGTAATCGGCGGTCTCTTCTTTGCGACGTTTGCCACGCTCCTGTTCGTGCCAACCATGTACCGGCTACTGCACCGCACGCGCGCTGCAGAGCTCACCGAAGGAGAACCTGATGCCGCCCACGCCGGATAACACGCTGATGGATCGTCGTATGAAACGCCTGGCCGGCAGCGTGATGCTGGTTCTGTTGCTCGTATTCGTCGCAGTCTTCGGCTTGCGGTTTGCCTCCAAGCGTACGCTGGCTCGCGAGACGGAGTCCCTGGCCGTGGCCTCGGCCGCGGTGAGGACCGTCGAGGTTCGCCCTGCCTCCGACGGGCAAAGTCTGACCCTACCCGGCGAGACGCATGCCTGGTACGAGAGCACGATCTACGCGCGCGTGAACGGGTATGTTGCCAAGTGGAACGTCGATATCGGCGACCGGGTCAAAAAGGGACAGGTCTTGGCCGACATCGAGACACCCGAGCTCGATGCGCAGCTCGCTGCCGCCCAGGCGCAGTTGAAGGCGGCCGAGGCGGACGTCAAGGTGCGGGAGGCAGAAGCCGAGCTCGCGCGCACGACCAACCTGCGCTGGCGAGATGCGGCCCCGGGCGTGGTTTCGCAGCAAGAGCGTGAGGACAAGAAGGCCGGATACGACAGCGCGGTCGCGCAGCTCGCGGCTGGCCGCGCCCGGGTGGCGCTGGATCAGGCCGAAATCCATCGCATGGCCGCGCTTGAGAAGTTCAAGCACGTGGCGGCTCCCTACGATGGCAGGATCATCGAGCGCAGGATCGACATCGGCAATCTGGTCAGCGCTGGCAGCTCGGGCGGGACGAGCTCGCTTTACCGCGTGACCCAAGAGGATCCGATGCGGGTGTGGGTCGACGTGCCGCAGGCCGTGGCAGAGGATCTCATGAAGGTCGGCGTGTCCACGGAAGTCGTCACCAACGAATCTCCGAGCCGCCACTTCAAGGGCGAGATCGCACGCACCACCAACGCCGTCGATCCGCAATCGCGAACCTTCAGGGTGGAGATCGACGTGCCCAATCAGGACCGCGCACTGGTCACCGGCATGTACGTCGGGGTTGCCTTCAAGCTACCCTCGCACGGTCTGCTCGATGTACCAGCCGCGGCTCTGGTTTTTCGGGCCGCCGGACCGCAAGTGGCCGTGGTCGGCGGAGACGGTCGCGTGCATTTGCGAAGCGTGGTCATCGCGCGCGACGACGGCATCAACGTCCTGCTCGCGTCGGGAGTGTCGCCGCGTGACCATGTTGTACTGAACCTCAGTAGCCAAATCACTGAGGGCCAATCGGTCGTCTCGCACCAAGGCGACGATACGATGGCCGGCGGCCAAGTGGCCCTCACGCATGGGCCATGACTGGAATTCTCAAAAACCTCGCCCATCTCACCGCGCATTGGGCGCTGCTGGCTCTGGTGGCGATGGCCTCTGCTTGCGCCGTCGGGCCAAACTATCGTGCTCCTCGGATGGATCTCCCAGGCGCCTTCGCTGCCTCTCAAGCGGCACTTGCAGTCAAGCCGGCCAACGGTGCGCCTGCGGCGAGCGGGCCGGCGACCACGGTCGACCCGAGTGCCTGGTGGCGCTCGCTGGGCGATCCGGACCTGGATGCGCTCGTCGCGCGCGCCATTCGTTCGAACCCTGACATCGAGATCGCGCTCTATCGTCTGCAGGAAGCGCGCACGCAAGAGGTGGTCGTTCTTGGCGGCGCCTTGCCCCAGGCTGACCTCAGCGCGGGTGGTGGATTCGGCACCGGCAGCAACCTGGCCCGCGGCCGAGTCGGAGCACCCCTCAACGCGGCAACCAACAGCAGCGGCATCCAGAGCGTGCACTGGGTGGCGGGGCTCGGCGCCAGCTGGGAGCTCGACCTCTTCGGCAAGTACCGACGCGCGATCGAAGCCAGTCGCTACGATACCCAGGCTGCTGCCGAGGCTCGTAGCGCGGTTCTCATCGCGGTCGTCGCCGATGTGGTCCGCACCTACCTGGACATGCGCGGCCTGCAGATGGAGCTTACCGTGATCAATCAGGCTCTCGATACCGCGCAACGAACCGTGACCTTCACGCAGACCCGTTTCCAGGGCGGGTTCACCAACGAGCTGGATCTCGCGCTCGCACAAAGGGAGCTCGGCACGTTGCGGTCCCGGGTCGCGCCGCTTGCCGCACAAGTGAGCGCCGCTCAAAATGCGATCGCGGTGTTGCTCGGCCAGTACCCGGAAGCGATGGCGCGGCAGCTGCAATCGTTGCGCGCCATCCCGGCGATTCCGCCGCAGGTCAAGGCCGGGTTGCCGCTCGACCTCTTGCGACGGCGGCCCGATATCCGCGCGGCGGAACGACAGCTCGCGGCCGCAACCGCGCGCATCGGTGTGGCGACGGCCGACCTATTTCCCCACGTGGGCCTTGGCGGTGGGGTGGGCGTGCAGGTGCCTGCGCTCGCCTCGTCGGGGCGGGGCGGTCCCATCTGGTCGGCGGGGCCACTCGGGCTGTGGAACATCCTAGATTTTGGCGCGCTGGACGCGCTGGTCGAGATCGCCGATCTTCGTACCCGCGAGCAGCTCGTCGCCTACCGGGCGACCGTCATCCGCGCCGTCGGCGAGGTGGACACGGCCGTCACCGCCTACATGGCGCAGCGGGAGCGGCTCGACTCCCTCGGCGATGCCCTCACCGCGAGCCACCGTGCCGTGACCCTGGCGACGGATCGCTACGAGCGAGGCCTCAACGACTTTCTCAACGTGCTCGATGCGCAACGCCAGGAATACGATCTCGAGGACCAGTACGCCGAGGCCCAGAGCGCGACCGCCGATGCCTTTGTCGCCCTCTACAAGGCTCTGGGCGGGGGCTGGGAGAGCTACCAGTCCGTCCCTCCCATCCGTCGGCCAAAGCCGGCCGTCATCGCCGCGTTCGCACGCATCTTCTCCGGGTCGGAAAATCCGCAGAGGTGAAGCGACCTGCTCGTACCCGGGATCGGCGGACGGCGCTAGCCTCGCTCTCGGCATTGGCCATCGCCCCCTTCGAATCGCCGCCTACACCCGCCGCTTTGGGGACCCACGCGACGGGAATCCTATCCGCTCGGGCCGTCTGATGGGGCGGTGTCGTTTGCCGATGGCGCCAGAACGGACGAAATGTGCTAGGTTTGGTCCATTGCAATGGACATCGTGGAGATTGTGCGTGACCAGAACCGGTGGTGGGCTGACCCCAATCGGCGGGAAACCAGGCGTTTTCCCCAGCGGAGAGTGGTCTTTGACCGGCTGCTGAGCTACCTCGGGGAGATCCACGGAGGCCGGGCCGCGGTGCTTCTGGGGCCTCGCCAGGTGGGCAAGACCACGCTGTTGCTCCAGCTGGTCGACGATCTGCTCGATCGCGACTGGCCCGCGGCCAACATCACGTTCTTCGACTTCTCGGACGAGCGGTTGGTTGGTCAGGTCTCGCCCCGGCAGATCGTGGACCTTGCGCCGCCCGGCCTTTCTGACACCCACCCGCGCGTCTACCTGCTGGACGAGATCCAGAATGCCCTCGATTGGCAGCCGTGGCTGAAGAGCGCGGTGGATCAGGCTCGCAGAGGCTCGCAGCCGGGTGTGCGCTTCGTAATCACGGGCTCCGCGGCCACGGCGTTGCGCCGAGCCGGCGCCGAGTCCGGGCAAGGCCGCTGGGACGAGATCCCCATCGAGGGTCTGACCCTGGTCGAGTTCCTGCGGATCTTTTCGCCAGGGGATCCCGAGCCGACCGGCCGCATCCGAGATCCCCGTATGTACGCGCGCTATCTGGAGGTCGGGGGCTTTCCCGAACATCTTTCCTCGCTGGCGTCACCGAATGAGGTTCGCCACCGGATTCGCGCGGACATCGCGGATCGGGCCATCGTGCGCGATCTGCTGCACACGGGATTGGACGTGGAGCGTTTGCGACGTTTGTTCGTCTACCTGATCTGTGGGTCGGGCAACCTGTGGAACCAGGGTAAGCGTGCCGAGGATCTGGAAGCCAACCGGAAATCGCTCTCCGAGTGGTTGTCGGCCCTGGAGGAGACTCGACTGATCATACCCCTGCCGAGAGATCTTCCCGTGGGCAGCAAGGCCAGCACGCAGCTGCGCGCCCAGCCCAAGATCTTCGCCAGCGACCACGGCCTGATCACGGCGTTTGCTCCGGCCGTAGAGCCGCTGGAAGCGCCCGAGGTGCGCGGGCGGGTGTTCGAGGCCGCGGTGTTTCGCCATCTACGCGAAGTCGCCCGGTCGAGCGGCGCCACCTGGAGCTACAGCCGCATCGACGAAAATCTGGAGATCGACTTCGTCGTGCGCGGGGCATCCCATTCCATAGGCCTCGAAGTCACCGGCAGCACGGACGCGAAGCCACGCAAGCTGGCCCGGGCCGGTGAGGCCATGAAGAGACTGGGGATCGAAAAGAAGATCCTGGTGCACGGTGGCTTGGATTTCGGGATGGCAGGGGATATCGCGCTCGCGCCCTTGCACGAATTTCTGCTGTCACCGCAGCGATTCCTGGGGGCGCTATGAGCGACGTGGATCCGCGCGACCTGCTCGGCAAGCGTGAGGATGGGCACCTGGAATTCAAGGACGCCGAGGTGCTGCGCCGACCGGTCAAGGTCGCCAGGGAGGTGGTGGGCTTCTTGAATGCGGACGGTGGCGACGTCTGGATTGGCGTGAAGGAAGGGGAGCAGAGCCGGGCCGTGGAGTTGCAACCGCTTCCGAGGCCCGACGTGGCGAAGCGATCCGTCCTCGATCATCTGGTCGGGGTCATCGAGCCCTCCTTCAACCAAGATGAGGTTGCCGTGACCCGCGTGGGCGAGCTGATTCGGGTAGCCGTCAAGAAGGGCGCCCATCCCCCGTATGCGGTTCGCGACGGCGGCCGACACTTCTTGATCCGCGTGGACGACCGCCTGAACGAGATGACCCGCGAGCAGCTCCGCGAGGCGTTCGCCAAGGGTGGCGAAGATGCTGGACATGACCTGTCTGCCCTCAAGGCGACGTTGAGAGAGCGTCTGAAGGGAGAGGCGCTCAAGAGTGACCAACTTTGGCTCGGCTTGGTTCCCACGGAAAAGCTCACCATCGACTTCGCGGACGAAAGCACGAAGCAGCTTTTCCGGACCTGGTTTGCGGAGCCGAACGCCACCGGCAACCGACGCGGCGGTTGGAACTTCGTCAGTGATCTACGCTCGCCGAGTTTCAAGGGCGATCGCGTCCAACACGGAGAAGACACCGACCTCATCAAGACGACCATCAGCGAGCGTGGCGAGGTGACATTCATGGTCGAGCTGTCGGCTCTCGCCAATCTCAAGTACACCCCACAACAGTTGCTCAGCCCCCAGTCGTTCGCGCCGTACGCGCTGCTCGAGTACCCGGCCTCGGTGTTTCGTCTCATGAGCAAGCTCCTGCTCCAGTTCGGCAAGAACCTCGCGGACGCCAAGGTGCTCGCGGCCTTTTCGATGAAGGGCATTCGGGGCTGGACCTTGGCCCCTGGATCCCCGCGAGAGCCAATACGATGGCCTGCCCCCAAGACCATCAATCAAGATGTGCTTGCGCTCGACCCCGAGCGCCTGGAGCTCGATGCCCAGATGGTCGCGGAACACCCGGACCGCTGCACCCTGCGGCTCATCCGCTTGGTCTACGGCGAGCTAGGGTTCGAGGACGACGCCATCCCGAGCGATTTCGATCAGAAGCAGGGCGTGTTGTCAATTCGCTGATGAATCGATTCGGCGCCCTTCGCTCAGCTTTCGCGGACCTTCGCGATCCGATGACCGAAGAGTCGCGCGCTCGCCCTCCTCAACGAGAATGCCCCCTGGGCTCATTGGCGTCCCCTGATCGAAATGGGAACTCAGGAAGGGTTTCCGAATCATCCGGCTGCCAACACCGCGAAGCTGACCAGCTTGATACCGAAACGACCGAGGGCAGCTCGGGCATTCGCATCGGTCCGTGCTGCCAGCTCTTGCGCCCGCGCTTCGGCGCCCGCCGGTGAAGGAACCTCCCCGGGTTATTCCTGCGACGGGTTCTGCCGTACCGAGATCGCGAGGCGCGCGACGCTCTTGAGCACGTGGGGTACCCGCTTGAGCAGGTTGATGGAGGGCGGGCGCTTTTCGTGCACGGCGAACGGGATCTCCACCACCTTCTTCCTTTCCCGGTGGGCGCGAATCACGAACTCGCTGGCGAAGACGTCGCGGTCGAGGACGCAGCGCTTGGCAGTCTCGAGCAGCACCTCACGCTTGAACGCCTTGAGTCCGTGGGTGTCGGTCCCGCGATAGTGACAAACTGCGCGCAGAAGGCCGTTGTAGACCCTGGTGCCCAGGCGCCGAACCACGGGCCGCTGATCGTTCGACCCGACCATCGCCTTCGACCCGACCACGAAGTCGGTGTCGGTCCGTTCCAGCAGCGCCAGTGCGCGCGCGTAGAATTGGGTGTCGCAAAGATCGATCTCGTCGCAGATCACGATGCGCCCGCGCGCTTCCAGAATGCCGGTCTTCATCGCCAGCCCATAATTGGGCTGGCCGATCGAGAGCAATCGAACCACCGGATACTCGGCTTCCAGCTCCTTGCCGATTTCCACCGTACGGTCACGCGACCCGTTTTCGCACAAGAGCAGCTCATAGCTGAACCCGAAGGGCCGCAGCTTCTCGCGCAGCTCGAGCACCGACCCGCGCAGGATTCCCTCTTCGTTGTAGATGGGAATGACGATGGAAACGTCGGGGGCGGGGCCTTGGTCCTTGGTCATGGGTGGTCTCCTTCGGGAATGGCATCGACGGTGGCCGCCACGTCGCGACCCGCAAGCAAAGCGTCCTCCATCGAGTTGTAGGTCCACGACCCGTAGCGGCCGCGGGAATAGATCGCGTGCGATTCCAAGAACGCGAAGATCGCGCTGGTCGCGGCGTAGTAATTGTCGTCGAAGACCACGTAGGCGTAGTCGATCTCACGCGCGTCGGCGAAGAGCACGTCGTCGGGCGAGGCGATGGCGCCCATCTCGGCCAGACCCTGCGCGGATTCACGGATGGTGGCTTCGCTGACCGGCCCGCGATCCGCCAGCTCGACGTAGAACGAGCCGGCCCCCGGCGGCGCCATGCTGGCGACCGCATTGCTGAAGATGCCCACCCGATAGAACGGGAAGCGCTTCTCGGGCACGTAGACCCAGTGCCAATCGGCGGTCGGGCTCCTGCGCGTGGCCAGATCCAGATAGCGCAGGGTCGTACAGCGCAGCTTGCTCGCGTGCTCTTCGATGGCCTTGGGCAGTCCGGGCATGCGGGAAAGCAGCTCGGGCAAGGGCAGCGTCGAAACCAGCGCGGAATACCGAACCCGCTCACCGCCCACCGCCGCCTCGCGCTTGAGGTAGTCGACCTGCTCAAGGCTGGCCGAGGTTCGCACGTGGGTCGGATCCAGCCGCCCGGCCAGCGCGGCCGCGAAGGTCTGAATGCCGCCGTGCTTGGGATACATGAACTTCGCGTTGTACCCCAGCGCGCCGGCATTGGCGCCCACCGCGCCGGCCACCACCTGTTCCAGATTCGGCAAGGGCACGAAGCGCGAGCACCAAGCCGCTGTGATTTCCTTCGGTGAGACGCCCCACAGGCGCTCGTTGTAGGGAATCATGAAGTGCTTGGAGATGCCGGCGCCGAAGTGGCGCAAGCAGTATTCCTCGAAATTCTTGGGCTCGACGCCACCGGCTGGCGCCAGCCTGGCCTCGATCACGCCCAGCAGGCATTCCTTGACCAGCTCGGGCGGCAAGCCGTAGAGGTTGGCTTGGAACGGGTACAGCGTGGTAGCGCCGTGGGAAAAGATGCGTGCCTTGCGCTCGACCTCGGCCATCTGTCCGGGCAGAACCTGCGCCACCAGGGCCTGCATGCCCCCGTCGCGCAGGTGCAGCCAGTGGCCGGTGCGGTCGAAGTAGTAGCCGTTCTTCTCGCGGGTAACCGCCAAGCCGCCCAACCCAGCTTCGCGCTCGAAGAGGACCCATGGCTTTTGGAGGTGGATAGCGGTCGAGATCCCGGTCAGGCCTCCGCCCAGGATCACGACGCTTGCGGTTGTATTTTGCTGCGGGGTCATCAGCGGCGACTTGGAATGCCGATTGCCTATCATGCGCGGCGCATGAACAGCAACCTCGGATGTGCAAGGGTGTTGTGGCTAGGAACCAGGCAAACTGGCCAAAAAAGCTTCGCCACACCCCTTGAACTGCGCGCCCAGATTGTCGATCCGCACCGGCAGCAGGGCGCGCGCCTTCACCACGCTATAGACGATGAAGACCAGGACCATGAGCATCGCGACGGGAATTAGGGCAGGCTCGGACACCATGATCGCCACCACAATCAGGACGATGGACAAAGCCATTCCCGAAAGGCCGATCAAGAGCGCACGCTTCCGTCGCCGCCTGTGCAGTGTGCACAGCCCGAAGGTCAAATCGGCGTGCCGCCGCACGAACAGCGATACCACGGCGTAGAGGATGACGTTCAGCAGGACCAACACGAACCACGCCTGGTGGTGCCAGTAGAAGCGCGATTTCTTGGGCGGCCCGTCGACGCTTGCGTTGCACTTCACACAACGGGGCGGAAGCGTGGCGCCCGGCCGCGCGATCAGAATCGCGCCCGACCGCCAAAACGGCATCCCGGCGATGCTGTCGTTCCCCGATCCGGCATTCACGTCTGAGCGCGGCGGCGCATAGGGGTTGTTGTCTTGGACCATGGCAAGCCTACGCTAGCACGAGCGCGCCCAGCGCGATGCGCCCTCTGGGACTGTGATCCCCGCCACCTCGGGCTTGGCCTAGGCTTAGCCTTCGTCCGCGATGAACCTCGACACGCCCTTGCCTCGGCTCTCTATCGCCGACGAGAGGTTGGACAGGTAGTACACGATCGGCGAATCCACAATCGACCACAGCCGCTGCCGGTATTCGGGCATGTCCACGTTCAGCGCGCGCGTTTCAAGCTGGCCGTCTCGGTCGCGTACGAAGAGCTCGGCGGTCGGACGGTCTGGGAAGGACAAGCGCTCGGTCCTGTCGGGCGCGACCACTTCCCAGACCTTGCGGTTGTTCCATCCGGTCACGTCGTAGGCAACCGCCCCCAGCACCTGAACCCCGACCGAGTAAGCGAATAGTCCCGCGAAGACCCGCTTCAACACCTTACTGGAGGCCACCCTGCCCAGCACGGGCAGGGACAAGAACGCGAGCAGGATTGCAAGGTCCACGATGGGCCGGTAGCCGAAGCACCAACCTCCCCACCAGTCGAACCACTTCGATGCCAGGCCCAACAGGAGCAGCGCCGCCGCGGCCAAGGGACGCAGATCCTTCCAAGCAGGGTCACGAAACGCCCGCCCGACGCCCCAGGCGGCAAAGAGTGCAATCGGCGTGTACACGAACAAGCCGCGCGCGGGACTTACCAGCAGACCGGCCATGCCCAACCACAGCGGGGTCTGCCAGAGGCCGGGATTTCCGGTCTTCACTTGCGCCACGCCCGCCCCCGCTCCAAGCTGCCCGAAGGAAAACAAGGAACCGAAGGTGTACTGGCTGTAGCCGAAGAGCGCGACCGCGACCGGCAGGCCGCCCACCACGAACCAAAGCAGGCGACGACGATCCGAGATCAGCAGGTAGCCGCCGACGCAGACCACGACAATCGCGCTGGTGGGCCGACAGAAGACGGCCAGGGCGAACCCGAGCCCGCAAAGCAGATCGCTGCGCTTGCCGGCCTTCGAAAGCAGATGATAGGCGCCCATGGCCAAAAAGAACTCGCACGGGCCGTGCTGCCACAGCGCCTGGCTGCTGATCGAAAAAACGCAGGTGCCGAGCCCGTAGGCCAAGGCGACCAGGACAGCCGCTCCCGGCGACGATGCTCGCAAGGCGGCGAAGTAAAGAAAGGCCACCGCTCCCGCCACCGACAGGGCCGCCGCAAGCTTCCCAAGCCACCACAGAAGATCGAGATTGCTGGCCAGGTCGCTTACCACTGCCCGCACCGGGGCAACGACCGGCAAGGCCCAAAGTCCGGCGCCGAGACCGAAGGTGCTGGCGTACTTGCCTGGATGGCGGGTCGGCACCAGGTAGTACATCGGCCGGTCCACGCCAATCAGGCCTTTGGCGTAGGCGTCGCGCACGGTCTGGCCCTGGTAGGTTATCCGCCAATCTCGGATTCGCGTCCCTTTCCTTCCTTCCGGCGTGTCCACCGCGAAGCGGAACATTCGCGGATTCTCTTCCGGGGTAAAGAACACGCTGCCATGCTCAAGCAACTGGAGCGGCAGGTGCACGTTCGAGGCGGCGTCGTTCCCCGGCTCCGATTGGCCGGTGGCCAGGTAGGCCAACAAGCAGACGCCGAAGAGAATGCCTGCCCGGAGCTTGGGCTTCCCGCCGCTCGCGGGCTGTGAGGTCGCAGGCTTGCTGGTCTTCGTCGCCGCTGCGGAGAGCGGGCGGGTTCGATGATGGCGCGTCATGACGGGTCCACGGATGAGAGTCAGGATTGTCGAATACCTGCCTCGCCCAACGAGACAGGACGTTGGCAGTGTATCCGATCGCGCGTCCGCGTCGACCAGAGGCTCGCACGCGATCTTCCCAGGCGTCGCTCTTAGTGCGTGCAATGGGCCGGTAATTCGGCGAAACTCGCAACCGCGCAGGGTATGCACGAAAGGAAGTTGCACGATGCCTAGTGCCGCCAGTCAGAAATGCCACCACCGCGCATTTATGGTCTCTCGTCGAGGACTCTCATTCAAACGAGCCGCGTGGGCCCAAGTTTGGGCGGCTACGATCGGGCTCGGCGGTTTGGGCTGCGCCAAAGGAGACGTGCAGGTTTCGAACGACAACCACCGCGATTCCGCGGTCGCCGACAGCGCCCGGGACACGGCGAGCCCGCCCGACAAGAATCAGCCACAGAACAACGACGCCGGCGTATGCACGCCGCCCAAGCCGCCGCAGGGCTCTTGCGATCCTTTGACCAACGACGGCTGCGGCTCGGATCAAAAGTGCACCGCCCTGCTCACCACCAGCTCCACCCTGGCTCTGGGTTGCGCCAGCAAGGGCGACAAGAACGAAAACGATGACTGCTCGCAGATCATGGCCGACGACGGCTCGCAAACCGGCGACGACTGCGGCGACGGTCTGGCTTGCTTCCAATGGACGGGCGAATCGAGCAAGTGCCATCGTCTCTGCTCGCGCAGCGCCTGCACCAGTGTCTGCGCGGACGGCTGGGTCTGCAAGCTGCGCCTTCCGGGGATCGACAGCTACTACGCCTGCGGCGCTTCCTGCAAACCGCTCGACCAGTCGGGCTGCGACTCCGACCAGGGCTGCTACCTGACCGACAGCGGCCCCACCTGCGACCCGGCTGGGCAGACCGCTGTCGGAGACGAGTGCGATCCGACCAAGGACAACGACTGCGTTCCCGGCAGCACGTGCATCACGGGGCTCAGCAATGGCAACCGGTGCTTGGCCTTCTGCTCGACGTCCGGAGGCGACCCAAGCTGCGGCACCACCTGCAACAAGGTGCCGGTTTCCGACGCGGTCATGTCTCAGCCCAACGTGGGCGTCTGCCGGTAGCGCTGCCGCAATTTTGTCGCGTTTGCCGGCCGCAGAATGTCCGGCGAATCATGCTATCGTGCCCGCATGAAGCCTTATCACGCCCACTTCCGTTGCATCGCCCGATGCGAGGGTGAGTACGCCCTCGACCTCGTCATCTACCGCTGCCCGAAATGCGGCAACCTGCTCGAAGTTGTCCACGACATGGATGCGCTCAAGCAACACACCGCCGACGAATGGAAAGAAGTCTTTGAGGGCCGCTTCATGAGCACGCTCTGGCCCTATGGCTCGGGCATCTGGGGCAAGCGCGAATGGGTTCACCCCGGCATCCGCGACGAAAACGTGGTGTCGATGTTCGAGGGCGGAACCAACCTGTTTTGGGCCCAGCGTTACGGCAAAGAGCTGGGCGTCGAGGACCTGTGGATCAAGATGTGCGGCAACTCGCACACCGGATCGTTCAAGGACCTGGGCATGACCGTGCTGGTGTCGTCGGTCAAGCAGATGATCGCCGACGGCAAGGAGATCTCGGCCGTGGCCTGCGCATCCACCGGCGATACCTCGGCGGCGCTGGCCGCCTATGCCGCCGCGGCGGGAATTCGCGCCATGGTGATTCTGCCGCGCGGAAAGATCTCCACCGCGCAGCTCGTACAGCCGCTGGCCAACGGCGCATCCGTGTTGGCACTGGACGGAAACTTCGACGACTGCATGGCTGTGGTGCAGCGCCTGGCCAACGAAGAAGGCGTGTACCTGGCCAACAGCATGAACTCGCTGCGCGTCGAGGGGCAGAAGACCGTCGGCATCGAGATCGTGCAGCAGTTCGACTGGGAGGTGCCCGACTGGATCATCATTCCCGGCGGTAACCTCGGCAACGTGAGCGCGCTCGGCGCGGGCTTGTCGATGCTAGGCGAGCTGGGCCTGGTCAGCAAGAAGCCGCGCATTTGCGTGGCACAGGCGGAGTCGGCCAACCCGCTCTACACCGCGTACAAGAGGGGCTTTGAATACTTCGAGCCGGTCGTCGCCAAGACCACGCTGGCGTCGGCCATCCAGATCGGCAACCCGGTCAGCGTGGCAAAGGCGATTCGCACTCTCAAGGAATACAACGGCGTGGTGGAGCAAGCCAGCGAGACCGAATTGGCGGATGCTGCAGCCCGCGCCGACAAGACCGGCATGTTCAACTGCCCCCACACCGGCGTCGCCTTGGCGGCGCTGGAAAAGCTGATCGAGGCTGGCACCATCAAGAAGTCCGAACGGGTGGTGGTGATCAGCACCGCCAACGGCTTGAAGTTCACCGACTTCAAGGTCGGCTACCACGAATCCAAGCTGGCCGACGTGCCGGCCTGCAAGTACGCCAATACCCCCATCGAGGTGCCCAACGAATACAGCAAGGTTCGCGACCAGGTGCGCCGGTTGCTTGACACGAAGAAGGCGTAGCCCTGGTCGGGGTCACGATCTCAAGCTTTCAATCAATCACGTAGATGGTTCCCGTCATCGCGGAATGGATGGAGCAGTCGTAGAACAGCTTGCTCGGCGCGTCCGCCGGAACCGCGAAGACCACCGTCCCGGTGTCCATCCCGTTCCCGGTCACGCCCGAATCATACGCGTTGTCGGTACCAGCCCCTTGCACGGTCTTGACATAGAACGGGTGCCCCGAAGCGTCCAGGGCAAACGTGTACGTGCTGCCCCGGCATAGAGTCAGATCCGGATTGGCGACGCCGTCGATGACGTACGCAGTGTTGTCGCTGGTGGCGGTCACGTTGAGTGTGCCCGCCGCGTGGCAGGTTCCAGCCGGGCCTCCGCCACCCCCGCTGCCACCCAGCCCGCCCATTGCCCCGCCAGAAGATTGCGAACCGCCCGCGCCACCGCCCGTACTGTTGCTGCCGCATGAGAACACCGCAGTGAGGACCGCCGCGACAAACAATACCCTTGAAATCTGCATGGGAACCTCCCTCAACCTGCAAGCCTACGTGCGGAATCAGCCGGTTTTTGCCTAATTCTCCGCACCTCCGAACCACCTTTGGATAGCCACCCTCCAAGAAGGTTACAGTCGACGGCTTCACGCGACCGGGCCGGGCCAAACATCGCTTTTGCGCCCAGGGCCGTGATTTTGTAAATTGCCCGACTCACACGACTCACGCCAAGAAAGCTGGAACTATCATGCAGATCGCACTCTTCGACACCACGCTCCGGGACGGAACGCAAAGCGAGGGTCTATCCCTCTCGGTCGAGGACAAGATCAAGATTTCCCGGCTGCTCGACGGGTTCGGCATCCAGTACATCGAGGGCGGCTATCCCGGCTCGAACCCCAAGGACGTCGAG
>CAZBIU010000137.1:0-16310 GCA_964491625.1 uncultured Myxococcales bacterium
TCGACCGCTGCTGTGCTCAACGCGTAGCCATTCACGAGAATTCGTCCCTCGCGGCCGAGCTTCTCCAGCAGTTCACTGGGGCTGAAGCGGACTTCACCAAAGGTCATGATCTGATCGACGGCCGTCGACTTGATGAACTCCATCACATACGCCGCCGGATCAATGACCGGCTCCCAAAGGATGACCTGCCTGTATTGGCTCCGAACCGCCGCTTGAGCCGCCAAATAGGAGCCGTAGCGGAGGCCAAGGAGAGAGACCTGCCGCGCGGCCCGCTCGCGGCAGAACGTCACGACCGCCTCAAGGTCCTGCATGGCCTGCGCCGGGCTGAAGTCCTCGCACCGGCCTTCGCTAAGGCCGGTGCCGTAGTAGTCGAAGCGGACCACATTAAAGCCCGCGGCCGCAAACTTTCGTGCCGCATTGACCAGCAGCTTCCGGGTCCGCGGCAGCTCTTCGAACAGGGGCGGAACCAACACCAGCCAGCGGGATTCCCCGCACTCAGCGAGGGAAACGTACAGCGCTTTCGTACCAAGATAGAATTCGGATTCTTGCGTCGGCGCCGCCGCTCCCATCAGGCCGCCTCCATAAGCGCCGCCCCCCAGGACAATCCGACCCCAAATCCGCACAGGACAACCTTGTCCCCCGGCTTCAGGCTACGACTGTCCAGCACCTCCTTGAGCGCAATGGGGATCGAGCTGGCAACCGTGTTCCCGATCATCTCAAGGTTGGTATAGACTTTCTCTTTGGGTAGTCCAAGCAGCCGGGTCAGCGAATCGAGCGCGGTTCGGCTGGCTTGGTGGAACACGAACAAAGCAACGTCCTCCCCTTTGAGTGCGTTGCGGGCAAGAATCTCCCGGACGTGACCGGGTATCTTGGAATTCACAAAGGACAGAATTCCCGTGCCTTCCATATTGATGTGGCAGAGCGATCGCACATTCCCGCTGCTATCGACGATGGGTTGCTCGGTCTCGGGCGTGCGGGGCCGACGCATCCCGCCGGCGGGAATGATGAACTTGTCGTAGTGAGAGCCCGCGGTACCAAAAGTCAAATCGAGCAGGCGCAAGGGTCCGGCTTCCTTCGAAAGCAGCGTTGCAGCCGCCCCATCGCCGAACAGGAGACTCGCCGATCGGTCCTGCGGGTGAATCAGTTTGGTGTAGGTGTCGCTGGTGACCAGCAAAACATTCTTGGCGAGACCCGCTGACAGGAACCCCTGCCCTATCCCCAGGCAGTAGACGTAGCCAGAACAGGCAAGGTTGTAGTCGAAGGCAATGCAAGACTCCTCGAGCCCCAGGGCTCGATGAAGAACGAACGCATTGGATGGCATCACGTAGTCTGGCGACTGGGTGCAAAAGATGAGCGCATCGATCGACGACAGCTGCGCCGGATCCGTGAACAACTTCCGACAGGCAGCCAACCCGAGATCCAGAGCTGTCTCATCGGGGGCAGCAATAAACCGGCGCCGCACGCCCGTGCTCTTGAAGGCCTTCTCGATGTTCCAGGTGGGATGCTCGCGCACTGCCTCTTCCAGAGAGAGCGATCGCTCCGGAAGGTGAAACGCAATTCGGCTAATGCTCAGCGATGATGTCGCCATATGCGCACGGGCCTCCCGGTCAACCGCCCAGCTGTTGGGCGAAATAGGCCGTGAGCGACCTTACGGTTGCTAACGGCTTATCCGAGCGGGCCGAGGCTTCCTGGGTAAATACCGACAGACGTTGACCGAAACTTTGCTCGATGCGATTTTCGATCGCAGCGCTCAGCGTCGCGTACCCAACCGAGTCGAGCTTTCCATTCTCATCAAACAAGAATGTTTCCGGGGTCTTGTCCAACTGGTCGGATTCCGGGACATCCAGGTTGTAATCGTCGATGGCGGCATAGATGCTGTCTAGGACTCTCTGAGCCGTGTCCATGGGAACCCTCATTCCGTAAGAATCTAGTGATACATTTCCATTCAGCCGTCGTCGTCAGTGGCCGAATCCTCGCTCAGCCGACCGACGGTCGCCAACATATCATCTCGGTGCCTGGATGTCACTCTGATGCGCTTCGGGCCCGAGGGTTGCAATAGACAGTTCAGGCACGGCCCGAAAACCACACGATCCAGGGTTGCCGATGCGCGCAGTGTCCGGTCATGCCCCTCTCCGCGTGGGGCGTGACCCCGAAGCCCGCCCGAGGCAGTTCTTGCGACGGCAGCGACGGGTGATCAAGAATGGCGCGATGTCGTGGAGTCGCTCCCTGACGATCAAGCTCAAGCACAGCACACCTGTGATTCGCGCCGCAAGGTTCGTGCTCGGGCTCAGAACTCGTGGTCTGGAGAAGCTAGTGTTTACTGCAACCACTGGCCGGACCGGCACACTGACTCTGACAAAGGTGCTCGAGACCGTAGATGGGTGCAAGTCACTTCATGAGCCGCACCCCATCATGAACCATGATATCCTGAAGGCAACGAATGCCGGGGACAACAGCATCGCGGACAAGGTCTATCCGATAAAATCGATCAACATCCGGCGAGCAGCCGTCGGGTACCGTTACTACGCCGAGGCGAACCGTCTCTTCGTCAAGACCTTCCTCCGCCAAGTCGTCGAAGAGTTCGGTGACCGGCTCGTGATCGACCACCGAGCGCCCACGAACGTCATTCGGATTGCTGACCGGCTCGATGCTGGTCGAAGCAGAACGCATGGACGAGCGGTTCCGAATCCTCCTGGAGCAGATGCATTTCGGGGTAGCGAAGATCTGTTTTCCGTCGCGGAGCCTGCAAATCAGAGACGACATCCATCGGCCATTTGACTCCCAACGATAAGAGTGCCGTAGTCGCCCGGCAGGAACTGTGCTGGTCACCTTCACGACGTCGTCCACAGCGGCCTTCAGCGTGGTAACGCCGAGGACGACCGATCCCGTCGTAGTTGGCAAGTGAGATGAACGGATGGGCTGTTGGCACGACGACGATCGCCCTGTCAACTTGCCCGAGGCTCCCGCCCTCGCCCTCGTCGGTCCCGCCTTGGCCTGTCGGAGCCGACTTGGCCGCCAGAAGTGCCGCCCGTGCCTGAGGACGCGCCTGTCGCTCCCCCGATCGAAGTGTCCCCAGCCCGGCGTATCACGGTTGCGGTGCGGGCGTCTCGCTCCGCCCGCGCAGCTGGCCACGGACGGCCCGGTAAGCCTGCCGAACCAGTCTTCCAACCGATCGAGGAAGACAAGCCGCAAACAAAAGGCGCGCGGTCCGGGCTTGCCGAGGGCGGGTCATGAGCGACCTCAGCAGATCACGTCGCGCGGCACTGGTGTCGCCGGCGTCAAGTCGACACTCGCCCACCCACGCGTATGCCTCGGCGAGAACCTCCGCTCGCATGGGTTCGGGAAGCCGTGTCGGCCGACTCGACGAGGTGAGAATCGGCTCGACGACGCGAAGGAAATTCACCGCCAGGTGGATCGCATTCGCGGGCACTGTGGCCTGGTCGGCTCGCCCGCGTTGGTAGCGTATGGAGGAAACGTCCAAGTACCCAACCGGGCCGTTCTGGCAGGTCCGGAGGTGATACTCGTAGTCTTCTCCGGCGAAACGCAGATCTTCACGGAATTCGCCGACGGCTTCGGCCCTTGCCCGAGTCAGGACGACGGTCGACGTGTGGACCAAGTTGCCCGTGACCATCTCATCACTGATGTCGCCAAAATAGAAGCGCCGGCCCGGACAAATCTCGCTGGCCGAGGGCGCGAGGCTTTCGAGCGACTCGCTGGCGTCGAACAGGTCGTCGGCGGTGGCAAACCAGCGATACGCCGAATACATTCGCCGTAGATAGGCTTCACTCATCACGGCGCCACCCGGATCGACGGCCAGCATATCCGTCCAAGTCATCCCCAAATCGCGGTGAGCACGCAGGCAGGCGATCTGAAGCTCAAGTTTCCAGGGCACCCATTCGTCGTCCGAATCCAGCAAGGCGATGTACGCGCCCCGGGCACGCGCCAACCCCGTGTTTCGGGCACCCGAGATTCCAGTGTTGTCCTGACGGAAATACCGCACCCGTTGGTCGCCGCCGTACCGCCGTGCAACGACCTCGGATGTCCCGTCGGACGATCCGTCGTCAATGAGGATGACTTCGACATCTCTGTAGGTCTGGGCAAGTACACTGTCCACCGCACGCTGGATGCAGTACGCTCGGTTGAACGTCGGCACCACCACAGACACAAGGCTCCCACTTACCATAGCAACTTGAGCCTGCCACGCTCATTTCGAGAAGCTATCGTGGCCACGTTTCGGGACGTTAGCACGGTTCGGCTGCCAGGCAACGCCGGCCTCCGTGCGTCCCGGACGCTCGCCTGCGCCGGAATCTTAGGGTAAGGTTCGCTCGCTTCATGTTTCAGCACTTCGATGCACAAAAAGCTGCGCTCGTTTCCGCCGGGGGAGTGCTTTGACCGATCAGATGGATCGTGCGCTTTCTGCATCCGTGATTGCTGGTCTGGGCGAGCTGGAGGCTCTGCAAGATGAGTGGGCTGAGCTGTTGGCGGCCAGCGCAACCGACACCCCAATGCTTGGCCCGGCCTGGCTGCTGGCTTGGTGGCACACGTTTGGATCGCTCGATGGGCGAAAGCTGCGGATCTGGGTGTTCCGAGCCAACGGCCGCTTGGTGGGTTTGGTGCCCATGCATTTGCGTTGGTTCTGGCACTGGGGCGTGCTGCCGATGCGTCGTCTCGAACTTCTCGGCAGCGGCGAGCAAGAGAAGGACGAAATCGTGTCTGAGTACCTGGCCCCCATCGCGGCCGTCGGATACGAGGACGCCGTCGTGGATGCGTTCGTGAAATGCCTGGCCGCGGACCCGTCGGGTTGGCACGAGATTCTTCTGTCACAGTTGGCGGCCGAAGCCCCGACGGTGGCGGCCCTCGATCCCGCCTTCCGCGCCGCGGGCTGGTCGTGCGAGGTGCGTATCCAAGCTCATTGTCCGTTCATTAAGCTCCCCGCGCGTTGGGGCGATTATCTTTCGTCCCTGGAGTCCGCCAATCGCTACTTCGTAAATCGAACGCAACGCGATTTCGCCGCGTGGGCCGGCGACGCCTGGCGGGTGGAACGCGTCACCACGAAGGCCGACTTGGAGCGCGGGCGTGAGATACTTCGACGGCTACACCAGCAACGTTGGGAGAATGCGGGCGAGCCCGGCGTCTTCTCGTCATCGTTGTTTTCCCAGTTTCACAACCGCGTCTTGCCGCGGCTGTTGGACGAAAAGGCACTGGATCTCTGCTGGCTCTCGGTACGCGATCGTCCGGTGGCAGTTGCCTACAACATTATCTGGCGCAATCGGGTCTTCTTCTACCAGGGCGGGAGAGCCACCGATGTGCCGAAGCAGGTGCGGCCGGGAATCGTGCTTCACCTCGAAGCCATCAAGCACTCCATTGCCGAAGGCCGCCAGGAATACGACTTTCTGGCGGGAGACGTTCGCTATAAGACTCAGCTCGCGACGAGCACGCGGACCCTCGTCGGCATGCGAATCGTACGCCCCAGCCTGGCAGAAGCCGTGCGCCGGTTGCTGGAGACAGGACGCACTTTCCTTCGGGAAGCTCGGCAATCTCGCAAATCGGCGGGCTAGCCATCGCGGGCGGCGCTGGCGACCCGCTGGTCAAACCACGATCGTCGCCCCCAACTGATAAGGCCCTAGGGCGGATCTATCCCGCGCGGCCTGCCAGGCGTCGGAAGTTCGGCCTCTGTGCCCTGAAGTGACGCTTGAGATTCAAGATGGGCCGCTCGAACCCGATGTGGAAAAGCATCGCGAGCATCAGGAGCAGAACGGCGCCAAGAACAAAATATGCCGTCTGGACGGCGATGTACTGCCATTGATTCAGGGGCGCCACCATCCGCGTCAGAAACAGCCGATCAAGGGCCATGTCGAGGGGGTGGTGGAACAGGTAGATGGCGTAGCTGTGCTTGCCGAACATGCGAAACGGCGACCAACCAAGCGCCTTGCCTATCCATCCCGAAGCGCGGGCGTTGTCGCGCACTGCGAGCAAGATCAGATAGGCCGACGCGATGGCGAGGACGGTGTGCCCCACGGTCATGGTAACCGGATTCCTTCGGGAATATCCGCCACTAAAGGCCCCGGCGACCACCAGCAGCGCGGGCACCACGTAACCCCAGCGTCGAATGAAGCCTAACCCCGTGGCCAGCGCCGCGCGATTCCGGACGAGGATCGCCGTGAGAGCCCCGATCACCAATGCATCCATACGCGCGACCGTAAACTCGTAAGCGTACTCCAGGTTCTTGCCTGCCAACACGATCCACGTGCGGGTGGCCAGCGCCGCCCCCACCGCAACCGTGGCTCCCAAGACCACCGTGCGCTGCCGAACCGCGAACACCAGCGGTGGCCAAAGCAAGTAGAATTGCTCTTCGACCGACAAAGACCAACAGGGGGCCAAGGCACTGACGCCTCCGCCAGCGAGCGATGCCCAGTTGGCCAGATACAGCCAGTACCAAGACTGGCGTCCCAACCCGGCCGAAAATTCAGGCGGCAGGGTTACGAGTCGGGGAAGCACGCAGAAGAGGACTGTGAGCAGGAGGTAGTACGGAGGAAAGATCCGCAGGGCGCGGCGGGCGAAGAAGCTCGACCACCGATTGGTTGCATCGCGCGTTTCCAGCAGAATGCCCGTGATTAGGAAACCCGAGAGCACGAAGAACAGTTGAACGCCCACCCACCCGACCTCCGGCACCGCGAGCAAGCGCCGGACCCACGGGCTTACGTTGGAGTGGTCGAGGATCAGTTGGTGCGCCAGCACTGCCAGAATGGCTAGACCTCGCACGCCATCCAGCGCCGGAATCGGCCGCCGCAGCGATTCCTGCCAGCGGCCGAAATCCAGCTGCGACCCTGCCTGAGTTTGAATATTCATCGTCTAACTGTTCTGGGCGCTGTCTCTCCTTACCTCGCCCGGCCAGGCGTCGGCAATGGACGGCTGACGGATCGTGCCGAGACTCGCGCAAGAACGATTGGCCCGTCCCATCGCGCGTCGATCGCTGACGCATGATGATAAAGTCGCGGCGCACAAATGGATGCTTGAGGGACATGCGGAATCCGCGCTACAATACACCGAATTAGATGCAGAATCCGCAGCGCACGCAGCTGGTATCCGTGGCGATCCCTTCCTACAACTCCGCGCACTTCATCACCGAGACTCTCGAGAGCATTTTCGCCCAGACCTACTCCTCCATCGAGATTATCGTCGTCGACGATGGATCCAGCGACGGCACCGCCGAGGCTCTCAAGCCGTACATGGATCGCATCGTTTACCATCGACAACCGAACGGCGGGCTCGCGGCAGCTCGCAATGCGGCTCTGCGCCTGGCGCGTGGCGAATTCATCGCCTGGTGTGACGCCGACGATCTGTGCGAGCCCGACCGTATCGCCATCCAGGCCGCCTATCTTTGCCACAACGAACAGGTCGTAGCCGTTGGCTCAAACTTCTCCGCCTTCGAAACCGGCAAGGGAATATTCGACCCGTCACATGCGGCGAGCTACTACTCGGAGCTGGCGGAAAACGGGTTCGCAGGACTGTTCCCCAACGTCGAAGACTTCGATGGCCGAGGCGTGGCGTGGCTGGAGCAGCCGCTGAGCCCCAGTCGAAGAGTCTATTGGGGTAACGTCTGGAAGCGGCTCTTGCTCGGCAATTTCATGCACCCGCCGACGATGATGATTCGCACCAGCGCCTGCGCGCGCACAGGCTGGCTTGCCGAGGACGTGAAGACGAACGAGGATTGGGAGTACATCACGCGCCTTTCCAGGCTGGGCCCCGTCGCTTCAATCGACGCCCCCTTGCTGCGATATCGGCGTCACCCGAACCAAATGTCGGGAAACTCCGCCATGGGCGCGCTTAGTTGCATTCGCGTGTTCGAAGGTCATCGGCGACTGTGCGGCGACGATGCCGAGATGGTGCGCCAGATCGATGTCCGGTTGGCCAGGACACATGCGGTGGCCTCGTACCGGTTGGCCGAGGGAGAACGACGAAAGGCCTTGAAACATCTCCTTGCCGCCGTAGGCATCGCACCTGGTGAATCGCGCTTCTTCTTTCACCTGGCGCGAATTGTCGTTCCGCACAGGGGCGTGCAGCTACTTAAGTCCCTGCGTCGCCGGTACGGATCGTGCGGCGATGCTCATCGTCGCCAGAGTAAGCCCGCATAGCGAACCGCCGTCGATCCGGCGCTGCGCCCCGACCGGCGTCGTGGGGCTAGACAGAGGTGCCGCGAAGGCGACCTAACGCGCAGAGCCAATCGCTCCCGCTATTGCCACCCTCTCGATGGCGAATTGCAGGTTGGATGCCGAGTCATTCTCCCCGACGCCTATCCGACGCAGCTCGAGGGGATTCGCGCTGGGCTGGTGGTTGACGCCCGGGACGAAGGTGAAAGCGGCTCGGTAACCGCAGCTCCGGGCGGCCTCGATGGTATCCGGCGAGTACGCGTACCGGCCACCGACGGGGTAAGCCAAGATGCTTACTTCCTCACCCAGCTCTGCCTCGAGGACACGCTTCGCGGTGGCGAGATCGGTACGCTGCTCCGCCGCCGTCAAATGACTCAGGATTGGATGGGTGTGGCTATGGGAGCCGATGTCCATCCCGTTTTGCCGCAGGGAGCGGACCTGGTCCCAGGTCATGAACAAGTCGGCGCCTTCCGACGCATCCACCGTCAAACCAGTTGCGCCGCGCAACTGGCCGAGCTTCTCGTCGATGGGCGAGGTAGATCGCTTGAAAACCCGCAAGACCTGGCGGCAAAACTGGGCGCGCGGCTGGTCGACTATCACGTCGCGCAACCAGGGAACGGTGGCTATTTGCCCAGGTGTGATTCGCCCCGCCTGCCAGACAACCTCATCCCACCACGGCGGATGGGGGCTACCGACGAAGCTCGTGGTGACGAAAAACACCGCGGACGTGCCGGCGGCATGCAGCACTGGGAATGCTCGGGTGAAGTTGTCGCGATACCCGTCGTCGAGGGTAACCATGGCCGTCGGTCGGGCAGGTGTGGTCCCGGCTTCGATCATCGCCAACAGCGAGGACACGCCGATGACCTCGAATCGGGATCGAATGAGGTCGACGTGCTCGGCGAAGCGCTCTTCCGTGCAGGAGAAGACATCGGGATCAAGCCCAGCGGTCGAGGGGTCTCCGATGCGATGGTAGTTGAACACATAGAGCCCCGGAGACAACTTTCGCCACAAATAGGACGTGATGCCGGAAACTCGGCAGATTTCTCGGAGCAGATCGATTCGCCCCATCTAAAGCGTACGGTACCAGCTCCTCGACGAAATTCAATGACACTGACGAACTGGGCGGCACCGCGCCGCGGATATCGTGAGCCCTCGCTGGTCATCGCGCCGCCCGTCCCCTTGGACGACCGGCTCCTAGACCCGTTCGCGCCTGGTTCCACCCTCGCGAACTCGCTCACGCGACCCGGATCGGACGGCGCGGAAACAAGCGTGCTTCCAGTCGCTGACGCAAGCGAAGCGCGGGCTTCTCAACGACATAGTAGGAGGTTGCAGCCAACGCGAAGGCAAGAATCAGGTTGAGCGGGAAAGCGGTAAATGCGCTATGCGGGTCCCTTCGATTAAGAAGGGGTTGTTGCCAGAGATAAATCGAGTAACTCCACACGCCGATCAAAGCCACGACCCTTGCGTTGAGAATCGACGACACCACACCTCGTGAGCTCCTCGTGACGCGTTCGACGAAGACGGCAATCAATAGATTCTGGGCCGACATGCACAACGTAACATCGAGCTTCGCGTACCGTTCCAGCCAACCGATTACCAGCAACATCGGCACGATCAAAAGGTACGCGGGCGAGTCGACGATGCGTCGGTAGACCCGATGGTCGAGCAAGCGTGGGCGTACGATCGCCAGAAGGCATCCCATCGCTATCGAGTCCGCGGTGGTAAAGAAGGTCTCGCCGATACCCGCGCTCTGGGCGGGCAGCAAACGGAGCGTGGCAAATCGCCAGATCGGAGCGACCAAAATGTACGCCACCAGTAGCGGAACGCGGCGGCGCCGAGCTACTCGATAGAGGAAAGGCCAAAGAAGATAGAACTGTTCCTCGACCGCGAGCGACCAGGTGTGTCCGAGGTACCAGGCGCGGTCGTGGTGATAGTTCATGGTGTACGTGGCCGCATGCAAGACGTCGCCGGGGCGCAAGGAGATCCGTCCCATCGCCGCGAAGAGCGCTACCACCGCGATGTAGACGTAGAACGGCGGAAAGATGCGGAGGGTCCGCCGGAAATAGAAACGACGCAGGCTCACCGTCCCGGTTCGTCGTTCCTCGTCGATGAGTAGCGAGGTGATGAGAAATCCCGAGATGACGAAGAAGATACGCACGCCCATCGACGCCAAGGGAATTGGTCGAAGGGTCGCGGCGACGACCGCCGGGAAGTTTTGCGTCCCAGCCAAGTGTCCCAGGAGAACGAACGAAATAGAGAACGCTCTTAGGCCGTCCAACCCGCGAATACGTGCACCCGCGGATTCCGGAGCGGAGCTGGCCGGCTTTTCCTGCTCGGGTCTGTCGACGGGAAATGCCACGACCCGACGGTCGGACAAGGCATGCAGGAAGGTGGCCCGAGAAACGTGACCTGACCAATCCTGGCTCTCTCTCATCTTCCGCCTCCCACTGGGTGGGCTGCATAATGAAGATGCAGAGCGAGCCCATTGGATTCATGGATATTTGGTAAGGGCGAAGGTGATGCCGGAGGGATTGTCGAGGGCGCGTATGGTGACTAAGTCCGCATCGTGGTCGCCGTCGGAGGGGAACGGCCCGCATTTCAGCGTGGTCGTCCGGGGACGAGCCCACGCTGACCGTCGTGAAGGAAGCGGCACCCACCCCAACGTGGCCCTCGTATTATTCGCCAGAGAGGTGTACTCAAGCGGTCGGCGCCTGGTCTGGCACCGGGGCAGACGCCGGAGAAACCGCGCGCAGCAAGCGACGGAAAGTCGCTCTCAGCGACCGCGGCAGAAGACTCTCGGCCTGGAGCATCCGCTCCACATCGTTCTCGTCAACCACGCGTGCGAGCCGCAGGAACAGACCGTACGCGAAGAAGCCGAGTGGCGGCCCGACGATGACGGCCGCGATATCGGGCAGCAAGCGCACCGCTGCGGCGACCAGAGCGGTCATCCCCAAAACGGCGCCCGCCACGCGCAAAACGAACTTCGGCGAGATACGGAACGAATGGCGGTGCGCGAGGATAATGACAGCCGTGGTGGAAATGGCTTGGCCCAGCCCATTCGCCAGGGCGCCGCCCATCGCGGCATAGGCGCGCACAAGAAAGTAGTCCAGGATCAAGGTTCCCATCCCCGCGATCACGCTGACGACCACGAGACGTCGCTGACCGCCGGCGGCAATGACCAACGAGCTGGCCGGATCGGACAGGGGCCCGAACATGCTGAGCGAGGCCGCAAGCATGAGAACCGGCGCCGCTTGGAGGTAGCGCACGCCATAGAGAAGCCGCAACAGCGGGCCGGACAGCATGGCCAAGCCGAAACACGCCGGCAGCACCAGCAGCACTGCGTAGCGCCAGTAGACCTGGGCCACATGGACCCCAGCCCTCGCGTCTCGCCCGCGCTCGGCATAGACGCTGACGCCCGCGGCGCGGGAAAAAGGTCCGACCAGCTGTCCGGGCATCAAGCTAAGGCCGAAGGCCACCGCGAAGTACGCCACCTGATCCAGCGAGCAATAGCGCTTGAGGAAGAACATCTCCGAGCGGTTCCACACGACCAACGTCAGAAGGGTCAGAACGGTCGACTCGGCGGCAAAAGAGCCAATGATCTTACCTAAGCCGGGCGGCAGCGCGGGCTTGCTTCCAAGCGGCGACGGGTCCGTCCCCATGTCCGCTAAATAGCGGGGCAGACGAGCGGCAGTCAGTTTCCACCGCACCAAGCAATCACATGTGCGCGACGCCAGGTGGGCGGCGGCAAGCCCAATCAGTCCCCAACCCAACGCCACCGTGAGGATCATCCCCGCGGTATGCACCAGCGCGGACAAAACGGATGCGACCACGTTCGGACGAACTTCCTGCACGGAGTTATTGACGGCGGTCGCCATGGACATGGCACCCCCGGGCAGGATTGCGATCATGGTGAGGGATGCAAAGGCGCAGTCACTCGACGGCATGCCCCACCGAGCCAGGGCGAGACCTCCAAGCGCGAGCAGCGAAAGGATGCCGATCTGGTACCGGGAACACGTCCGGAGCACGGCCCGGAAGAGATCCGGGCGTTGCTTTCCCGCCGCGTCTGCCAAGTGCTTCCGCGCTGCCAGCTGCAGCCCCCCGCCGCCTAACGCCATCATCGCCGTCGATAGCCACATGACATAGCTGAAGGAACCGAGCTTCGTCGGCCCCATGGCCCGGGCGACGATGATCGAGGCGACCGGCGGGATGATCACGTCGACCAGCATGTCGAGCCCGCTCCAAAGGCTATTTCGTGCAACCGTACGTGCAAGCGACATGCGTGTTAAGGGCGGGAACCTTAGCACCCCTTGAGCCACCGTCGAACGATTCCGGACAATTGGGGCAATTCCCGCATGAAGCGATGCGAGTTGGCGCGGCGGAGATCTCGCCGCATGCGCTACGGCGGACGCCCGCGGGCGCCGCGGTTCGGGTCGGGTAGTCTGATGGGCATGCGACTTCGGATTGGTTGCACTCGCGCGCAGAAGACTCCGGAAGGTCACGAACGCGGGACGAGAGCCCTGGCGTGTTGGTATAGTCGGACCAGGGCTCGGCAACACATGTCTGGCGAGCGCAGCAGCAGGCGTATGGAGAGGGGTGCCGCTGGCAGCTTCTCCAGCGTCTCGCGCGCGGCGGAAAAGTCCTCGGTTAGGATTCGTGCCTTCAGTAGCTTGAGGCGCTTCTCGGCCATCGTTTGGCGGTAGAGGTCGCCGTGGCGCGCGAGGAACTCGGCATCACCTCCGTAGGTACTCTCGAGGACCTCGATCTGGCAGCGGAGCCTGATCATCGGAGAGAGTCCCGTGAGGCGGTTGGTCGCGAACTCCGTCTGTTGCGTGCTCTCCATGTCGATGTACGCCGCTTTTCCGCGACTCGAGAGCCGGATGAAGCAGTGCAAGTCTTCGTAAAATTCGCGAACCTCGCCATAGCGAAGCGCATCGCCCGCCGCTTCACGCCGAACCATCAACGTGTCCGTCAATATGTACAGGCCGGTGAGCTGCCAGCGATAGAGATCCCCTACGTACGCGTCGGCGTCGCACCCGGCGACGCGGCTCGGAGCGCCGAACATTTCGCGAAATGACCGAGGGTCGTGCTCCCAGTGCCGCAAGTAATGTTCTTCCACCGTGCGATTCGCCTTCACAACGCGGAAGTCGGTAAAGCTGAAGAGCACGTCGGGTCGCGCTTCCATGAAGGCACGTCGCCCGGCGAGCGTTCCTGGCAACCATTCGTCATCGGAATCGAGGAAGGCCACCAGGTCTCCGTGCGCGTGCGCGATCCCCAGATTGCGCGCCGGTCCGGCACCGCGGTGCTGACCGCAAACATAGGTGACTCGGTCGCCGAACGAATCCACGACCGCACGCGTATCGTCAGTGGACCCGTCGTCGACGACGATTAGCTCGTCGCCGGGCCCCATCTGCGCCAGCGCAGATCGTATCGCCCCGCCCAGGAGAAGGCCGCGATTATAGGTGGGTATGATGACAGAAAGTGAGGCGGTCAACGGAACTCCTATCCTAGTGATAACGTCGCCATGATCATATCAGAACGAGTTCTCGCACCCTACACGACTTCCATGAGAGCGGGATCCATGGTCCCTCGCCCCCAGATCTGCCTATAGTAGCGCAAGAAACGCACGAGGCGCGCCCCGGGATCATCGAGATTCCACAGATCCTTGCGGATGCCTTCACTCGTCATGAACAGGTGCCGAGCACACCACGTGTCGATTGCGACGGGATCGCTTCCGGCCACCATGGTATTTGCCTTGATGGCGGATGCGGCGTCGAGGCGAACGTCCTTTTCGTTGTCCCACGGCCCCGCTGGTGTCACACCGATCCACTCGGCCACCGACAGGATGAGATCGGGCGTGCGGACCTTGGCTGCAAAATGCGCCAACGGGCCCGCCATGCGCCAAATGGCGCCCGGCACGCCAAAATAGTGAACGGATTGGTAGCCGCGCGCCAGCGGATGGGTGCCAAGCTGGCCTGCACTCATGTCGACAATCCCCATAGCGGACTTGCAAGCCGCCGTGATGCCGGTCGCTCCGTGCTCATTGACAGTGGTCATGTTGATGAAGGTCAGTTTCCGATCGGCAAGAGCAACCAACTTGCCGCCGTCGCGGCGGAAGAGGCCGTCACGCAGGTCAATCACGATCCCGCTCCTAGGCGAGGTGAAGCGCGGCCACGTCAAGGGCGTCCGGGCTTCGTCCACCAAACTTCGCATCAATGAGAAGGTCTCGGCGAAGTCCCAGTGGTACCCATCGCGATCCTCGCCGGCAGCAATCGGTCCACGGTTGTCGCCGCCGTATACGCCAAAGGCGTGGCCGGCATCATGCCAACCCGAGTCCGCAAGAGCACTTGGACCTGCGTCGATAAGTCCGACCGCAGACACGGGCGCATTTCGTCCGGAAAAATGCGGCAGCAAATCGCCCATGCAATGCCATCCCGGAACATCAACATTGCGCTCGCTGGGTCGCGTCCAGGCACGCGACAGACCGGATCCATTGGCGAGCCGGAAGTGTGTGTTCTCGAACAACACCACCTCTCCCTTGAACCCAGGTCGTTCGAGCACCTGCTCCACCAACCGCTTCACAGCTGCCACATTGGTCATGCCTTGGTTCCACCATTGCGCACTCACCTTGACGATGACGATATCTTCCTCACCGACATACCGGCCGATACCCCCGAGCTTGTCCAGCACGGCATCGACGTTGGCGGCCGGGGAGCCACCGTGTGACACCGCCAGGCGGCAGCGATCCTTGACGGGGTCATGCGGCAGGAGGGGAGGGCTAGCGTTGAACTCGGCGAGACGCGTCCAGAGCGACAATCTCGCCCACAGCGACCGCCGGAAAAGATATGAAGCACTACCTAGACCCGCGATCACGGCCGCGAACGCGGCCTTCATCCAGTTTCGTCGGGCCCCTTGCGTTGGGTCCACCATGGGAGCGACAATAGCCCAAACGAGATGAGTTACCACGTGCGAGTGGCAGACCCCGCAACAGCAAGATCGGATCTGTGCGCGCTGTGGACTCGCAACCTCGAGGCCTGTCGCGCCCCTCAGCGCCGGCTAGATTGGTTTTACCTGGAAAACCCCGCTGGACGCGGCGTGGTCCACCTCCTTGAGCGCGACGGTTTGGAGGCGGCAGGACCTGTCGGTTGCATGGGCATTGGCACGCGTACCTACCTCTGCAATGGCCGCACCGTGTCCGTGGCCCTGCTGGGCGATCTAGCGGTTGACCAGAAGCACAGGGCGCTCGGACCGGCTTTGCTCCTTCAGCGTGCCACGCGCACCCACGCCCAGGAACATTTTTCGCTCTCGCTTGGCTATCCCAACGCCAAAGCGTTGCCGACCGTGCTTCGCACTGGCTTTCGCGAACTCGGCCCCATGGTGCGCTTCGCGGTGCCGTTGCGATTCCACACGTACGTGAGGCGGCGCATGTCCGAACCAGTGGCCACCGCGGC
Source organism: uncultured Myxococcales bacterium (assembly GCA_964491625.1). Taxonomy (GTDB): domain Bacteria; phylum Myxococcota_A; class Polyangia; order Fen-1088; family Fen-1088; genus Fen-1118. Next base: position 15,599 of record CAZBIU010000137.1, read on the forward strand.
TGCGGTCGTGTTGGACGCAGCCATCATTCTGCGCTTGTCGCCCGCTTTCTTCGCCTCGGTGGCGTCGTTTCGCCTCGAGAATCTAGCGGCGCCAGACGCACGATTCGACGAACTGTGGCACCGGGCACGGGCCTCGTTTTCTCATGTCGCCGAACGTTCAGCCGCGTTCCTGCATTGGCGATTCCTACGCAAGCCCGATCCCGGCACCCACCGATTCTTCGCCATCACACGACGGCGTACACGTGCTGTCGTGGCTTACGCCGTGGTCGAGAGCGAAGGCCGGACAGCGCACCTGCGCGACCTCTTTGGCGACTCCCCGAAGAGCATCGCGGCTCTCCTGGATCGACTGCTGCCGACGCTGTGTTTTGAAGGCCATGTATCCGCTTCCTTCGCGTTTCTCGGTGCTCCGTGGCTCATCGACCTGCTCACCAAGAGACGCTTCTCCCCTCGCGATAGGCGAACGGTAGTGATGGACTGGGGAAAGGATGCACCCGCCACGCCAGAGACTCTGTTGGACCGCACGGCCTGGTTTCTGACCGAAGCCGATGAAGATGCCTGAACCGCAACGACCGCGTCCCCTAGTGCCTCGACCGCAGCGTAATGCAATCAGCTGGCGCCGTGGATTTCGCGCGATGGCTAGGCGCGAGGAGGGCGAATACTCGACGTCTCATGATTGATCTCATCGCGTCAGGAGGGCAGCAGACCAAGCAGC
>CAZBIU010000138.1:0-16231 GCA_964491625.1 uncultured Myxococcales bacterium
CCGCCTCGCTCACGTAGATCAGGTTCGGGTGGGACAACTGCGTGGCCAGCCGAGCTTCGTCGAGAAAGCGCTGAACCAGTCCCGCGTCGGCTGCGTCGGGATGCAGGGTCTTGAGAGCGCAGACCCGCCCACCGACGGTCGCGAGAAAGATTCGTCCCATTCCCCCGCGCGCGAGCTCTTTGAGCAGGACGTATCGCGGACCGAATGGCCTGGGAAACCCTAGTGAGCGGCTCAAGTGCTCCATGTTCCCTAGAAGGTGCCGAGCAGGTTGAACCCGCCCGGTGTCGGAACGAGCGCAACGCGCACAGGTCGAGTTCGTTGAGGGGTTGGCTCGAAGAGGGCGAGCGTGTTGAAGAGCAGAACGATACCGCCTGCCCCAATGCTTCCCGCGCCGTAGGCCCACTTGGAGTCCGAACCATTGTGCTGGTTGTCGCGAACGAGCACGACTCCTCCGGCGATGGCACCGGCTGTGGCGAGAACGGAGCTAACCAGCAGAACGGGCTTTACCGTCTGAGGATCGTTCCGGCTCGTGACACCCATTAGAAGGGCCGATCCGCCCATGACGAATCCAGCAATTCCGGTGATACCCACACTGACTTCCAACGCCTTGCTGGGTCCACAAGACGAGCCTGCACAGGCATGGTTCGATTGCACGAGCAACGCCAGGTCACCGAGGGCAATCGCTCCAGCTGCCGTGCTAAGCCAAGGGAGAGACTGGTAGTAGAACGGGTTGGACGGGGGCCTAGCCGACTGAAACGCCAATGGCTTGGGCGCAACGACTGCCGCAAGAGCAACCGGAGCGAGGACAGGCGCGGCCACCGCGAATTCGAGTCTGACCGTCCGGTCGTTCTCCCCTTGTAGCTCGATGCTCTTCTCGATCGCCTTGTGGCCGGGCAAGCGCCCCTCGACCGTCACCGGCCCTTCCACCCGTCTGAATCGAGACGGCGATAGTGGTAGCCTTCCAACGAGAGTCCCATCGACGGAAACCTCTGTGCCAGGCGTCCCAACCACGACCAGCCAGCCGAGGTGCTCGCGTACAACAGCCAACTGTTTCTCGATAACGGTCCTGCTCTGCCTTACCCAGTCATCGTCTTCAGCCGCCAACGCTTCCGAAAGATGCTTCTCGGCATCCAGCCAAAGCTTGAGAGAAGACTCGGCCAGCCCCATTTGAACGGCAGCCTTCGGACTGGACGAGATATCATAGGCGGCACGAAATTCGTCCAGCGCTTCCTTGTCCTTGTCGCGTGCAAGCAGTCGGACGCCCCGCTTCAGGTGCTGTTCGGCTGGATCGGCAGATGCAGCAGCGCAAGGCAAGGCTGCCAGCGTGACGAGAAGGACGAGGGCACCAACGCCCAGTCTTGGGAGTGTCTGCGTGGACGTCATCAAGGTTCCAAGAGAGGAATTCCGCTGCGATTGCGTTTGATCTGGTGCTCCGACCTGCCGTCTCGAACCTTGGTGTGAACGTGCCGTTGCGAATCGGACGCCCCGTGATGCCCGGTCGGCGAGGCAATGGTGGACGATTTGCTGGTCGAGGTTGCTGTCGGATCGGAAGCGACCGGAATGGCTGGAGGAACCACAACCTCATGCGAAGGCACAGGCGGGCTGGGGACTGTCGCGGCACCGGCCAACGGCGGAAGAGCAACCGGCTCGATTGCTTCCGCAGTCGACTGGGGAACGGCAGTTCCGGGGCGTGAGATTTCGACGGCTGGCCGTCGGTAGAACACAAGAAATACAACCAGCAAGACCACCCCAAGCAGGCAGCCAGCAAGCACCGGCCACAACCACGCTCCGGTCTTCGCGGGCGCTGCCGACTTCGACGAGGATCGACTCTTCTCGGGCCGCGCAACCAGGGCCACAGCCTCGCGACGGCGGCGCGAGGAATCGGATGATGGCGCAATCGCGGCAGGTGGTCCACTCGGCTTGCGAAAGGATGGTCCCGGAAGCGGTTTTGCGTCTCCCTCTGGCAGCAACTCGGTCTTGGGTTGGAGAGACGCCTGGTGCTTCGACCCGCTGAGCGGGATGAAGTTGAAGGTTCCGGATGCGGTGCTCTCTCCAGTCGGAAAGTAGTAGTCCTTCCATGAAGACTGTCGCTTCAGCGAGGCGAAGGGGAACAGCGCACGTCCGAGGTCGAAGACGGTTGAGAATCGGTCATCCGGTTTACGAGCCAACGCCTTGAGAATCACCGCCTCGAAGTCTGGCGGAACTTCCAGTACGAGCTGCGACGGCAGAGGGTAGTCAGCTTCCGCGATGCTCCGAAGGATCCCGTACAAGGTGGTCCCCTCATGACAACGTCGCCCGGTCAGGCATTCGTAGAGGATCGTTCCGAGCGCATAGACGTCGCAACGTGCATCGACCGGCCCGCCCTCGGCTTGTTCGGGCGAGACGTAGCTGGGTGTGCCAAGAAGAGAAAAGCGTTGGGTGATCTTCGTGTCACCGGGCAAGCGGACCTTGGAGATTCCGAAGTCTAGGACCTTCGGAACCGTCTCCCCAGTCGAGATGCGAGCCAGGAAAATGTTCTGCGGCTTCAGATCGCGATGAATGACGCCAAGCCCATGAGCCCTGGCCACTGCGGAACAAACCGCTAGCATGATGTCCGCGATGCGCTCGATGGAAAGCTTTCTTCGTGCGATGAGCGCGCCGAGGTCCTCGCCTTCGAGCAGCTCCATAGTCAGGTACGCGATTCCTCGGTCCCGCCCGTAGTCGACCATGCCGACAACGTGGGGATGTTCGATGAGGGAAGCGGCTTGGGCTTCTCGCATGAAACGGCTTTCAGCCTCGGGGTGCCCGATGACCTCAGACGAGAGCACCTTCATGGCGAACCGCTTGGACGAGACGCGCGTGTGCGACACTTCGTAGACGGTGCCCATGCCACCTCGGCCAATGAGCCGTTCGACACGGTAGTGGGCCACGATGTCGCCAGGGATGAGCGGCACGGGGGTCTCGACATCCTGTGCCTGTTCGCTGGGTGACGGTGGTGTTTCGGGCTGCGGTGCGGGCACCGGCATCCGCTCGGTCATCATCGGCTGCTCGTCAGGATCCGGCATCGGATACAAGGGAATCGAAACCAGAGGCTGCGATGGAACTGGCCCCGCTGTGGGCACGGGAGACTTGACCTGCGGTGGAGGTGGCAGCGAACCGACGTGTACCGCAGTCGGCTCGAACACGAGCGCTGACTTGATTCGTGGAGCCTCGAAAGGATTCACCCCTTCGGAGGCACGCACGGTCGCGTCCCTTGAAAACGTAAGCCGAAGCCGTCCGCCCATGACGATGTAGCTCGTGTCCGAGACCGTCACCATCACGTCGGCCGGGATAGGCTCACCATCGACAATGCTGCCGTTTCGAGAATCGAGGTCGCGATATCCAACCTTGTTGTCGTCGAAGATAATCTCGCCTTGAACCTTGGAGACCGAGGGGCGGGCAAACGCCACGTCGCAGGTCCCGGTGTCCCGCCCCAACACCACGGGAGAGCGTTTCAGGACATACGTCCACTTGGCCCCGACTTGAGGCTCTTCCACGGTCATGACCAGCGGCCGGGGCACGCTATGCCTCCTCGGCTGGCGTTCGGTCGGCCGGATACGCCGTCGCTTGGTCAGGGAGCCTACTCATGAGCATCTCCCGGATGCGTGGTGGATGCACTCGGCTCGGAGGGCTCGTTGGAGTGTACTCCAGGCTCCGGGGCCGTAGCTGTGAGAATGGTTAGAAGTGCCATAGCACCACACCTACTCACTTCTTCGGCCCCCACCATCTGCTTTGAATTCCTCGTCATAGCGATGTATCACGAGGGTCATTCCTTTTCGGAAGGCGCCGGCATCGATGAATTTGTCGCGGTCAACTGGCTTCACGTGAATGCATCCGTGAGACTGCTCAAGCACCACTTCCTCGTTCTCTTCGCTTTGAGCCTCGTTCTTTGGCGTCGTATGAAGCATCTCGCCTTCGAACGGTTCGTTTGGATCGCGCTTGTGATTCCTGTTGACGTCTCGGTAGTAGCGAATCGCCTTGGGGCCAAAGTCATTCAGAAACCAGGTTTTCGGGAAGCCGATGGTCAGATGGTGCCAACGCTCGTAACGGCCGATCAGGCCGCTGGCTGTCATCTCGAAGCCCTTTTCGTCCTCCACTACCAACGGACGCCACATCCCCGAGGGGGCTTGATACTCGATCCCTCCAGCCCTTTTTCTGCTCTCTCGGATCGGGGTACCCCAAGGGATTTTTGACCGAGGCCAAGTCTTCGTCGCATATGGGGCAATAGCATCTATGACGAAAACACCTGCATGGGTCGGTTCGTAGTCCATTGGCTTGTCTGGCTCACGGACTGGCGGTCCCCCCATGGCGTCTGCACGCAGCTGAACTTTCCCATCGACGACGTACAGCAGAAGGTCGTCGCCAGGGTAGAAGTGCACCTGCTCGCGCTCGACGTTGTCGTCGCGAGATTTCGCGGACTGGCCATTGTCAGGCGTTACCGAGTCTTCCATGGTTGCTCTGCCCGGCGGTGGAGGCGAGATTGAAGAAGGCAAACAATCCTGTCACACGCATTCCCAGAGAGTTCGGCTGCGCACGACAGAAGGGTACGGTCGCCACGCAAGCCGTAGCGGTGTCGAGCCTTTCGGTGCCCAAGCGGCACGTTCACGGTGACACCCTCCCTTCAACCGCGAGCTTGTCCAGGTCCCAACGCCTAATCTTGCGCGCCTTGGCCCTCATGCTCGGGCCATCCTTGCCGTAGCTGGCTTCCAGCACGTGACCTCGCCATGCCAAGATGCCGCTATCCATGCCGATGAACCCGTCGGTGCGAGCCTCGGCCATGCCCCAGTTGAAATCGACGATCCTTCTGACGTTCTCTCGTGCCCACGCAGACGGCGGTGGTAAAGGAGGCTCCCCAACCGGCAACAATCGGTCCTCCTTGGTGTCCAGTACTTCGAGTCTGGATTCGGAGTCGTCGATTGCCACGAACGCGACGTAGAGGCCATCTTGACTAGCCTCCGCCGCAAATCCGCACCAAGGTTGCTTGTCGTCTGCCCACGGCGGCAAAGCCTTGCTCGTCTCAAGCTTGCCCGTGATTTCGTCTAGGTAGAAGATCTCTTGCAGCGGGCGCCAAGCACCCATCTCACCGATTCGCCCCAAAACATACTTGTGGCCGGCTCGCGAATGCGCCAGGCAGCCGACATCCCCCCCAAGGCTGTGGGAGTATTGTTTGCCTTCGGCTGTACGAAGCGTGACAAGCGTGGTCGTGGTGTCGTCCTCATGATTGGCTACGCCGCTCACGTTCAACTTGAGAGTGGAGGCTGTGGTCTTCTTGCACGGGCGCCAGGGCATGTCGCCTCTCGCGAAGGCGCTGGCGTTCACCGTGGTGACTATCGCGACAGCAACCAGTAATCCCAGAGTGCGTCGATGGAATCTGGTTCCGAGACGTTGTTCTCTTGCGGTGTTGAACACTTGCGTCGGGAATTGGTGAAGGTTCACGGCGTTGTCCATCTGGATCTGGTTACTGCGGTTGCGATTGCACGCCGCAGGTCGTGCTGGCGGGCGTGCATGCGGTGCTCGCGCAGGTGGAGCCAATTTGGTCGGTAGCGCTAGTCGAGTTGTTGTTATTTCCGCTCGCCAGCACGCCGATGCCCGTGATGGCGCCGGAACACGACAGCCCGACTTGCTTATTGTTCTGGATTGTCACGAGGTTGAGGGTGGTTGGGCCGCTGGCAGGAAGGGCCTCTACCCTGATACCACCATACGACGCGCCGGCAGGGGCAGTGCCCGGCCCGTTCCCTGTAATGGTGGTGTTCTTGATTTCGAAAGCAGCCCCATTGAATAGAATGCCGCCGCCGGGGTTGTTGATGACGGCGCAGGTATCCATGTGGAGAGTGGTGCCGGTGATGGCGTTGATTCCCATGCCGGTCGCCGGGCTAGCGGTTCCCTGAACCGTCAGGTTGCGCAGATAGATTTCACCTGATGTGATGGTGATGCCGACGCTGCCAACGGTGGTGGGGGTCAAAACAGCGCTGCTCTTGCCAACGATTGTCAACGGGGACGAAGCAGTAATGAGCGTTGACCCCGCAGCCAAGGTTCCTCTGACAAGTACCACGGACTTGGAGGACCCCGTCTGGGTGGCAAGCCCAACTCCGGCTTGGGAGCTGCACACGGGAGCCTGCGCAGTGCCGGCGTTCGCGTCGCTACATGTGCTTCCGACCGGCCCAACGTAGACCGTCTCTGCATCCGTCGCACAGTGGCCATCGGCCATGCACACACCGGGTCCAATCGCGGAGCACTCACCGTCGGTCGAGCACCTCCGGCAGGTGTTCGTCGAGGTCGCACAGATCGGCGTCGTGCCCGAGCACGTGCTGTTGTCCGTGCATTGCACGCAACTCCCAGACGAGGCGCAGGCCGTGTGTCCCGTGAATGACGAGCAATCGCTGGCGCTCGCGCACCCCCGACAGGTATTGGTCGAGGTCGCACACACAGGCGTCGTGCCCGCGCACGTCGCATTCGTCAGGCATTGCACGCACTTGTTTGTCGTGGTGTTGCAGACTGTCGTGGTCCCCGTGCACTTCGCGCTGTTGGTCGCCGTGCACTGGACGCAGGCGCCAGTGGTCACGCAAGCGACACGAGTGGGATCGTTCAAGGCTGCGCATTCGGTGTCGGCCGCGCACGCTTGGCACTTCTCGATGGTTCCACAGATCGGGGTCGCCCCCGAGCAGTACGCGGCCGAGGTACATTGGACACAGCTATTCGTCGTGGTGTCGCAAGCTGGAGTCGTCCCCGTGCATTTCGTGGCGTTCGTGGCCGTGCACTGGACGCAAGCTCCACTTGCAGCGCAGGAAGCGCGAGCGGGATCGTTCAACCCTGTGCAGTCGGTATCAACTGCGCACGCCTGGCACTTGTCAGTCGCTCCGCAGATGGGGGTGGCGCCGGAGCAGCTCGTGGCCGCGACGCACTGGACGCAGGTGTTGGTCTTGGTGTCGCAAGCCGAGGTCGTCCCGGTGCAAGAAGCGCTCGACGTAGCCGTGCACTGAACGCACTGCCCATCCGAACGACACGCGGGAAGGGCTGTGCTCTTCGTTTGGCACTGCAAGTCCGACGCGCAGACGACGCAGGTGTTCTTGGTTGTGTCGCAGATCGGAGCCCCGGGCGTGGCGCAATGGCTGCTGCCCATGCAGCCGACGCACCTCCCGGTCAGCGAATCGCAGACGCCGGTCGGCGCCGTACAAGCGTTCGTGCCGCCATCAAGGCCCGATTGACAGCCGACGCACACGCCAGTTACGCAAAAAGCTTTCGTCGGGTCGGTGCAGTCCGCATTCACACCGCAGGTTCCCGCAGCGTCGGGCACCCGCGCATCGACCGCGACATCCAGAACCCGCTGATCGAACGGCGAGTCTACAGCCATGTTGGCGTCGGGCTGGGAGTCGACCGAACCGTCGCCTACTGAACCGGCGCCTCCGCCAGCTCCACTCATTCCACCAACGCCGCTCGTTCCACCGACGTCGATTGTTACCGTCCCACCGACGCCACTCGTTCCACCAACGCCGCTCGTTCCACCAACGCCGCTCGTTCCACCAACGCCGCTCGTTCCACCCTCGGGTTGCCCAGAATCCACGTCCCCAACGGGCTCACAGTAGTAGGTCGCCAGGTTGCAAATCTTCGAAGCGCACTCGCCGTTCGCTCGACAAGTAGTTGGATCGTCCTTCTTGCCAAACAGGCAACCTTGAACAAGGAGGGCGATAGACGCGATCACGATGAGGTTTCTCAAAATTCACCTCCTACGAGGATCCCGCTAGATGAGAACGCGACCGTAGTTGGGTGCGCTCTTCCTGGAAAGAGGACGATGTAGCCGCCGATGAGGGCGCTGGCCAGACCAACCCCGCCCAAGAGATAGGCCCTCGTCTTGTCGTCATAGCGTTGGAAACAGCGTTTGCCGACCGGCGTGTCCTGACAGTCAGTCTTCTTGCCGTCGTAGATGAATTCGACGGCGCTGCCCACGAGAAGAGCGGCCCCGACCCCGATGGTGATCCATCCGGCAACTCGCAGTGACGAATACGGCGGCGGCTCAACTGGAGACACGTCCGTTCGAGCTGGCACGCCTGGACCATCCGGAACGGATGACGGAGAGGGAGTCAGCGCCGTTGGCGGCGACTGGTTCGCCACGGGTGAAGGGTTCGCTTGCACGATATTGATTGCCTTGCGCCCAAGGGCTCGGGCGGCGTGAGAGATCTTCCGTGCCATGAGTGGACAATTAGGATCAGCCTCGATGCACTCCTCGTCTTCTCGCACCAGTGGCTTGCTCGGGTTTGCCGAGTCGAACAGGGTCAGGCTGACGGTGTACTTGGTCTTGCCGGTCTTGACCGATCCACGCACGATATACGGTGCCTTGGTAAGCCGGCCAATCTCCAGCGTGCAAAGGTCGGTGGTGCAGTCGGCCAGGTCCTTCCGGTCCGCCGTCAACCGATTCGTCTCGGAAACGTCGAGAACCTGCCAGCCAGCCAGGTCCAAACCACGGGCCAGTCCGGTTTCGATCCCCTCGCGATCCTCGGCTGCGGCTGAAGGCAGCTTCATCGGGGCCAGGGCCACGACAGGTCCCTTGCCGCCCGGTACCACGTCGGGATGAGCGAGTTCGTCTAGTACGGTCAGCGCTTCGCGGCCGGCGAATTCAGCGGCCAGAGCCAGCTTGGAAGCGACATCCTTGGTTGAGCATTCCGCGTGTTCGCGAGCCATCGGCTTTCCGCCATCTGCGGCGTCGAGGATTTTCAGGCTGATCGCGTATTTCCGCTTGCCGCCGCTGACCTCGGCCCGCGCCTGATAGACGGTCTTGGTGATACGAGCAAGCTCGATTGCGCAGACCTCCCCAGCGCATTGCAGGAGATCGGTTCGCTCGCCGACGCGACGCGCTGTTTCTCCAGGGTCGAGCACGGTCCACCCGGCCGACTCCAAGCCCTTCGTGACGCTAGCCTCGATGGCCGTTCGGTCGGCGACCAGCGCGGGCGGGATCTGGACCGAGACCACAGCCACGCTGGGCTTCGGGTCGCCTTTCTTGTCGGCGGCCTCGGATGGACTCGGTGCAACAAGAATCCCGAGCGCCCAGAGGCTAAGTGGCCAGGAACACAAGAAGCGCCTCAAGCTGGACATGACGATGGCGCCATTCTTCCTAGCCATCTGTCCGGGAGTCAAGGACAAGGCGTGACCGCCGGGAATCGACGGTGTCGCTAGCTCGACGTGCCCACGTTCCACCGCTGTGCCGATGCCTCCACCTCCGCCGCTTGGCTGTCGTGACCCTCCCGCCGAAGGATAGCGGCCAGGCCCGTGGCGCATGCGGACGCAGAGGTCTGTCTGGCTTCCGTTGAAGGTATGTCCGTTGCGATTTCAAGCGCCTCTTCGAGTAGCCCTCGGGCTTTTGTCGAGTTGCCCCTTTCGGCCATGAAGTCCGCAGCAAGACGCAGGGCCTCGATGCTCAAGGGAGGCGCCGTCGTTCGAGCCCTGTCTGCGACTCGCCGAAGCACCTGACCAGCCATCTCGAACTCGCCCACGAGCTTCGCCAACGGTGCCAAGATGATGTCGGTCTTCGCTCCCGCTACGATAAGCCCGTTTTGGTAGGCGCGTGCGGAGACCCGCTGGAAGATGGACAAGGCGGAGCGCAGGGACGCTTCCTCGCCGCCAGCAGCTTGCACAACATACGTTGCGAGCAGCAGCTCCATCTCCACCGCGAGGGATGCGGCATCGGCCGAGGCGCATTGCTGGAAAGCGAGGGACTGTAGCCTGATAGCCTCCTTCATGTCCCCAGCCCTCACGGCCTGCACACCCTTCAGAAGTAACCGATTCACCTGTCTCGCGACCGAAGGCGCAGGTTGTCTTGGCGGATCCGTCGGATGGGTTGGTGGTGCGACGGTCGGAGCCGCAGCACCAACAGCAGCCGGCCCCGTCGCCTCGTCGTCAGCCTCGACCATCGACGAAAGAAGGTCTTCAAGCTCTTCCCGTTGCCGGGCCGGATCAACCCGGCACTCCACGTGAAGCACTCGCTCCTTGCCGAGGGCCGACGCCAGCTCGCTGCCAATCGTCTTGCCCGTCTCCATCCAGCCCCAACGAATGTTGGCCAACGATGGTGTTCGACTGACGATCTCGACAAGGAACGAGATCCACTGGTCGGGGTCTCGCAGCGTCGCGGTGGAGAAGATGACCGTGATGCCGTTGCTTCTGGCTGGCGCTTGGCCAAGGACGTCGGACGCTGCTTTCAAGGCCGCCGCGAAACGGATGAGCGGCTCGCCGTCGTTTGATGGACCAAGCTCACCCAGCTCGATGCCGACTTTGGCATACGCCTCGCGAATGTTCGCGTACTCCTTGCGGATGTATTCATTCCAAACGTCCCATCGGCTTGATGGCTGCCCGTCCGGATCCTCCAATACCAAAACAAGGCGCCGGTTATCTGGGCTCCATTGCATCGCCCGGAGAGCATCCAAGGCCGGTCCGTGAAGGGCGGAATCCGCGACAATGTGAAGCAATCGGAGCGATTCCTCGCGGACGAAGAAATCTACCTCCTGTCGGAGGTGCTCAAGGGGCAGGAGAATGTGGTCCAAGGGCGGCGAGGCTCAGTTCTGCGTGATCAGCGGGGCAGTCGTCTGATGAAGGCCGGTTGCCGAATTCGTGATGTTGTTGCCCGAGGTCGTGACCCCGGTCGAGTCCACCTTGATCGTGTTCGTACCGACGACGATGATGACTTCCTTCTCGGCCGAGATCTCGGCCTTTCCATCAGCGAAGGTTGCCGACGCTCCATCCGCGACCAGCTTCAGCTCCTTGTCGGTTTCGATGCTGACGTTGCCCTCGGCGTCGATGTGGATCTTAGCACCGGCATGGCTGATCTTCAGCCAGCCCTCGGTCTTCAGGTCGACGCTGCCGTCGGCGTATTCGAGCTTCGTACCGCCCTGCTTGAGCACGCTTTTGCCAACGGTGGTTTCGTCGGTGCCCACGACCTTGGTTTCACGATCCGCGCTGAACCCAAGCGCGGCTTTCTTCGTGACCTGGGTCTTGCTCTCGCCCGTTACAATCAGCTCGCGGTTGAGATCGACGGTCGTGCTCTCGGATCCGTGCACGGTCTTGCTGTCCTCGGCATCGACCGTGGTCGCTCTTTTGGCGTGCACCTTCGTGGTCTGGTTTCCGCCCACGATCACCGTGCGGTTCACGTCAACGTTGGTCGTCTGGTCATGCTTCACCAGCGTGGTCATGTCGCGCTCGGCCTGCATGTGCAGAACTTCCAGGCCCTTCTTATCTTCGAAACGAATCTCGTTGAAGTTCGTGGCGTTCCCGCCCTTCGTACTGCGACTCTTGATGCCGGTCTGGGTGGAATTGGCCGGCAGCTCGTACGGCGGCATGTTGTCGGCGTTGTAAACGCTTCCTGTGACAAGGGGACGATCCGGATCGCCGTCCAGGAAGGACACGACCACCTCGTTACCGATCCGTGGAATGTGGATCGCTCCCCAGCGATTTCCTGCCCACGCCTGGGCAACCCGCACCCAGCACGTGCTCTTTTCGTCGTTCTTGCCCTCGCGATCCCAGTGGAACTGGATTCGGATTCTGCCGAACTTGTCCGTCCAGATTTCTTCGTCCGAAGGACCGACGACCCGCGCAGTCTGCGGACCGGCGATCACGGGCTTCTCTATGCGTGGCATACGAAAGGGCACGTCGGAGTCGATTGCCGTCACGCGGGCATGGCATTGCGGGCCGGAGAGATGGCTCCCGCTCTCGAACGCAGGATGTCTGAAGGCAACCTCCGTGGCCGTGATGAGGAACTGGCGGCCAGAAAATGCAGGGACATTCGCTAGGGAAAAGGTCGAACCAACGTGAAGGTTGCGAGCCGCTCCTTCCCCTTCATATCGCACGAGGTGGCTCTGCTTCTCTTCTAGGCGCACCATCGCTAGCCGCTCGCCTTCGGTCAGGCTTGCTTGAGAATCCCCGTCTGCGCGGTTGTGGTTGAGCGTGAAAATGCCGGGATACTCGTACCTGTGAAGCGAACGCTTCTTGTCGGCGTCTGGGATCTCTTTCTTGCCATCGAGAACGGCCGGCATTCCCCGCAGACGAAAGTCAAAATCGCGTAGCGTGATCCCGTTCGTTGCGAGCGCAGAAGCCTCCTGCCACCGGCTCAAGGCATCGGGCTCGATCCGACGGCCCATGGACGTAGTCACAAGGGGCACTGACTCCCAGCCCTTGCGGGCTTCGTGCGAGGACACTGAATCGGCAAGCACCATCTGTGTGCCGTCTGCCAAATGATCGAAGAAGAAGTAGATGCCCTCGACCGCCAGGATGCGCCGGATGAAGTCGAACGCAGACTCGCGGTACTGGGTCAGGTAGTCCCACTTTCGGTATTTCTCGAAGAGGGCTTCTCGACACGGGCGCAGGCGATGCTCAGTGAAGAGGTGCTTCACGACGTCCACGACGGTGACGTCCTGATACACACGGCAGTCGTGAGAGAAGGTCAGCAGCTCTTGCTCCGGGCTGAGCGTCGCGTGGTAGATGGTCATGGTTCCATCGCGCTCGCCCCGCCGGATTGCCGAGACGACGCCGCCGAAGTGGCGGACCTGCTCGCCACCAAGGGGCACGTGGACCGTGAGAGACTGCCCCAGGAGAGCCATGAGGTCGATGTCGTGCGATTCGCTCACCAGCACGAGCTGATACTCGTAGAGCGTGCCAAGGCTTTCGCTTCCGGAAATGGACTGCAACCTGAAGCGACCTGGTGCGGCGGCGCAGGTCAACGTTATTGGAGCTTCAAGGATCTCGACCATGGCTGCTTCTCCTCGGCTGGGTCTCGGGGAATGGACAGAACCATACCATCTCGGGTAACGGGCAGGCGCACATCGTCAAGACGTGACGCCGAGATACATGCAGTCTGCCCCTTTGAAGGACTCGCTGCATCATGATCGCGTCCTGACCTCTCGCGGGACGCCCGGGGTCAAGGTGTTGAGGGAAGACGACGCGGTGACCGTTTCCAAATCACCCGCGACGGTAAAGAAACCCTTAGAAACGCGAACGGTAGGGAGTCCATCCGGTCCACACTCCGGTCCACACTTTCACGTGTCAGGACGAAACACCATGAGACGCCACGACACACGTAAGTGGTTGAAAGTCTAACTTTTTCCTGGCTTCTTGTCGTTTTCACACGGTGGAAGCCGCAGGTTCAAATCCTGCAACGCCCACAAGAGAGTCTAAGAAGAACGGCCAGTTAGCGTGGCAGCGCTAGCTGGCTTTTTTCATTTCGGCCCCAAGCACACCACTAAGCACACCACTTTCACTCTGCCCCGCACTCTTCGCGGTGGCTTCAGGGGTGGCCGCCATCGCTTCCCGAACCTTGGCCAACGAGACCACCTTGGCGATGCCCTCCCTGATCTCTTGACCGCCCACCGTGCTGTAGTGACGCTGCATCACCTCGGTCGCGTGACCCGACACCGCCCTGGTCACGACGTCCTTCACCTCTGCTGCTCGGGCGAGATCCTGAAACGTCCGCCTCATTCCACGGGGAGTAAGCTTCTTGCCCAGCTTCAGCGACTTGGCCACCTCCATGAACGGCTTCACCAACACGTTCTCGGCGTGGAATCCGCCGATGCGTGATGGAAAGAGCAGGTCAGATTCTCGCATCCGGTCGTTCTGGAGTTCGTCCACGTGCCACCGCAGGATGTCCATGAGTTCCTGCGGCAGTTCGAGACGCTGGTGTCGCCTGGTCTTGGTCGTCTCCATCACGTCCTTCCGCCTTGTATGCGACCGCCTCACTCCACCATCCAAAGCGCAGTGTAGCGGCGGTCGATGCTTGGTCAACCTTGCGTCAGCGGCGAGTGCCTACTTCATCGCGGTGGACTCCACAACCGTCTACTGGACTGTAAATCCTCGCCCGTCCCCCTCCTGACGTAGACCGCGAGCTATGGGACCTTCCTTTCCAAGGAGGTTCCCATGGATGACAAGATCGATGCGTTTCGAAGTGAGGTTCTGCGCTGGCGTGGTACCCGACGGAAAGGGGCACGGCCGTACACGGCGGAGATGAAGGCCAAGGCTTTGCAGCTGGCCAAGGATCTACAAGTGCAAGGGCTGGCGATGGACGTGGTGGCGAAGCGGATTGGCATATGCGCAGCGACGCTGTACTTGTGGCGAAGCTCGTCGAAAGGAAGCCGCATGGTGCCCGTGAAGGTCGTTCGCGCGGAGCCACCCGCGACAGCTTTCCCTTGCTTTGCTTTGGTGTCGCCGCGCGGATATCGGCTGGAAGGTCTACCGGTCAAGTTGGCGGTGGCGATGCTGCAGGAGCTTGGGTAGTCGGTGATCGGGCTGACTCGCGCTGTACGCGTGTTTGCGTATGGCGCGCCCGTGGACCTGCGCAAAGGCTTCAATGGTCTGTCGGCGTTGGTCGAGCAGGAGATGAAGCACAAGCTCTTGGACGGCGATGTCTATCTGTTCCTCGGGCGCAAACCACGACGGGCAAAGGTTCTGTACTTCGATGGCACTGGCCTTTGCGTATTGGCGAAGCGACTTGAGCGAGGACGATTCGCGCGGCCGTGGGAGCGCTCGGTCGGCGGCGTAGTTTCTCTGACGCTGAGCGAACTCGCTCTGTTTCTCGAAGGGAGCGACCTCATCGGAAGAAAATCACTGGCCCCACCCACCTTCGACCAGAAAGAACTTGCAGTGAAGATCTCGGTGTGAGCAATAGAGAAACGTGGTTTCCACCGTCGAGAAACTCGATGACCCCGCGCTGGTGAAGCAGGCGGCGCTGCTGCTTGAGAAGGAGAATGCGCGACTGCACGCGCGGCTACAGGAACTGATTGCCGAGAATGCCAAGCTCAAAGGCAACGACGCTCCCAAGCAGCTGCAATTGGAGATCGTGCGGTTGCAGGAGCAAATGGCGACGTTGCGGCAGGCGATGTTCGGGGCGTCGAGCGAGAAGCGCAAGGCGAGCGCAGAGCTGCCAGCGCCGCGCCCACCGCGCAATGGTCATGGGCCGCGCCAGCAGACCGAGTTGCCCGTCGAAGAGCATGCGCACGAATTGGTCGAGGCCGACCGCGTGTGTCCCGACTGCGGTGCGGTGCTTGCCGAGTGGGAAGGCCAGACGGAGGACTCCGAGGAGATCACGGTGGTGGAGCGGCACTTCATCGTACGCAAGCACCGACGAAAGAAGTACCGCTGTAAGCACGGCTGCGCACCGGTGACAGCGCCGGGGCCGCTCAAGCTCGTCGAGGGCGGGCGGTACTCGGTGGAGTTTGCCGTCTATGTCGCCATCGCCAAGTACCTGTACCACCTGCCCCTGGAGCGGCAGGTGAAGATGTACCTGGCCAACAGCCTCGTCGTCGACAGCCAGACGCTGTGGGATCAGATCGAAGCCCTGGCGAAGCATCTGGAGCCGAGCTACCAAGCCTTGCGTGACGAGGTCTTCGCATCGCCGCTCATCCACGCCGACGAGACGTACTGGCTGATGCTGAGCAAGGGCGCGGGAAAGAAATGGTACGCCTGGACGGTGGCATCGCCGTCAGCCGTGTACCATCGGATTTTCGACAGCCGCTCGACTGCGACGGCTCGGGAAGTCCTGGGCGATTACCACGGTAACGTGGTCGCCGACGGCTACGAGCCATATCAGACGGTGGCACGAGCCGGGCCGGACGGCGTGCCCCGGTACACGCTCGCATTTTGCTGGGCTCACGTACGTCGCAAGTACGTAAAGGCGGAGCCCTTTGCGCCGACGTGTGCCGAGGCCATCGCTTTGATCGGCAAGCTCTACGAGGTCGAACGGAACTTGCCGAATCCACACACGCTGACTGGCGCGGAGCAAGAGTCAGCGCTGGCCCACATCCTGGCAGTACGCCGCGAGCGATCCGCGCCCGTGGTCGAGGAAATTAAGGCGTGGGCCGGACGACAACAAGGTCTCCCCGAGAGCACCTTCCGCAAGGCCATCAAGTACATGCTGGATCTCTGGCACGGCCTGACGGTCTTTCTGGAGAATCCGTGGGTGCCGCTCGACAACAACCTGGTGGAGAGACAGATCAGGCCCTTGGTCGTGGGCCGCAAGAATCACTACGGTAGCAAGTCGAAGCGCGGGACCGAAGTGGCGGCACTCTTCTACTCGATGATCGAGACGGCACAGATGCGCGGAGAAGATCCAGCCGTGTATCTTCAACGGGCCGTCATGGCCGCCATCACCACGCCCGGCACGTCCACGCTGCCCACGACGACCGAGTAGTCGAGGAACCGGCGACGAACGTCATGCCGGCACCCTGGGGGCAGGGCGAGATCATAC